>DAOUQO010000036.1 GCA_030625565.1 Aliiroseovarius sp. | reverse complement strand
CATGGCTTCGTCCATCAGTTTTTTGGCAGGAACAACGCGGCTGACCAGTCCGGCGCGCTCGGCCTCTTCGGCATCCATAAAGCGGCCGGTCAAGTTCATGTCCATTGATTTTGCGCGGCCCACAAGGTGGGTCAAACGCTGGGTGCCGCCCATGCCAGCCATCACGCCAAGGTTCACTTCGGGTTGGCCAAATTTGGCGGTATCAGCTGCGATAATAAAGTCACACATCATCGCCAGTTCGCAACCACCACCCAGCGCATAGCCGGATACCGCCGCAATAATCGGTTTACGCGTGCGCAGAATCGCCTGTTCTTCGGCAGTAAATAAATCACCGGCGAAAACCTCGACAAAAGTTTTGTCGCTCATCATTTTGATGTCGGCGCCGGCGGCGAATGCCTTTTCGGATCCGGTCACAACAATACAACGCACATTTTCATTTTTCTGTGCAGTTTCCAGTGCTTGACCCAGCTCGCCCAGCAATTCCAGGCTTAATGCGTTCAATGCCTCGGGGCGGTTCAGACGGATCAATGTTACGTGATCTTCTGTCTCAACGATGATGTTTTTAAAGGCCATGATTCCCGCCATTTTGGTTGGTCGAGGCCAAGTGGTATGCCCGCAAGCCTGCCCGATCAAGTTATCTTTGACATTGCGCGCAATAGAATGTTGATCGGCCCGATTGTACAATACGCACGATTTGTCCGTCGCAGCCAATTTCGGTGCAAGGCAGCCCTTCGCGGCCATAAACCCGAAACGCGTGCTGGAAATATCCCAGTTCGCCATCTGCCTGTCGATAATCCTTAAGGGATGATCCACCGCTGTTAATTGCCTCGTCCAGAACCTGCCGAATATGAGGCACCAATTCGCCCACCCGGTTGGCGGGAATTTTTCCTGCCTTTTGCAATGGGTTCACCTTGGCGCGAAACAGGACCTCGCAAACATAAATGTTGCCCAAACCCGCGACAATTTTCTGATCCAGCAGCGCGGATTTGATCGGCATGTTGCGCCCCTTCAGGGCTGCCACCAAAACAGGTTCGGAAAAATCATTACTTAATGGTTCCGGCCCAAGACCGGCAATCATCCGGTGTTGCGTGACCTTGTTTGTCGCGCACAGGTCCATCATGCCAAAGCGGCGCGTATCGTTGAACGTTATTCGCGCCCCGTTTTCCAAATCGAAAACAACGTGATCATGTTTGGCAATTTCCGCATGGTTTTCAGCCGAAATCAGCATTCGCCCCGACATGCCCAGATGGATGATCAGGGTTTCATCTGTGGAAAGATCTGCCAAAATGTATTTCGACCGTCGGCGCAACCCCAACACCCGCGCACCATTAAGGCGCGCTGCCATGCGTTCAGGGAACGGCCAACGCAATCCTTCGCGGCGAATATCGGCGTGGATAATTTTTTGCCCTTCCATTACCGGTAACAGGCCACGGCGCACGGTTTCGACCTCAGGTAATTCAGGCATTATGACACTCTCCATTGTGCGCCCTGCATGTGCATTATATGAGGGGGCAGGTAATCCAGATCGGTACACTATGATGAACAGTTCAAGCAAGAAGACCACCCATTTCGGATTTAAAACCGTGGCCGAAGACGACAAGGCGGGAATGGTGCATGGGGTGTTTTCAAATGTTGCGTCGAAATATGACGTGATGAACGACGCAATGTCGATGGGTATCCACCGGATTTGGAAGGATGCAATGATGGATTGGCTGGCCCCGCGCACAGGCCAACGCCTGCTGGATGTGGCTGGCGGAACCGGCGATATTTCGTTTCGTTTTCTGAAACGTGCGCCAGGTTCCAGCGCCGTTGTTCTGGATATGACCGAAGGTATGCTGGTCGCTGGACGCACCCGCGCCGAGGCCGAAAGCCAAGCTGACCACCTGAGCTGGATCACTGGCGATGCCATGTCTTTGCCGTTCGAAGACAATTCCTTTGACGTCTATACAATCAGTTTCGGTATCCGAAATGTGACGCGCATCCCTGATGCCCTGTCCGAAGCATTCCGCGTTTTACGCCCAGGCGGGCGCCTTATGGTGTTGGAATTCAGCCAGATGCCAAATGACAGCATGCAAAAATTATATGACCTTTATTCGTTCAATGTGATCCCCAAGCTGGGACACCTCATCGCAAATGACGCCGATTCGTACCAATATCTGGTTGAATCAATCCGTAAGTTTCCCGATCAGGAAACCTTTGCTGGGCTGATCCGTGACGCCGGATTTGAAAATGTGAAATACCGCAATATGTCCATGGGCATTGCTGCGCTGCATTCGGGATGGAAAATCTAGATGCGCGGACCTCATAATATCTGGCGGCTAATCCGTACTGGTGCCACATTCCAACGTACCGGCGCCATGGATGTGGTTTTGGATGCCATGGACCCACCGCGCGCATTACGTTTTGGCGCGCGGGTCATCGGCTGGCCACTTTCGTTTTTGGGCCTGCGCGGGGACCCTGACCTACCGCCAGTGACACGCGCCCTTAAGGCCCTTGGGCCGGCCTATATTAAATTCGGTCAAATGCTTTCAACTCGTCCCGATGTGGTAGGCGCAGAATTAGCGGAACAACTGACCTATCTGCAAGATAAGTTGCCGCCATTTTCCACCGAAATAGCCCGAAAAATGATAGAAGATGAACTGGGTGCGCCGGTTGATGAATTGTTCAGCATGTTTTCCGAACCGGTTGCTGCGGCCTCGATCGCACAGGTTCACCATGCGCGCATTGCAACGACCAACGAAGAAGTCGCCGTTAAAGTGCTTCGCCCCGGAATTGAACGCGCCTTTCGCAAGGATATCGACGCCTTTCATTTTTCGGCCTGGGTGATTGAAAAACTATTACCATCCAGCCGCCGCCTGCGCCCGACCGAAGTGATCGCCCACTTTGAAAGCGTGGTTATGGGCGAGCTGGATTTGCGCCTTGAAAGCTCATCAGCATCTGAATTTCACGCCAACACCGAAGGTGACAAAGGTTTTGTCGTTCCGAAAATTAGTTGGTCCCTGACCGGGCGGACCGTGATGACACTGGGTTGGGCCGACGGGATTTCAGCGAATGACCTTCCGGCCATTCGCGCCGCAGGGCTGGATATGGTCGATTTAAGTGAACGTGTATTGCAAATGTTTCTGCGTCACGCCCTGCGCGATGGCCTGTTTCATGCCGATATGCATCAGGGAAACCTGAAATTTGCCGCCAACGGTGACATTATCGCAATCGATTTTGGCATTATGGGCCAGTTGGATGAATATACCCGCCGCGTTTACGCCGAGATCCTTTATGGTTTTATCAAGCGGGATTATCGCCGGGTTGCCGAGGTGCATTTTGAGGCCGGATATGTACCTGCCGACAGGGATGTAGAAGAATTTGCACGCGCGCTTAGGGCTGTTGGCGAACCTATTTTTGGCATGGATGCAACCAATATTTCCATGGGCCGTTTGTTGAATTATCTTTTTGATGTAACCGAAAAGTTTGGCATGGAAACCCGGACCGAACTTATTTTACTGCAACGCACCATGGTTGTGGTCGAAGGCGTGGCGCGGTCACTTAATCCAAACATTAATATATGGCAGGTCGCAAAACCTGTAGTTGAAGATTATGTTCTTAAGGCCTTGGGCCCACGCGCCATGGTGGCCGATCTGGTGAAAACTGCCAGAGTTCTGGCCCGTTTTGGCCCACTTTTGCCAAGCATGGCCGAAGCTGCATTGATACGCCAAACAACCACCCCGCCTAAGAAAAATCGTAAAAAACCATGGCGCGCCCTGGCCTATATGCTGTTTGGGGCTGGCCTGACAATTCTGTCACTTTGGGCCGTATCCGTTTTATAGCGCCCGTTATTTTCCACCTTATGAGGCGGCGCGCAGTGCATTAACGGCAGACGCTGGCACTTCAATGCCCCCCTCAAGAATAAGGACGGTTACGCCACCTTCATTACGGGCCTCGGAAATTTGGGAATACACATCAACAGGCGTCGTTGCTATCAGGCTGTCATGGGAATAGCTTTCCAATTCAAAGGAATACAGCCCTTCTGGACGTGGATCACCATTTTCGTCAATACCTGCCCAAGATATTGGATCGGTAGAAACCTCAATATTTATACGCTCGACCTCATCCCCGTTGGCATCACGAACCACTAAGACAGCCTCTTCTGCAACTCTAGCCGGATTTGGCGAAAGCGCTATAGGCGCACCGTCCAAATAAGCAGGCACAGCAGCGCGTGCCTCCATGCCAACCCAACCGGCCAATTGCGCCATACCCATAAGACCCATTTGTTCACTAAGGCCAGAAAGCAAATCATTGGTTTTCACTTGTTGTTCAACCGATGAAAAGGTGGCCAATTGAACGGCATAATCAGAAGATTCAATTGGATTAAGTGGGTCTTGATTTTCCATTTGGGCGGTCAACATTAATAAAAATGTCTCAAAATCTGAACTGATTACCGATAAATCAGTTGTCGCTTGGTTCAATTGCGAGGCGGGAATTACACCTTGATTTATTTGTCCTATTTCCATGATACGTTCCTTTCAAAGGCGAAGATCAACCCCTTGGGTTTCACTGGTTAATAAAGATGTGGCCGCGCGGACTTCGGCGGGGCCGTCAGTTAGGTTTTCATCTGTCGCAGGGTTGCTTTGGCCCGATGATTTATCTGAATGGGCAGAGCCTTCGGATGTTGATCCACTGTCATTTTCGCCGCCTGCGCTAAAGTCAAAATTTACATCCCGATACCCTATGCTGCGTAAATCCTGGGCCAAGGCATCAATATGGCGGCGCATAAGATCCAGAGTTTCCGGCCGTTCAGCGGTAATGCCAACACTTAGCGCCCCGTTTTCTGTGGTAAAGGTTAACTGAATACGTCCAAGTTCTTCAGGGTTCAAAGCCAAACCAACCGGAGTACTTGGCGCTGTCTGTGCCACTTGTGCAACCTGCGCCGCAATGTGGCGCGCCAGTGTAACCTCTGCCCCCGGTGGGGCCGTGAACGTAGATTCAGCAGGTGTGAATAATGCCCCCGCTGTCGCAGCCACAAGCATTTCGGTGCCTATTAAATCCACGGGCTTGCCCGATGGGTCCGGTGCACCCCGTAATACGGACCGAGTTTCCTGTATTTTCGGTGCGATGTATTCACCCAGAAAGGGCTGTCTGGTATGCGGCTGTCCAATAATTTCAGAGGTCGCCACCGCAGGTACATCTGGTGTAAGTTTTGAAGGCCCATCAAAGTTGCGCAATACATCAGTCGACGGGGTATGCGCCTTGGGAAGGCTTGAAGCGCCTTGTTGAGGTTGAACTTGCTGAGGTTGTTGAGATTGCACGGGAAAAGAAGCTGCTAACCCCGATGGCGTATTGGGTGCTTTAGGTAAGTTATGTCTCCACTCACCTTGTTCAGGTTGCACGCCTGGTGCCGGTATTTTTTCAATAGAGGCCGCATGATTTTGCAATGTTGTTTCAGCTAAGCCTTGAAGGGGAACGGGGATGTTTGGGCGCGCATAATTTCTAGATGCTTTTGGAATATCCACGCTTTTTGAAATTACAGATTTTTCTGGCAAGATTTTTTGTTCAACAGATTGGTTTAGCGTGATTTTTTGATCACTTATTGGGTGCGGCAAGCCTGATGCCTTCAAACCCAAGCCAGCATTTTCCGCAGGGCCTGTCGCTGTTTTTGATACAGCTTGTTGCCCTTTCGGCATTGCCAAGCCTGCTTCTGGTTGGCGGTGTGGAAATGCAGGTGTGGCATTTGAGATATGCAAGCCATAGGGCATTCGCCCTTCTTGGGAATCGGGCGCAGGCTTATTAGCTAACTGCACGTCAATATGTTCTGCACTAGTAGGGGGCGTTAGGTTTAGATTAAGTTGCATGGCCGAAGGTGTGGCGTGCTTGGGTGCCATTTCGGCTTGAATTATCGCGGGCATTGCATCTTCAACTTGGGGGTCGGTATCCAAGTGCATATCGGTGGAAAAATCTGCGCCAGATTCAGCGATAGCCACGGGGCTGATTGCCTGCATGACCTTGGCCGCATCAGGCGTATTTATTTCCATGATGATTGAAAAAACGCCTGCATCACCCATTTCCAAAATGGGTTCAGCCCGAATGCCAGAATCAGCCATAGGGTTCATAAAGGTAAGTAACGCTGTGTTTTGCATATAATCTATCCGGGTGTTCTTCCGCCGTATGAAAAGACAATCGCAGAACTTAGTTACTGATTCTTTACTGTCTGCTGTCATACCAAGGTGAAAGTGTTTTCAATTGAAAGGAAATGCCATGGAACCGATATCAATAGGCATAACGCCCACCCCGCCGCAAATGTCACCGCGCGACCAAGAATTATTAGAGGTCGCACGCGATCTGGAGGTAAGTTTTTTGGCAGAAATGTTGAAATCCGCCGGAATGGGGAAAGCGCGTGACAGTTTCGGGGGCGGCGCAGGCGAAGAACAGTTCACTTCGTTACTGGTGCGTGAACATGCGCAGGCTGTCGTGGATAGCGGCGGAATTGGCTTGGCCCAGTCCTTGTTTGAAGCTTTGAAGGAGCGTGAAGATGGCAATATTTAAGCCCCCCACCCCGATCATAGAAGCCCTGGAAGATTTGCTGGATCGTGAACGTATTGCGATTTTGTCGGGAAATTTGGATGCATTATCGCGCCACCTAGGGGAAAAAACCCGACTTTTGGAATCCTTGGCCACATCAACAAGTGATAGCGTGCGCATAGAACGCTTAAAGATCAAAGCAGACCGAAATCAGGAACTTTTGGTGGCGGTCGGGCGTGGAATTAAAAGCGCGGCAAGCCGCCTGAAAGAACTAAGTAACCCCAAAGTAGCCTTGCGCACCTATGACAAAGGCGGGGCAAGTACCGAAATGTCTGTTCCTAAATCCGGCTTTGAAAAACGCGCTTAAGATACATGGATATTGACTGTGCCTAACGCAAAACGCCCGCTCATATCTGAGCAGGCGTTTTGGTATCATTATTCTTAGGTAACGTGCTTAGCGACGCAGACCCAGACGTTTGATCAGGTCTTGGTAACGTGCTTCGTCTTTGCCACGGGTATAGTCCAGAAGCTTACGACGCAGGGCAACCATTTTCAGCAGGCCACGACGACCATGGTTGTCTTTTTTGTGTGTCTTGAAGTGCTCGGTCAGAGTTTTGATCCGGCTGGACAGGATTGCAACCTGAACTTCGGGCGAACCAGTGTCGCCTTCTTTGATCGCGAATTCTGTCATCAAGCGGGCTTTTTCTTCGGGTGTAATCGACATCGGGGTCTCCTTTAAGGTTTGTGTGAATGGCGCAGGCCGGGATGTCGTCCAGCAAGGCCCATGGAGGGTCCACCGAACCAATTTAAAGAATCCAGCGGATGCGCGCGTATAGAAGGAAAACTGACGAAAGGAAAGGCATAGTTTGTAATGTTACTTGCCCAGCTGTAGCTGATCGATAATTTGTGCGACCCAATCCCCCAAAACCGGGATAAAATCCATTGATGCCAAAAGCTGCACAAGAACAGACACCAAAAGCGTTGCGCCCAACACGGACCCCAAGCCAAAGGCAAGTCCGCGAAACAACTGAAACGCGCCAAGCCTCCAAAGGCTATCGTGCATTTTGATATAGCTGTGGTTGTTCACGCGCGCAATTTCATCGCGCAATGACTGCACCTCTCGGATTAAATCAGCGTTGCGAATGGTTTCAGGCTGGTTTTGCTCGTCATTCATAACTGGATATTATCTAACGCCTCGCACAGTGCAACCTATGAGTTGAATTCACCGGCGAACCAAGCGCTAACCATAAAACAATATTGATAAGATTGTAGGCATTCAAAACTAGACACAAATTTGATCTGCGATATTACATAGAGGTAATCCGTGTGTTTAGGGCCAATCATGTCAATATTTTTGCTTTTTTTAGGGCTTTTGCCAATCATCCTAATGCCGGATGCCTTCGGTGGCGAAGAAGACAATACAGGCAATGGCACAGGTGGTGGGGAAACTGATGTCCTATTGCCTGATGACGATGATGATACACCTCCGACCAGCCCGATAGATTTTGATCCAGATACTGTTTTGCTCCCGGATGATGACGACGATACACCGTCCGGTTATGGCGGCCCGGTCGTAGGCCCAGTATTGCACCCAATAACTTCATCGGACGGTGACTTCCCGGCCGATGAAGACTCCACATTCTTACAACACCTTTTAAGAGAACAGTCAGATACCACCGAAACCCTTGATACTGAATTGGGCGGCGGTAATGACACCATTACACTTAACGATGACTCTATTGATAGTAATGGCGAAGGCGCGTTAGGCTCGTGGGATGGCACACCAATTATTCAGACCGACGGTGGCCTAAATATTATTGATGCAGGCAACGAGGATGGCACAATCACCACCGGTGATGCTTGCGCATATGCCTTTGGCGGCGATGAAAATGATACATTCTGGCTGTACCAGAATTCTGGGGTTGGCGTAGGCCACGCAGAGATAGCCGATTTTATTATCGGTGAGGATTTTTTGCGCATCAGCCTAAACCCAGATACAATCGGCCCAACACCAAGCATTTCAGTTCAACCATCAAACGATGGCTTAGATGGTGTTGTCACTATAAATGGCGAAATTGTTGCCGTTCTGCAAGGCATCCCCGGTGCCAGCTCAGCCGATATTTATGTAGATATGCCTGAGAATATCTTCCGTTAACATAAAAACCCAGCAAAACACTGACCAGTTTCCCTATCATCATTTTCCTTAGGTATTCGAGGCTATTTGACCTGCGCCCCAAGTATCCTCCGGCGTATGGAGTGTCCTCGGGATTAAATTGATGTCGCAGGTTAGGGGCAATAGCGGCTCTGGACGCTATAAACCAACTAAGCTATTGTTTTGATCAAATTATTGGAGGCGAGTACCGGAATGGAACCGGTGTTCACGGATTTGCACTCCGCTGCGTAACAACTCCGCCAACTCGCCGAAGATTTTCTGGATTTAACTTAAGCTGAGCAGGGGTGCAAGACGGAAGTGCGGCTCTTTCGCTACTTAGGGGACTGAAAGCAATCAAATGCGCCTACCGTGTTGCGACGCCTTGCTACCTGTGGCAAGATTCAGATCAGCCCATAAACGAAGCGGATTCGAAAATGACCGATTTCACCAGCCACCGAACCACCATGGTCGACACTCAGGTAAGGCCCTCCGATGTAACTAAATTTCCTATCATCGAAGCAATGCTTGCCGTTCCCCGCGAGGTGTTTGTGCCAGACACCAGACGCGATGCCGCCTATGCTGATGAAAGCATCGATTTGGGCCATGGGCGCCTGATGTTAGAGCCCCGCACAATTGCTAAGCTGTTGGACGGATTAAATATTCAACCCAACGAAGTGGTTTTGGATATTGGCTGTGGATTGGGGTATTCAACTGCAATCATGGCGCGCATGTCCGAATTTATTGTTGCACTTGAACATGATGAGGCGATGGTCGCAGAGGCCCAATCAACGTTGTCCGAGCATGGTATCGATAATGTTGCCGTAGTGTCCGGCCCGTTATCAGTTGGGGCACCAAAGCATGGGCCATATGATGTTATATTTATTGAAGGGGCGATTGAAAAATTGCCTTCTGAAATCAAGGGCCAATTAAAAGAAGGCGGGCGCATTGCCTGCTTGTTTAGCGAAGGTGCGCTTGGCATCGCCCGTATTGGCATTAAAATTAATGATACCATTACGTGGCAATATTTGTTCAATGCAGGCGCGCCGGTTTTGGCCGGATTTGAAGCAGAAACCACGTTTAACCTTTAGCGCAATATAGGTTTAGTAAACTTTGGGGTAGACCGATGATATACAAAATAAAGCAAGCTATCACCGTGTTGTCTATTTTGTCTGCCGTTTGCAGCGCCCCAATCACTGCCAATGCCGAGACCTTGACTGATGCGCTGATCTCGGCTTATCGCCATAGTGGATTGCTTGAGCAAAACCGTGCCTTACTTCGATCTGCTGACGAAGAGGTTGCTGTTGCCGTCTCTGGGCTGCGGCCATCGATTAATTACGCCGTTAACGAAAACTGGAGCAATACACAGCCTTATCCCGGCAGCTCGGTTTCCCTAAGCGCAAGCTTAAGTGCCAGCCTGCTTTTGTACGATTTTGGAAGAACTGATTTGCGCATTGCGGTTGCACGTGAAAACGTTCTGGCAACGCGTGAAATGCTAATAGGTGTTGAGCAAAATATCTTATTACGGGCAGTTTCCGCTTTCCTAAATGTCCGTTCAGCGGCTGAAACTTCTTCATTACAAAGCAATAATGTGCGTTTGATCATTGAAGAATTGCGCGCCACACGGGATCGTTTCAACGTTGGGGAAACCACACAAACCGATGTTTCCATGGCCGAAGCCCGGCTGGCTGCCGCGCGGGCATCCGAAGCCGCTGCTGCCGGCGCTCTCTTGATTGCACGCGAAGAATATAAGGCCGTAACAGGGCATTACCCAAGCGCACTTAGCGCACCACCGACACCGCCAATAACGGTCTCAACCATTGAACAAGCCCGTGCGCTTGGCCTTTTACGCCATCCCGATATGCTGGCCGCACAACGCAACGTGACCATTGCGGAAATGAATGTTGAAATTGCTCTACTGGCGATGAAGCCAACGGTAACCGCCACAGGCAGCACAACATATACCCAAATTGTTGAAGGGATGAGCAGCACCCGCAACCAGCTTGGCCTGAACCTGCAAGGGTCAATTTATCAGGGTGGTCGGATGTCTGCCATGTATCGCAAGGCACAAGCCATGCGCGATTCTGCCCGCGCGGGCCTGCACATTGTGAAACACGGCATTGATCAAAATATTGGAAATGCCTGGGCTCGATTGGCCATCGCCGCCGCAAGCCGCGAAGCAACCGAACGCCAAATTCGTGCTAGCACCGTTGCCCTGCGCGGCACCCGGGAAGAACAAAGCTTGGGATCACGCACAGCACTTGATGTGTTGAATGCGGAACAAATTCTGCTTGATGCGCGGGCAAACGCCATTAACGCCCAGTCTGATCAGTACGCTGCCGTTTACAACCTGCTTGCATCGATGGGGTTGCTGACTGCGGATCATTTGGGCCTTGGCATTACAACCTATGATCCAGAGGCCTATTACAATGCCGTAAAATCAGCCCCTGTTTATGAAATTAGCCCACAAGGCGAACGACTGGACGCGGTACTAGAAGCACTGGTTCGCGAATAGAAATTCCGCTCTTTCGGCGCAGGGCTTTCAACAAATAGTTTTGTTTTTGGTTTTGTTATACTTAAAGGCCCAGCTTTTGGTTGTCTGCGCGACGTGGCACGGCTAAACTGTATCTGGGGGCAATCTTAGGAGTTTCGGGAACTATGTCCGAGCCAGTATCTAATGCCGAAATCGAAGATGTCTTATCTTCAATCCGACGCTTAGTATCAGAAAATACTGATCCATCCCGTCCGGTTTCGGAACGGGGTGAAACCACTGAAAAATTGGTACTTACGCCAGCATTTCGTGTGCTTGATACCCATGACAGCACGCCGGAAACTTTACCTGAAGAACAAGGCGCCGATGCTATTGAGGCAGAGCAGGCAGAAGAAACCCCTGAGCCACAGGATATGTTTGAACCTGCCAGTGATTCTATTGAAACAGCAGACCTTGGCCAGAAAATTGCGGCTCTTGAGGCCGCAATCAGCGACAGTCAAGAAGAATGGGAACCAGACGGCAGCGAACAAGAGGTTGCCGAGGCAGAGCCGATTATCTTGCAGCGGGCGGCGACGCTCCATGATGTCGAGGCCTTAACGCCCGAGGCCGTGGAAGCACCTGATGATGCATCGTACGAACCTGTAGAAGAAGCTGTAGCCAACCCCACTGAAGAAATTCAGATCGACGACGTTGAGATCGAAGACGTTGAGCTTGAGGTTGAAGACGTTGAGATTGCAACAGATGAACCCGGTGACATCTTGGCAGACGACACTGGCGAAGGTGATTTTCTGGACGAAGATATGCTGCGCGAAATGGTGATAAAACTTGTCCGCGAAGAACTTAAGGGCCGTATCGGGGAACGTATAACCCGAAATGTGCGTCGCCTTGTCCACCGTGAAATTCGCCGCGCCATGGCAATTCGGGATCTGGAATAAGTACGGCGTGCTTTAGCGGGGCGGCGGGCTAATTTCAGCCGCTATTTCAAGCATTAAATCCAGATCAAGGTGGGCCTCAAGGTGGTCGGCCAATTGCTCAAGCGTGGCCTCGACCCCGATGTCATATTGCGCACCACTTGGTGTTCCACCCATTTCGGCCAAATACGTTGCGCGAAAGTTGTCCGAGGCAAATAGCCCATGCAAATAACACCCGCGCACCAGCCCGTCAGAACTGGCAGCGCCGTCAATGCGGCTTTGCAATTGCAGAAAACCACGCTGGCAATCTGGCCCGTGCGTTTCGCCCAGATGAATTTCATACCCCTGAACGGGGTCGCCCGTGGGCAAATAAGTTGCGTTGGTTAGCGACAGGTTTTTGCGCGCAGACATGGTAGTGACCACATCCAGATGCCCCAGACCGGCAACTTTGCTTGGCGGCCCTTCAATGCCCTGTGCATCAATGATTTCACGCCCCAGCATTTGGTATCCGCCACACAATCCCAACACATGACCGCCACGGCGAATATGCGCCGCAAGGTCGATATCCCAGCCCTGCGCCCGAAAATCTTTCAGATCGGCAATGGTGGATTTTGAGCCGGGGATCAGCACGAGATCCGCGTCGCCGGGCAACGGCTGTCCGGGCTGGATGATTTCGACTGTAGTCGCAGGCTCATTCACCAATGGGTCCAGATCATCAAAATTTGCAATCCGGTTCAGACGGGGGACCGCAATCTTGATGCTATTTTTGTCGCCTTTCGGGCCTGAGCTGATATCCAGAACATCCTCGGCAGGCAGCCGCCAAGCATCGTTAAACCACGGCAAAACGCCCAAATCCTGCCAGCCGGTTCTGTTGGAAATTTCGTGGCTGCCTTGGGTAAACAGGCTGGTATCACCACGAAATTTATTAACAATAAAGCCCTTGATACGGTCAGAATCCTGACTGGTCAGCACCGAATATGTGCCCACCAATTGCGCAATAACCCCGCCGCGGTCAATGTCGCCGACCAAAATGACCGGCACATTCGCCGCTTCGGCAAAGCCCATATTGGCGATGTCGCCAGCGCGCAAATTAATCTCGGCAGGGCTGCCCGCGCCTTCGATAATGATCAGGTCCACGCCTGCGGCCAGCCGGTGAAAGCTTTCTAAAACTTTAGGCATAAGTGTATTTTTGGTCTGCCCGTAATCGCGCGCCCGCAAGGTTGCCACGCGTTTTCCCTGCACGATGACTTGCGCGCCTATATCCGTTTCAGGTTTCAGCAAAACCGGGTTCATATCAACGCAAGGCTCAAGGCCGGCGGCGCGCGCCTGCAGCGCTTGGGCACGGCCAATTTCACCACCATCAGCAGTGACCGCTGCATTGTTTGACATGTTTTGCGATTTAAACGGCGCAACCCGCAGCCCGCGGCGCACAAATGCCCGCGCCAGACCGGCCACCAAAAGCGACTTGCCCACATTTGAGCCCGCGCCTTGTATCATAATCGCTTTGGTCATTTTTGCCCTCTTGTGCTGCGCGTTCTGGCCATGAGTCACGGTAGCGTTATTCAGCGGCATGAAATTGTGTTGCCCGCCGCCTTGGATTCCCCGCTAAATATTCGGAATATACCTGAAATAACAGGACGTATTTATGCCATTTGATTTATCACGCCGTTTGGTTGCCGAAATGCTGGGCACATTATTGTTGGTTTGCACAATTGTCGGGTCCGGCATCATGGCGGAAACGCTGACCGATGACGTGGCTTTGGCGTTACTGGGCAACACCATTCCAACCGGTGCAATTCTTGTGGTGCTGATCACAATATTCGGGCCAATTTCCGGTGCGCATTTCAATCCGGCGGTGACGCTTGTATTTTTACTGCGCCGCGAACTGAGCCTAAACGATGCCCTGCCTTATATCGGGGTGCAAATTGCCGGAGGTATTCTGGGGGCGTTTTTGGCGCATGGAATGTTTGAACAGGCTGTTGTGCAAGCCTCGCAGCATGTGCGCACGGGGTCTGCGCAATGGTTGGCTGAAATCGTTGCGACCTTTGGCTTGGTGGCTATCATTCTTTCCGGCATCCGGTTTAAGGCCGACGCTGTGCCGATGCTGGTTGGCCTGTATATCACAGCCGCCTATTGGTTTACTGCATCCACATCCTTTGCCAACCCTGCCGTGGCTATCGCGCGCAGCTTTACTGATACGTTTTCGGGTATTCGCCCGTTGGATGTGCCGGGGTTTATTGCGGCCCAGCTGATCGGTGCTGCGCTTGGTGCCTTGGTTTTCGGCTGGCTTCTTCAGCCCACAAAAGCAAAAGAAACGGATCAGGAAACAAAAAAGGCGCGCTTGGCTGAGCGCGCCTTGTTATCATAAAGTGTCAGTCTTTCAGGCGGCTTCGGCCTGCGCGGCAGCGTTGCGCCGTTCGCTTTCTTCGCGTGACAGGGCAACC
This sequence comes from Aliiroseovarius sp., assembly GCA_030625565.1. Taxonomy (GTDB): domain Bacteria; phylum Pseudomonadota; class Alphaproteobacteria; order Rhodobacterales; family Rhodobacteraceae; genus JAAEUB01. The sequence goes on along the minus strand of DAOUQO010000036.1, from coordinate 1,436 downwards.
GAGGTACGGACACCTTTGCCAACAAAATCCATCAGGCCGGTGACAACGCGTTCATTGGGATCAATGCCAGCGCAGCTTAGGACTTCGCGGCCATCGCGCGACCGTGCCCAACGGGCGATCTGATCGGGACCATTGCCATATTTTTTGTCGTCAGCAATCGCATCATCAAGAGCAGCCAAAACAACGGCGGCAAAAAGTTTGCGCGCACGATTGCCCTGTTCATGGTTAAACGCAGTGCTGTCTACAAAATCTAACATGCTTGTCCTTTGTCCATTCTTGGTATTGCCTTTTCAGACGTGACGGCCAATATGACTAATCCTGACCGATTCGGTATCCCCTAAAACGCATACCTGCCATGCGCATATTGCATGGCTTGCTGATAAAGTCCACTAAATCTTGTGTTCTTGCCCTGTTATACTATGCAAGATATAGGAGCCTTCAGATAATCTTCAACCTTTTAACGTGGTTTTGACAAATGCCTAAAATTAACGGAAATGAAATTCGCCCCGGAAACGTTTTGGAACATAGCAACGGCCTGTGGGCTGCTGTGAAGGTCGATCACGTAAAACCCGGCAAGGGCGGCGCCTTTGCCCAAGTTGAGTTGCGCAACCTTCGTAACGGATCAAAACTGAACGAACGGTTTAGATCTGCCGATAAAGTCGAAAAAGTGCGCCTTGAACAAAAGGATCAGCAGTTTTTGTATGAAAATGCCGGAATGTTGGTTTTCATGGACATCGAAACATACGAGCAAATCGAACTACCTGCCGAGCTGTTGGGCGATCGGCGCCCCTTCTTGCAAGATGGCATGACCATCGTGGTTGAATTCCATGAGGAAGAAGCCCTGAACGCAAGCCTTCCGCAGAAAGTCACCTGCGTTGTGGTCGAAACAGAACCCGTCGTTAAAGGTCAGACAGCTGCGAAAAGCTTTAAGCCCGCAACGCTAGATAACGGCGTGAAAATCATGGTGCCGCCTTTTGTTGGTCAGGACGAGGCAATAATCGTCAACACTGATAGTATGGAATATTCAGAGCGGGCCTAGAAACGTCTTCGTACGGTTCCACTTAAATAGGTAAATTAATGTGCCTCAAAAAAATAAGTACCTCCACATTTTTCAGGAAATGACACGCAAGAAACTTGGGCGGCGATTAGGGTATCGCCCCGAAATTCGGGCGGCAGTTGATACTTCACTAACCTCAGCTGACATACGGGTAAGCCGCGCTGGTGACGGGTATCTAATTGAGGCTCCAAAAGAGGTCACGCAGCAGCACCTTGGGAAGAGGCTTAGGGATCGCACGGCGGCTTATGTCTATTGGATGCATTTCGCTGAAAAGGAGGTGCAATCACTAGTGGGGAATGTCTCTGATGGCCAAGCACCCGGCACGGCCGATTATGCTTTTTCCTCGTTCGAAGCTAGTAAAACGCTGATACCAGATTTT
>DAOUQO010000247.1 GCA_030625565.1 Aliiroseovarius sp. | reverse complement strand
TTCATTTCAGGGTGCGGAACCCGCCGCGTTTTTGAAAATGAAGGAACACTTTTCAACCCAGTTGGCCGGAATTGGAAAGCGGCTTGAAAGCCGGAAACTTGAATATTCGTTCCGTTCGTCCACAGCCATTCTTGGGCTTGCGGATTTCGCCCTTTTAGATAGGCCCGGCCTAGGCGATCATTTCCGCCATATTGCGTTTTTTAATAAAAAACCGGGTCGTGTTGATCTGTGGCCAGCGATTGACCCTGTTGAATACAAAGAAGAACGTGACTGGACCGATACCACCGATATTGAACTGCCGCAGACGCATATTATTCAGTTGGGCCGCGCGGTGGCCGGTGAGGTCGAGCGGCTGATAAGCCAAGAAAGCCTGCAAAACAAAGACAGGGAATTTAAAGCGGTTCAACCCAAGGATATTTTAATTCTGGTCCGCAAGCGAACCGGCGGGCTATTTGATGAAATTATCCGTGCTTGCAAAGAACGCGAACTTCCGATTGCAGGCGCAGATCAGATGCGTATTGGCGCCGAACTTGCGGTGAAGGACCTAACCGCTTTGTTGCGGTTTCTTGCTACGCCTGAGGATAATCTTTCGTTGGCTGCCGCGCTTAGATCGCCACTTTTTGGTTTTAGCGAACGCGAATTATATGCTCTGGCGCAGCCCCGCCCTGATGGCGCGTATCTGTGGGCCGCATTGCGCGCGCAGACGGATGTTCACCCAGAATGCATTGCGGCCCTAACCAGCCTTAGGGATGCATCGGATTACTTGCGGCCCTATGAGCTTATGGAAAATATCCTGACCCAGCATAAAGGCCGCGAAAATCTGTTGGCGCGCCTTGGGCGCGAGGCCGAAGATGGCATTGATGCATTGCTTGGCCAGACGCTGGCCTATGAAATGGCCCAAACGCCCAGCTTAACCGGTTTTCTGGAATGGCTGGATGCCCTTGATGTTAAAATAAAACGTCAAATTGACAGCGCAAGCAACCAAATAAGGGTGATGACTGTGCATGGCGCCAAAGGGTTGGAGGCGCCGATCGTTATATTGCCGGACACCGCAATTACGCGCGCGAAACCGGCACCTGACCTGTTGGAAACAAGCGATGGAAAACTGGCGTGGAAACCGCTTAGCGCCGATATGCCCGCCACTTTGAAGGATGCTGAAAGCGCCGGCAAGGCCGCGATTGCGGAAGAAACCGCGCGCCTTTTATATGTGGCAACAACGCGGGCTGAATCTTGGCTGATTATTGCCGCAGCTGGAAAAGTCGGTGAAAAAGGCGATAGCTGGTACAGCATTCTTGAACAAGGTTTGGAGCATCTTGGCCCTGTGCCATTTGCATCCCCTGTGGGCGAAGGTCTGCGTTATGAAACAGGGGAATGGCCAGCGCTGCGAACCAAAACGACAGTTGCCAAAAACAAACTTTCCCCTTTGCCTGATTGGGCGCGCGCGCCGTCTGATCCGCCGGAAACCATGCCTCCGCCGCTTTCCCCATCAGATTTGGGCGGTGCCAAGGCATTAACCGGAGAGGCGAATATACTGGACACCGAAGACGCCAAAAAGCGTGGCAGGCAGCTGCATCTTTTGTTGGAAAAACTACCGGCTCACCCGGCGAATTTCTGGCCTGAACTAAGTGAAAAACTGTTGGCACAGGGCGAAGATGCGGCAAGCCCCGCTCAGGCTCGTTTGATGTGTGGTGAAGTTGCCGCCCTAATAAATGATCCAAATCTGGCGCATGTTTTTGCAAGCGGCACTCTTGCCGAAGTCGACATCTCAGCGGCCTTGGGTGATCAGCAAATGCAGGGCACCATCGATCGGCTGATCGTTTCGCCCGAACGCATTGTCGTGGTTGATTTCAAATCCAACGCCATTGTGCCCAAGCAGGCAAGTGACGTTCCGACCGGAATTTTGCGTCAAATGGGCGCATATGCGCAGGCGCTTGCACAGATATTCCCCGACACCGCTGTCGAGTGCCAGATTTTATGGACAACAAACGGAAATTTGATGGTAATTCCGCCGAACCTTGCGGCTGCGTCACTTTCACCGCCTTGACGATTAGCGCCCGCGTTCCTAAGTTCCATTCAAATCAAAATCCACAGGAGAATATTCATGGCTACCATAGCTGTTACTGACGAAACCTTTGACGAAGAAGTCCGCAATTCCGACATTCCGGTAATCGTTGATTTCTGGGCCGAATGGTGTGGCCCTTGCAAACAAATCGGCCCTGCTTTGGAAGAGCTGTCTGTTGAATTCGACGGCAAGATTAAAATTGTTAAGGTTAACGTTGACGAAAACCCGAATTCGCCTGCGCAACTTGGCGTGCGCGGCATTCCAACGCTGTTCATGTTTAAAGATGGCGAAGTCGTTTCAAATAAAGTTGGGGCTGCCCCCAAAGCGACATTGCAGGCTTGGATTAACGAAACTATCTAACGCAATACGTTAAGAATTACCAAAAAGCCCGTTATTCTTAGCGGGCTTTTTTGTTTCAGGTGCATGTATCATATAGGTGGTGCTGGTGCCTGTAATTTGCCCGCTGGTCCAAGGCTGGAATCCCCCCCCCAAAAAAAGGCCACCAGCCGTTCCCCGCCCCGGCTAGGGGGCGGGTATTTTTGTTTTAGTACTACCTTAGCAGTCTGTTTGGCTCTGGGTCCCGCCCTTTGGGCCAGGGCAGGCATTATTTGTGCCGAAGGAATTTCCGGGGTCTAAATCCCAGCCGCCATCTTCGCCCCACTTGGCTGCAGTCCAATAATGGTCTGGATCGTTCCATGCATCCCGGTCTAATTCCGGGGCTAGGCCATTCGCGTGCGGCATTATTATCTCGCCGCCATTGCCAATTCCGGCATCAGACATTCTGTT
>DAOUQO010000046.1 GCA_030625565.1 Aliiroseovarius sp. | reverse complement strand
TTTCAGTTGACCGAGGCAATGGGCATCACCCCGCGCGCAGACGTGGCAAGCGAAGTCAAAGCACTGGATCAGGACATGCGTGGCGCGCTGCGCAAACACGGCGTGCGCTTTGGCCAGTTCACAATTTTCATGCCGATGATGTTGAAACCCGCCCCGACGCGGCTGCGTCTGGTGCTGGCGGGGCTATTTTCCGGCGCTCAGGAATTTGACGAAGCACCGCCCCCCGGTCTGGTGACGATCCCGTCCCTTGAAGGGGTCAGCGCCGATACTTATCGCCTGTCAGGCTACCGCAAAGCCGGCGCGCGGGCGATTCGCATTGATATGCTGGAACGTCTGGCCGATCAGTTGCGTTCCGAAGATAGCCGTGGCGGATTTGAAGCCAACCCCGACATGCTGTCAATTACCGGCATGAGCCTTGAGCAATTTAGCGATCTTTTACAGGGTCTTGGCTATAAGGCCGTTAAGGGTGAACGCGTTAAGGTAAAGGCTGTGGCGCAAGACGCCGCCAAGCCGGAAGAAAAACCGGAAGCCGAAGCAAAGCCAGAACCTGAACAGGTTGAACCTGAACAAGCGGATCCAAAGCAGGCCGAGGTTGCGGAAGAAGCGCCCGCCACAGACACAGCTACAGATAAAACCGAAAAAGAACCCGAAATCGAAGTGTTCTACACCTTCACTTGGGCCGGTTTCGCAGCCAAGCCTAATGCGCGCAGAAAACCCAGTGATGCCAAGCCGCAAGGCCGACGTAAGGCTAAGCCGGGCCAAGGCCGAAATGGCGACAAACGCGGGCAAAAACCTAGCAATTTCAAGGCTAAACCACCGAAAAAAGAAAAGGCGATTGACCCAGATAATCCCTTTGCTGCCGCCTTGATGGGCCTAAAGGGCAAATCCTGACCGCGCCTGAAATTGATAAGATCCGCGTTGATAAATGGCTATGGCACGCCCGTTTTTTTAAAACTCGGGCGTTAGCCGCCAAGGTGGTCAGCGCAGGACATTTACGGATTGATGGCCAAAAGGTCGCAAAGCCTGCCCATAGCCTGCGACCGGGGGCGACCCTGACTTTCCCGCAGGCGCGTCGGGTGCTGGTTATTCGTGTGCTTGGGCTTTCAACCCGTCGTGGACCGGCCCCCGAGGCGCAGGCGTTATATGACGACCTGACGCCGCCCGAGCTTGCAACCTCGAAAACCCCGTTTCATGAACGCGCAGGGCGCCCAAGTAAGCAAGATCGTCGCACCGGCGAACGTTTTAAGCGTGGGGAGCTTGAATGATCCGCGTCCTTGATTTAGCAAGGCCGCAAATAGCATCACGAGGTTCCGATGACCTATATCGTCAATGACAAATGTATCGCCTGTAAATATACCGACTGCGTCGAAGTGTGTCCGGTAGATTGCTTCTATGAAGGCGAAAATATGCTGGTTATCCATCCGGATGAATGCATTGATTGCGGCGTGTGCGAACCTGAATGCCCGGCTGACGCGATCCGCCCTGACACCGAACCAGACGCCGAACAATGGGTTGAATTTAACCGCAAATATTCCGAATTGTGGCCGGTCATCATCGAAAAGAAAGACGAGCTTCCAGATGCTGAAGCGCGCGATGGCGAAGAGGGTAAACTGGAAAAGTATTTCTCGGAAAAACCCGGCGAAGGCTGATTCGCCTGATTGGCATTAAAACTGACATTCCCCAAAGAAACCGGCGCTTTACGGCGCTTTAAAGGGGGCCGTTTTTATGCTATATTCAAATGTGAAGATAGCGTTGGCACGGCTGCCCTTTGGGGTTTTCAAGCCTGACGCAGATGTAACAATACCAAGGAAGAACCACGCATGACCAAGAAGAAATACGATTTCCAACCAAACCAGTTTGTTGTTTACCCTTCGCACGGCGTTGGCAGGGTTGTTGAGATTGAAGAACAGGAAGTGGCCGGGCTGGTTCTGGAAATGTATGCTGTCATATTTGAAAAAGACAAAATGACGCTGCGGGTGCCGACCAACAAAGCAATCGAGGTTGGCATGCGCGAACTTTCATCGCCAAGCCTTGTTGCGCAGGCGATGACAACGCTGAAGGGCAAGGCCCGTGTGAAACGGGCAATGTGGTCGCGGCGTGCGCAGGAATATGAACAAAAGATTAACTCGGGTGATCTAATCGCCATCGCCGAAGTTGTGCGTGATTTGCACCGCAACGATGACCAGCGCGAACAAAGCTATTCCGAGCGCCAGCTTTACGAGGCCGCTTTGGAGCGTATGACACGCGAAGTGGCATCGGTTCAGGGCCTTGATGAAGCTTCTGCAATGCAGGAAATAAGCGACATTCTGATTGCCCGCATCACTGTTACCTAAGAAATGCCCCAAAACGTGGCGCAGCTAAAATGAGCGGCTGCGCCGCGCTTTATTTCTGATTGCCGCCTGTGGGTGGCGTTGGTTTACACAAGGATCGCTGCAAGTACGGCAAGGGCCGCTATTTCAGATAATTGCTGGCTTGCCCCCAAAATATCGCCGGTTTGGCCGCCAATTTTATTTTTTGCTATGCTGGCCAGCGCGATCGAAATAATCGCCATCCAAAATGTAATTTCGACTACATTCCAACCGACTAGAACCAATCCCAGAACTAAGGCGACAGCCAGCATTGCAAATATTGTGTGCTGTTTTGGCCGTCCGGTGGCCTGCGCCAAACCTTCGCCGCGTGCATTGGGCATTGTCGCGATTAAAACTGCCATTGGTGCCCGGCTTAGGGCGGCGGCGGCCATCACAGGCGCCAAAAACCAGCCCGCGTGCATGAGTGCCGCCAGCGCGCTCCAACGCAGTAATACAGACAAGCACAGCGCCAGCACCCCATAGGTGCCAACATGGCTGTCTTTCATGATTTCAAGGCGGCGCGCTTTGTCGTTGCCGCCCCAAAGCCCGTCAAATGTGTCGGCCAACCCGTCTTCGTGCAAGGCACCGGTCATCATCATATAGCTGGCCAATGTCAGGCCGGCACTTAGGGATGGTGCGGCCCCGAACCCTGCTGCGATCAGGCCAATAATTCCGGCAATAAAGCCCAGCCCGGCCCCAACCAGCGGCCATGCCCAAGCACTGGCGCTTATGTCCCGATCCAAGTCGGAATTGTTATCAAAAAGACCGGATGGAACGCGAATGCGTGTCAGCAGTGCAACCGCTTGTAGAAAGTCAGTACTGACAAAAAGGGTTTGTTCGTTTTTAGGCATGGATATGTCTCGATCTGGCTATTGCGTGTCGTGTGCTTTGGGTAAATAAAAACGCCAAGCAAATCAATTCAGGAAATGAATCATGTCAAATGCTGCCTTCACCACTATCGCTGAATTCCACCGTTTATTAACCGAAATGCCGGGCCCAGATGATGGGGCCCTAACTGGGGCAAATGAACGAAATAGCTGCTTAACCAAGCCGCCGGGTGCGTTGGGCCAGCTTGAGGATTTGGCGATTTGGTATGCGGGCTGGCGCGCAGATCCCCAACCCAAGCTGTCCGCCCCCCAAGTTATTGTTTTTGCAGGTAATCACGGGGTTGCATCGCTTGGTGTTTCGGTGTTTCCCACTGAGGTAACAGCCCAGATGGTGCTGAATTTTCAGGCTGGCGGGGCCGCGATTAACCAGCTTGCGCGCACCTTTGGGGCGCAGTTGGATGTGCATGCGCTGGACCTTGATCAGCCGACCAATGATTTTACCAAAGGTCCGGCAATGTCCGAGCCTGAATTTCTGAACGCCCTGAACACTGGCTGGAATGCGGTCAACCCTGACGCCGATTTATTGGTTGTCGGGGAAATGGGCATTGCCAACACCACCTCGGCGGCCGCGATTGCCTTGGCGCTGTTTGGCGGCGATGCTGGTGACTGGACCGGGCGGGGAACTGGCGTGGATGACGCAGGTTTAATTTTGAAAACACAGGTCGTTGCGGACGGGCTTGGCGCAAATCCGGATGCCAAAGGCGACGGCCTTACGGCGTTGCGCTGTTTGGGTGGGCGTGAATTGGTTGCGATGGCCGGCGCAATTGCTGCGGCGCGCAGCTTGCATATTCCGGTGCTGCTTGACGGGTTCATTTGTTCGGCAGCGGCGGCGTGCCTTGCGCAGTCCGCACCCGGCGCGCTTGATCATTGCATGGCCGGACATGTATCTGCCGAGGCTGCACATGCGGCCATTCTAAAACAGCTTGGAAAAACGCCGCTTTTGTCGCTTGGCCTGCGCTTGGGCGAAGGGTCTGGCGCGGCTTTGGCCATTGGGGTTTTGCAAGGTGCGATTGCATGCCATTCCGGTATGGCAACATTTCAGGAAGCTGGGGTGGATGAAGCCTGATCGTCACGGCCAATCATTGGTTTCTTAGCCAAGTGGCAACATATCAAGCGTTATATTTTTGTTGCTTTTCTTATAGATAAGGCGCGTTTCGGAAATAGAAAGCACTTGGCCACCATTCAGCCGGTCGCCAACAGAAACCTTGATATAGCGCCCGCTTTTCAAGCGAACCAAGGCGCGGCGTTCTGAGGATGAGCCATAAATGCCGATCAAGTTGATCGCGTTCAGCCTTAGCGCATTGTCAATTGTCGCCTGGGTCGCGACCGAGGCGCGGGTTGGAATGCTGGGGGTTGTGGTGGCGGATGCCGGTGTCGCGCTTACGCTAGAGCCATCCGATGCCTCGGCCAAGGCGCGCGCGACTGTGACAATTGTGGAGAAACCTTCGGGGCGATATCCTGGGGTTGGAGAGGCGTTAACCGCAAGTTCGTTCGGGGCTGCATCACCGCCTGATCCGGCTTCGGTCTGAACCGATGCGGGGCGCGCTGTGGGGCGCAAAGATGCCATTTCAGAACGGGTAATGCCACCTAGTTGGGCACGTTCATTGTCTTCAACCAGCCCTTCGGGGCGTGGTTTCGGGCGAAAGCTGCGCAATTCATCCGGTGTGACTATGTCTGATTCTGGCGGGGTCGGGCGCGCGGGGGCAACAAAATCGGGACGCCCTGAATAGATCAAAACACCATCTGGTGATAATGTACCTTCGGGGGTTGGTGTGACTAAGCCACGGGTATCAAGGGCAAAATTTGTACCTGGTGCTGGCGGAGGCAACGGTGAAGCAGGGCGCGCTTCTTGTGAGCGGGTTACTTCTGTTGGTAATGCCACCGCATCGTGGGACGAAGTGGCAGGGTCAATAGATGCAATATAAAGGTCGTCAATACGGCTGCTTTGGGGTTCGCCAGGCGCTGCGGGGGCCCTTTGTAAAACACCGGATGCGGCATATTGTGCTGCGGCGGCCTCGTCACTTAAAGTTTGCGGGATATCCCCGGCAAGCGGTGCCACTGTGCCATCGGCTGGGGGTTCTGGTTCAATATCGTTCACAAGAACAGAACTTAGGACATCATCGATTGAACCCGCTTGGTCGCCAGGTGTTTGCAAGGCGGCGCTATCACCGCCGCTTGGCGCTAGCGGCTGTTGCGTCAGGGGCTGCACATCTGCCGTGCCTTCTGCCACAGGGGCAACAAGGTTTGTGTCAGGAATTGCGGCAACCGCGAACGGATTTTCTTTGGGGCCTTGGTCGAAAATATTGGCTTCGTCAGAAAAGAAAAACACTGATGACATGGCAACAATCGCCATCACCAGTAAAAGCACCAAGGTCAGGATCAGCCCTAAATATTTGTGCTTGCCCCCGATTTCAGGTTTCTGCGATTTGCGTTCACCGAACATGGTCATGCGATCGACTTCGCGCTGCACATCGTCAGATTGGGTTTTGGGTTTTCCCAAGGCCGGCCTGACCTTGGCGGTCGGGGTTGGATCGGCTGTATATGGCGCGATTGGCGTATTAGGCAAAGGCGCGATATTTGTTGCTACACTGGTCTTTGATGTGGTGGCATCGGGTGTGGGGGTCTTGGCAATAACGCTTTTTGCCCGGCGCGAGGCAAAGCTGGTCGTGACACTTTTGGTGCGGTCCAGAAATCCCTGTGCGCCTTGGCTTGCGCGATCAAGCAAGCCGCCTACGGCCCGGTTTGCGGTTTTTGCATTGGTGCTTTTTGAGGGGGTAGTATCGTCCTTGGCAAGCGAAGGGCTGGTTATTGTTGAACCTTTTGAAAGCACTGTTTTCGGCGATTTCGGCGCCGCGAGCGTAGATGACGCCGCCTTGGCCTGAATGCTGGGCGCAATGGCTGAGGCCGCAATTTGGGCCCGGGTTAGGGGGATTGCAGGTTTCCCATCTGTTGTGGCGGGGATTCGCCGCGAGGAAAAGGATGTTGTTAGTGGTGTGGTGGCAGGTGTAGGTGCACGTGCTGGAATGGCCGGAATAGGCGGCCCTGGCCGCTTTGGTGGAATCGGTGGCAGCACAGGCCCGCTGCCCTTCGAAGGCGAAACTGGAGGCGTCGGCTCTGGCTTTTCTTGGGCTGCAGGCGGGGCTTCTTGTGTGCTGCCTTTTATGTCAGCAGGTGCCTTGCTCGGAGGTACTGGCTGGATGCTATCTGCATCCTCTTCTGTTTCTTCCGGTGTAGGGGGAAATGGTGCAAGAACCGGTGTTGCGGATGCTGCGCCCGCCTCGGATTTTGTGGTTTCAGCGACGGCCGGCTTGGCGGCTGTGACTACGGTCTTTGCTGGTGGTCTAACGCTGGATGGTTCAGGCACATCTGCCAGTAGGGCCGCAATGCGGGCATCATCACCATCAGATATTACTGACCCGGAAGCCTTTGAAGGCTGAGAATAATCCTTGGTTGGCGGTGTGCCTGCGGGCTGAATTATTGGATTTGTCTGTTTGTGTTGAGGTTCAGTCGCGTTCCCATTCGAAGGTTTAGGCGCTGGCTTAGCCGTATTTTTGTTGTCTGGCTCAGCCGTTGTCTTCGGCTGGGGTGGCCTAGCAGGGCTTGCACGTAATGATGTCAGATCTGGAACGGGACCGTCATCAGGCTCAATCTTTCCATCAGGTCCCAACAGCGCTGAAACGCCTGCGGTTTTACCGAAGAACACTTCGCCCTTGAAACCCTTGGCGGCCGGGCGTGCCACAAAGCTAACCGGGTTCAGCCGGTGATCTTTGGCAAAGCTTTCTGCTTCGTTCAAGGTTTCGCGCGCCAGAATGGCAACCAGAACTTTGGTGCCAGCGGCCTTGCGCCAGTCAAAAACCAGCTCGCCGACGCTATAGGGCGTTAGCCCTTCCAGCCCTTTGCGGATCTGCACTTCGCGGGCAATATCATCAGGGCCGGGGGCATCAATTTCCGTATAAAGGATTTGTGAATTTGGAATAACCAGCTTGGTCGCCAAGCCGCCCTTTTCCAGATCAGCCGCATTTTTGCGCAGCATATCCAGCTTTTCACCCAAAGCAGGGTCATCAATCGCGACCTCGCCCATTAGGGTCCAGCCGTTTTTAGTGCCCTTTTTACGGTGCAACAATCCAATGCCATCATGGCTGAGGTTCAACGCGAAATTCGGTTTCATAATAGCCTTAGATAGCAGTTAGCAAAATATTTCCAGCGCCAGAAGTGTCCCCCTGCTGCCTTAATAAGGCTATAACAGCTTTACGCTCAAGGAAAGGGTATGGGTGCTGCTATGGGTTCTTCTGGGCAAATTTTGGCGCAAGAATGACAGAAAACAGCGCTGAAACCTGAATTTATTAATGAAATGGTTGGAATAGTACTGTTTTCGCGGATTTTTGCGAAATATAAATATGGTCGCGGGTGGGCTTTGCTGGCAGACAGGTGGAATCAGCCGCCTATTGTCAGCTATCCTTGGGGGAATATCATGGCGTATTTTAAAATCAGGTTTATGAACCAAACAGCTTTGCTATCGCTATCGGCCCTGATTGGCTGTGCAAAACCGCCTGAAATTACGCCTGCGGACCTTGCTGAAATTGATTTTGATGCGGCGCTGACCAGCTGCTGCGCGGCAATTGAAACCCATTCTCCGGCCGCGATCCGGCTAATTGATAACGAACTGAATTCTCTGTTGCCGCTTGCCCATAATATCGTTCTGCGCCCTTCGTACCTTGAGGGGCAAGTTGATGCGCAGGCCTTTTTGCTTGGGGATGCCAAGCCGCTGGATTTGATTTTGGTTAACAATGGCTCGCGTCTGTCGGGGGCCAATAGCGATGGCTATTTTGGCCATTCCGCATTGTATACAGGTTCCGAGTCCGACTTGCGCGGCCTTGGTATCTGGAACCACCCGGCAGTGGCCAAATTTCACCAACGCATTCGCGCGGGGGGCATTGCGATTGAATCGATCGATTTGGGCGTGCGCCTGTCAGACGCACCAACCTTGATGGAGGCAGACCACGCCGCAATATTTCGCGCAACCGGCCTAAGCCGCAGTCGTAAGGCCGAGGCCCTGATTTACCTGTTCACCGAAATTGGCCGCCCGTTTGACCACCATTTTGATCTGGACCGTGATGACGGGGTGTTTTGCACCGAATTGATCCACGACGCCTTGCCTGAAATGCGGATGCCCGTCCGGTTTTCTTATGGTCGCAGGGTGATTTGGCCCGATGAAGTGGCGACAAAATCTTTTGTGCAAGAAACCGGATTTCGTTTTCTGACCTCGATCCGCGGTACACCTGTCGGTTGGTTTGAAGAAGATCAGGATATGCTGGCCGCCCGAATATTACAGGCTTGGGGCCAGCTTTAAGATTGTTTCTTAAGCGGCTGTTTTTGCGTCGCTTTTAATGATTGATGCAATGTCTTTGCTAAAGCGGGCAACTGGAATTAGAGAGATGTATTGGTCATTATGGGTCAGGCGAAAGGTCTGCCCGTTATGTTGGAAACTTCGCCGTGTATGGAATGTTTGATCGTTCGCGCACATATCTGCGAAGGCCAGTCCGGCATCAACAGCTTTTTGTCGGGAAAGCTGAATCATATGTAAACCCAACCCAAAACCAAGAATTTCTTGTGCGCCAACAAAGTTGATAATTTGGGTTTTGCGGGGGCCGTTTTGTTTGAAAACCGGCGAGATAAACAGCTCTAGCGGGGCGTTGCTTTTCAAAATTGTGCGCATTGCGTCACCTTGGTGCAAACGTTTGGTTGGCCCCCAAAGCAGGCCAAGGGGCTGCGTCAGGCAGCTTGCGGCCTTTACCGCTTGGTGTAAAAGCGCAGAATTATTTCCCGAGTGAGAGGCATCTGTCCTTAGCGTCAAGGTTATAAAGGCTTCGTGGTGGCTGATGATTGCGATAAAGGCGCTGCGTTCGGCTGGCGACAGAAGCGGCGGAATGGATTTGCTGAAATGCGTGGCACCCAAGGGGGATTTTGATTTGGCAACCAGCAGAGATGTATCATCGGTATGCAGCACCAGCTTGGTTGCGCCCCGGCTTTTTTGTGCGCCCTTCAGGGCGGCCCCTTTCAGGCCGATACTGGCCAAAAATGCTGCCCCAACGGCATCAATATCCGAACTGTAAGGTTCAGATAATAAAAGATGCGCCTTAACCACACGGTCACAATCAGTGGCGTGGTCTGGGTCGTGGGGCGTTATGGGGGCCGGATAGGTCATGGCCGAACTCTGGCCATACAATGGGGAAACTTTGCGGCAAAAATGGTATAATTTTCGTTCATTTTGCAAGAAACATCATCAAAAAGGGCACCCTGTTTGGGCGCCCTTTTGCATTATTTTTGTATCTTATGCTTTTGTATTAGCAGGAATAATACATCTGGAACTCAATCGGATGGGGCGTGTGTTCATAGGCGTGAACCTCATTCCACTTCAGGTCCATGTAGCTTTCGATCTGACCCTTGGTAAACACGTCACCGGCCAGCAGGAAGTCGTGGTTTGCGGCCAGTTCGTCCAATGCTTCGCGCAAGGATGAACAAACTGTCGGGATGTCCTGCAGTTCTTCAGCAGGCAAATCATACAGGTTTTTGTCTTGTGCAGGGCCGGGATCGATTTTGTTTTTGATCCCGTCAAGGCCAGCCATCAGCAGGGCGGCAAAACACAGATAAGGGTTGGCGGCGGGGTCAGGGAAACGTGCTTCGACCCGCTTTGCTTTCGGGCTTTCGGTCCATGGAATACGCACGCAACCCGACCGGTTACTGGCGGAATAGGCGCGCAAAACGGGTGCTTCAAAGCCGGGGATCAGACGTTTATAGCTGTTGGTCGCCGGATTTGTAAACGCGTTCAGCGCCTTGGCATGCTTTAGAATGCCGCCAATAAACCAGATTGCTTCGTTGCTAAGGTCGGCGTATTGATCGCCTGCAAACAAGGGCTTGCCGTCTTTCCAGATCGACATGTTTACGTGCATTCCGGTGCCGTTATCGCCTGCGATTGGCTTGGGCATAAAGGTCGCGGTTTTGCCATAGGCGTGTGCAACGTTGTGGATGATGTATTTGTATTTTTGCAGCTCGTCGGCCTGTTTTGTCAGGCTGTCAAAGATCAGGCCCAACTCGTGCTGGCACGACGCAACCTCGTGGTGGTGCTTGTCGGTTTTCATGCCCAGCGACTTCATAGTCGACAGCATTTCACCGCGAATATCTTGCGCCTCGTCAATCGGGTTCACCGGAAAATATCCACCCTTAAGGCCCGGACGGTGGCCCGAATTGCCCATTTCATATTCGGTATCGGTGTTCCAGGATGCGTCAGTTGCATCAACCTGATACGAAACCTTGTTGATTGAAACCTGATAGCGCACGTCATCAAACAGGAAAAATTCGGCCTCGGGCCCCATATAGGCCACGTCACCAATGCCAGATGATTTTAGGTAAGCTTCGGCTTTTTGGGCGGTGCCGCGCGGGTCGCGGTCATACGCTTCGCCAGTGTCGGGTTCCACCACGGAACAATGCAGACACAGGGTTTTTTCAGCATAAAACGGGTCAACATAGGCGCTGTCCATGTCGGCCATCAGCTTCATGTCCGAGCTTTCAATCGATTTCCAACCCTCAATAGAGGAGCCGTCAAACATGAACCCTTCTTCAAGGAAGTCTTCGTCGACCATATCAACGTCAACAGTTACGTGCTGCAATTTGCCGCGCGGGTCGGTAAAGCGAATATCGACATAGGCAATGTCTTCGTCTTTTAGGCGCGCAAGAACGTCTTGGATGCTCATTTTGGTATTCCTTCGGTTGGTGTTCGGTGTTTGGCTGGCCTAAACGGCGTCCAGCCCGGTTTCTCCGGTGCGAATGCGCACCGCTTGTTCAATATCTGACACAAAGATTTTCCCATCACCGATTTTATCGGTTTTGGCGGCGTCGATTATGGCCTCGATTGCGGTGTCTACCTGGTCGGCGGGCAGCACGACCTCGATTTTGACCTTGGGCAGGAAATCGACCACGTATTCGGCGCCACGATACAATTCAGTATGGCCCTTTTGGCGGCCAAAACCTTTGACTTCGATCACTGACAGGCCTGTCACGCCGATATCTTGCAGGGCTTCTTTTACTTCGTCCAGCTTGAAGGGCTTTATGATAGCTTCGATTTTTTTCATGGCTCACCTCACACAAATCATGTTCGCGTTTGAAAGATCACCTTTGCCATGCCGGCGCAATTGCCCAGGCTGCATCTGGGCACGCATCTGCGTACTTTCCTGCGTTATGCCCGTATATGTGGCGGAATGCCTGTTTTTTAGGCAATCTAGAATCTGCGTATGTTGGCATACCGGTTTTTACTATGCATTTTTTACTATCAAGGTAGGCTGGGGAAATGACCACTGAAGTAAAACAGATTTCCAATTTAACGGCCCCTTTGGAGGCCTTGCTAAAATCGTCGGCGCATAAATATGCCCACGGGCATGCCTTGGTGCTTTGTGGTGGTTCGGGCAAGGGGGGGGCTGCGCGTTTGGCCGCGCGTGCAGCGCTTCGAATTGGTGCGGGTGTTGTAACTGTTGGTTGCCCTGCCGATGCAGTGGCCGAAAATGCGGCGCAATTGAATGCGGTGATGATCAGGGCAATTCATGATGGTGATGCCTTGGCGCGCACTTTAGGCGATAAGCGGTTCAATGCCTTATGTTTGGGGCCGGGTTTGGGGCAGGCGCGGGCGTGCGAACTTGTGCCGGTCGCTTTGGCGTCGCAGCGTGGATGCGTTTTGGATGCCGATGCTTTATCAGCCTTTGAAAATGCCCCGTCAGTGTTATTTCAAATGCTGCATGAAGGCTGTGTTTTAACCCCGCATGCGGGTGAATTTGCTCGATTATTTCCTGACCTTTCCGCCAAAATATCCAGCGTGGAAACCCCGGAATATTCCAAGGTTGATGCAACCCGTGACGCGGCGCGGCGTGCGGGGTGTGTGGTGGTGTTTAAGGGCGAAAAAACCGTTATTGCAGGCCCCGCAGGTCACGCCGCAATTCATGCCGCATCTGGTGCGCGCGCCGCACCTTGGCTGGCCACGGCTGGTTCCGGCGATGTTTTGGCAGGGTTCATTGCGGGCCTTTTGGCGCGTGGCTTTAGCCCTGTGCAGGCCAGCGAAGCCGCCACATATCTGCATGTGGAATGCGCGCTTTCTTTTGGCCCCGGCCTGATCGCCGAGGATCTGGCCGAGGAACTTCCATGTGTTTTTAGACGTTTAGGGCTGTAGTTAAGGGCATTACCATTTGCCCGAAGCACCACCGCCGGATGATGACCCACCCCCGAACGAGCCACCAGATGATGATGAACTGGAACTGCTTTTGCGTATAAGTGGAATGGTATAATGCGTGGTCGCGCTGTAATCACAATGGGTACATGTGATAGTTTGTTCACCCTGACCTTCGGTGGTTTTTGTTGCGGCTTCAAGTTTGGTGCGTTCTGTATGCATGCCGCGCTTGCCACATGTCGGGCAGGTCGCCATGCGGCTTTTGATGCGTTTGCCAAATATAAGCGCCAGAATTAAAGCCAAGAAACCACCGCCGAATATCAAGCCACTATTTCCGCCGGAACTGGGTTCGGGGGCGGGCTGGCCCGCGGCATGTGGCTGGGCAATTCCATCAATAATGGCTGTGGTGCCGTCCTCGATTGCCTTGGTCATTTCGTCCGATTTAAGCAGCGGAATGAAAACCCGGTCAATAATGGCACCTGCAACGCGGTCATATCCGTCGGAGTACCCTGCGCCCAGCTCGATCCGCATCTCATGATTATCAGTAATTAAAAGAACCAAAATACCGTCGTTTTTTTCCGGATCCCCAATGCCCCAATGGTTGAAAAGTCCGGTTGCAAATTCAGTTAATGTGCCACCTGCTGTCTGGTATTGCTTGCGGGTCGGGATAGTTAAAATTGTCAACTCAACCCCGACTTCATCGCGCAAAAGTTCCAACTGCGAACGCAGGCGGGTTTCGGCGTCGTCAGCCAGCACATTGGCAAGGTCGTTAACAAAAATATTGCTGTGTTCCGGCCATGTTTGGGCAATTGACAGGCTGGGCAGGGTGAAAACAAAGGCAAGAATGGTAATTAGGCGCTTCATAAAATCTCTCCGAGTATTTGTATATTACTTCGAAGATCATCATGACAGCATTTCACGCACAGTCAATTATCTGGGGGCTCAGGATTGCTCCAACGCCGAAATAATCGGGGAAAAATCAGCTGCCTTTAGACATGCGCCACCAACAAGGGCGCCGTCAACATTTGATACCGCAAAGATTTCCGTTGCATTCGAAGGCTTTACCGATCCGCCATACAAAATGCGCATGCCGCTTCCACCTTCCACCCCAAAGCGTTTTTCCAGATAGGTCCGGATGAAATCATGCACTTCGCGGATTTGTTCGAGGCTGGGAACCATGCCTGTGCCAATGGCCCAAATGGGTTCATAGGCGACGACCATATTGTTGGCATCCATGCCATCTGGAATGGAGCCGGCCAATTGGTTTGCAATGATGCTAAGGGTTTTTTCGCCCTCGCGTTGCGCAAGGCTTTCGCCCAGACAGATCACCGCGCACAGCCCCGCATCGGTTGCGGCGCGTGCCTTTGCCTGCACGTCATGGTCCGTTTCGCCATGGTCCTGCCGTCGTTCGGAATGGCCCAGAATCACATAAGACGCCCCCGCATCGTGCAGCATGGTGGCCGCAATATCACCGGTATGCGCGCCGTTTTCATCTGCATGGCAATCCTGTCCGCCAGTG
>DAOUQO010000075.1 GCA_030625565.1 Aliiroseovarius sp. | reverse complement strand
AAACGTGTGCCATCGTTGTCCCATGATCGTGAAATTATAGGCCCCTAATGTCTGATTCCCAACAAGCAGAAAGCCTTTCAGTTTCGTTGTTTAGCGAAATATTTATGGCTGGTCAGTTGTCGCGCAACACCTTGTCAAAGGCCCTTCCAAAGGGGATGGAGCTAAGTCACTTTTCTGTTTTAAACCACCTTGCCCGCCGGAACGAACCGCGCAGCCCCGCCGAACTTGCGCGGGTTTTTCACCTTACGCGTGGCGCGATGACCAATACTTTGACCAAACTTGAATGGGCCGGACATGTGCATATTCACCCCGATTGGGATGATGCGCGGCGTAAAACTGTCACGATCAGTCCCGCTGGTCGGGCTGCCCGCGACGCAGCTTTGCAGGCAATTACGCCAATAATTTCTGACGTGGTTTCATCTATTGGCGCAGATCGGGTGCGCGCCGCTTTGCCGGTTTTGCGCGAGCTGCGCGAGAAATTTGGCGAAGGCAGTTAGAACAAAAGACTAGGGCTTCACTGCCGCGATCGCGTAATTCACGGATAGGTCGCGATTAGAAAGTGACCAGCTCCAACCGAAGGGGTTGAAAACAAACCCCGTTTGACCCGTGACCTGCAGCCCTGCTTGGCCAATCATTGTTTCAAGCTCAGATGGTGTAATGAATTTATCAAATTCATGTGTGCCTTTTGGCAGCCAGCGCATTATTTGTTCGGCACCAACAATGGCGACCATATAGCTTTTGGGATTGCGATTTATTGTCGATGTCAGCATCAGGCCGCCGGATTTCAAAAGCGCCTGACACGATGTTAGGTATTCAAGCGGCTGCGCCACATGTTCAACCACCTCCATGTTCAAAACCACGTCAAATTTTTCGCCTGCAGCACCCAGTTCTTCGGCACTGGCGTGGCGATAATCGATGGTCAGGCCCATTTGTTCGGCATGAATGCGCGCAACGGGCAGGGTGCCTTTGGATGCATCGGCACCTATGATTTCTGCGCCTAATCGTGCCATTGGTTCTGACAAAAGCCCGCCACCGCAGCCAATATCAAGAATACGCAAGCCCTGAAAAGGCAGGGGTTTGGTTATGTCACGCCCGAATTTTTCGGCGATCTGCGCATTGATGAATTCCAGCCGGCAGGGGTTCATCATGTGCAGGGGTTTGAACTTGCCAGCAGGGTCCCACCATTCGGCGGCCATTGCTTCGAATTTGGCGACTTCGTCTGGATCAATACTTGTTTGCATTGCAGGCCTCATTTCTTGTGCTTACCCCATGGTAGCAGCGGTTTGGTCACTATATAGAATAGATATGGACAAGGCGGCAGACAAAAACAGAGGGAATGGGAAACTATTTCCGCCAATCACACCTTACGACCAGCAAATGCTGGATGTGGGGGATGGCCATCTTGTGTATGTTGAACAATCCGGCAACCCTGACGGCATGCCGGTTGTGGTGTTTCACGGGGGGCCCGGTGGTGGTTCTTCGCCTGCTATGCGGCGGTTTTTTGACCCCAAAATGTACCGGATTATTCTTTTTGATCAACGTGGCTGCGGCCGTTCGCGCCCGCATGCCGTGGTGCGCGATAATACGACGTGGCACCTGATCAATGATATCGAACTGATTCGCGAGGTTTTGAACATAAAACGCTGGATCGTTTTTGGTGGTTCGTGGGGGGCGACCTTGGCGCTGGTTTATGCCCAAACCCACCCGCAGCGGGCGGCATATCTTGCGCTTCGCGGTATATTTTTGGCGCGCCAGTCGGAACTTGATTGGTTTTATGGCGGCGGCGCAGGTCATTTTTTTCCTGAACTATGGGAACGCTTCAGTCGAATCATTCCCAAAGAAGAACACGGGGATTTTATTAAGGCATATAATAAACGCCTGTTTTCCAAAGATAAAACTGAACAGGAAATGTATGCCAAGGCTTGGGCTGGTTGGGAAAATGCGCTGGCATCCATTGATAACCCAGGCAATCATATCGACAGCCCGGCCCAATATGCGCTGGCTTTTGCAAAGCTTGAAAACCATTATTTTTCGAACAGGGCCTTTTTAAGTGAAGATCAGCAAATTCTGAAAAATATGTCCAAAATTTCGCACATCCCCGGCACGATCATTCAGGGTCGCCATGATATGATTTGCCCGCCAACATCGGCATGGAATTTGCATAAACGCTGGCCTTCATCTGATTTGCGCATGGTCCACAAAGCAGGTCACGCCTTGTCAGAATCGGGCATTGCCGAAGCCCTTTTGCGCCTGATGGAAAAACTAAAACGCCAGCGTGATACGCTTGGGCTTTAACCCGTAATATGCAGTTTTAATTTGACTACAAAATTAAATAATGGGATGTGTTCCTGACATTGTCGGAGGGAACATGTTTCTAGGTTTGGATTTAGGCACATCAGGGCTGCGCGCTTTGCTGGTGGATGATGCGGGTAATCCGGTTGCATCGGCCGAAGAAAGCTATGGCGTTTCGCACCCCCATCAGGGTTGGAGCGAACAAGATCCGCGCGATTGGACCCAAGCTTGCCAGCATGTGATTGATGCCTTGCGCCAAAGCCACCCAACTGAATTTGCAGCATTAAAAGCGATAGGTGTTGCCGGGCATATGCACGGCGCCACGCTGTTGGATGCAAGCAATGAAATCCTGCGCCCCTGTATTTTATGGAACGACACCCGCAGCCATGTTCAGGCTGCTGCACTGGATTCCACCCCTGAATTTCGCGCCATTTCTGGCAATATTGTTTTTCCGGGCTTTACCGCGCCTAAATTGGTTTGGCTACAAAAACATGAATCAGATTTGTTCGCACGTGTTTCCAAGGTTTTGTTGCCAAAGGATTATCTGAATTTCTGGCTAACGGACCAACATGTTTCGGAAATGTCGGATGCTGCCGGAACATCATGGTTGTCGGTGGGCCGGCGTGATTGGTCGCCTGAATTGCTGGCCAAATCCGGTATGCGGCGCGACCAGATGCCTGACCTTGTCGAGGGCAGTGAAGTCGCCGGAAATTTGCGCGCGGATCTTGCCCGCGCATGGGGTGTCTCAAATTCGGTTCTTGTTGTTGGCGGGGCGGGCGATAACGCCGCTGCGGCTTGTGGTGTTGGTGCGCTGCGCGAAGGGGATGGCTTTGTTTCGCTGGGCACATCCGGCGTTCTTTTGGCGGCAAAAGACAGCTTTGCGCCGGATGCCGAAACTGCCGTTCACACTTTTTGCCACGCCATTCCAAACCGCTGGTATCAGATGGGCGTGACCTTGGCCGCAACCGACAGCCTGAATTGGCTGGCCGGAAATCTGGGCCAAACCCCCGAAGATTTAAGCGCTGCATTGGGCGCGCATATTGGCCAGCCCGGAAATGTGCGTTTCTTGCCGTATCTTTCCGGCGAACGCACCCCGCATAATGACAGCGCGATTCGCGGGGCCTTGATCGGGCTGGATATTAGCACTGGTCCGCGCGATTTGACCCGCGCGGTGCTTGAAGGCGTCAGCTTTGCCTTGCGCGATTCATACGAGGCCCTGAAATCCACCGGCACCAACCTTGACCGCCTGCTTGCCATTGGCGGCGGCTCGGCCTCGCCTTATTGGGTTGAGCTGCTGGCGACCACTTTAAACCTGCCAATCGATCTGCCCGAAGCAGGCGAATTTGGCGCAGCCCTTGGCGCCTGCCGCCTTGCAATCTGCGGCGCAACAGGTGCGAATCCCGACGACATCATGACCAAACCAGACATTGCCAAAACCGTTGAACCACGGGCCGACCTATTGGCCGCTTATGAAGACGCATACCACAAATTCCGCGAAACATTTCCAGCAATAAAGGCCATCCAATGAGCACAGATTTTTTCAAGGGCATCGACAAAGCCGTCTATGAAGGCCCGGACAGCACTAACCCCATGGCATTCCATCACTATAATCCCAGCGAAATGGTGATGGGCAAACGTATGGATGAACATTTGCGTTTTGCCGCCGCGTACTGGCACAGCTTTGCATGGCCCGGTGGTGATCCATTTGGCGGTGAAACATTTCAACGTCCCTGGTTCGGCGATAGCATGGAAAAGGCCCGCCTGAAGGCCGATGTTGCCTTTGAAATGTTCGACATTCTTAACGTGCCATATTTCTGTTTTCATGATGCTGATATGCGCCCCGAAGGCGACAGCTTTGCTGAAAGTCTGCGTAACCTTGAAGAAATAGTCGACTATTTCGGTACTAAAATGGAAACAACCGGCACTAAATTATTGTGGGGCACTGCCAACATGTTCAGCCATCGCCGCTGGATGTCAGGTGCCGCAACCAACCCTGATCCCGAAGTGTTCGCCTATGCCGCCGCGACGGTGAAATCATGCATGGATGCCACCCACCGTCTGGGCGGTGAAAATTACGTGCTTTGGGGGGGGCGTGAAGGGTATGAAACCCTGTTGAACACCGACCTTACCCAAGAATTGGACCACCTTGGCCGTTTTCTGAATATGGTTGTCGAATACAAACATAAAATCGGTTTCAAAGGGGCCATTTTGCTGGAACCAAAGCCGCAAGAGCCCTCAAAACATCAATATGATTATGACGTTGCCACCTGTTTCAGCTTTATCCAAAAATACGGGCTTGAAGGCGAAGTGAAGGTGAATATCGAACAAGGCCATGCCATTTTGGCGGGCCATTCGTTTGAACATGAAATTGCAACCGCCACGTCCTTGGGTATTTTGGGCTCAATCGATATGAACCGAAATGATTACCAATCGGGCTGGGATACCGACCAATTTCCCAACAATGTGCCCGAGGTTGCGTTGGCATATTACCACATCCTTCAGGATGGCGGCCTGAAAACTGGCGGTACCAACTTTGACGCCAAAATTCGCCGCCAATCACTGGATGCCGAAGACCTGATCGCGGCCCATATTGGTGGTATGGATATCTGTGCGCGCGGCTTGAAGGCTGCCGCTGCGATGATTGAAGATGGCGGTTTGCAACAGGCACTGGACCAGCGTTATTCAGGTTGGCAAAGCGACAATGCAACCCGGATGATGGATTCTTCGCTAGACGAAATTTTTGACCGTGTGATTGCCGATAATATTGATCCCCAGCCACGTTCTGGCCGGCAGGAAATTCTGGAAAACTACGTTAACCGCTTCGTTTAAAACAGGAAAATTCCATGCCTAAGCTTTTTAAATTTGGGCAAAAAGACGGCCTTCCTTTGGTACAAGCAGTACTGGAGGGGGTCAATTCGCAGGTTTCAATCCTTAGTCTTGGTGCAATCACGCAAGGCTGGCGGCATGCGGTGGACACCAATATTTTGCCCGTGGTTCTGGGGTATGAAAACCCGTCCGCATACCTGACAGACCCGTTTTATTTCGGCGCAATTGTCGGGCGGGTTGCCAACCGTACTGCCTTTGGCAGTTTCTCGCTGGGCGGGCAGGAATATACGCTGCCAATAAATGATCCTCCGCATCATTTGCACGGTGGGCCGGAAGGCACGCAGCGCTGGAATTTCGCGCTGGAACCTGACAGTGCCACAAACAGCGTGATCCTGACGCACACCTCGCCAGATGGGCATATGGGCTATCCGGGTGTGGTTGAATTTACCATTCGCATAACCCTTGCAGGCGATCGCCTGACCTATGACATGATGGCCAGTCCTGACCGCCCAACGCCGATCAATCTGGCGCAACATTCCTATTATAACCTGTCGGGGGGGGCGCAATGCCGTGACCATAAATTGTGGGTCGCGTCTGAAACGCACATGCCGACTGATGCAGCTGCCCTTCCAACCGGGGAAATTTTGGCTAATGCAAATACCAGATTTGATTTTTCAAAACCAAAGTCTTTGCAGCAAGCCGACCCCAAGGTCACCGGGTTTGATACCAACCTTATTTTGAACTCAAATCGCGACATTTCACAGCCTAGCGCAACCATATCTGCAGGGGGCCGCCAATTTGCCCTATATACAGACCAATCCGGTTTGCAGGTGTATGATAGCATGCACCTTTCTAGAGCGACAGGCGGCCATTGTGGCCAAATATACGGGCAGTTTTCAGGCCTTGCGATTGAAGCTCAGGCCTTTCCTAATATTGCAAATATGCCTGAATTAGGGTCTATTATTGCAACACCAGAACATCCCTACCGACAGATAACATCGGTTGAAATCACACCAAAGAAAGAAGGCTAATGAAACAAGTATTTTCAGCCTTGTTTGTGCTAGCCACCTTGCCAGCGCTTGCAACCGGCGCCGACCTGCCCAGCCCTGATGCATCCTTTCCCAAGGTTAATATGGCCGAGGTTCAGTTGGGCCAATTATTGTTTTATGACCCCATCCTTAGCGGCAATAAAACCGTTGCCTGCGCCACCTGTCACCACCCGCGTTTTGGCACCAGCGACGGCGTTTCACTGGGGCTTGGCGATGGCGGTATCGGTTTGGGGCCGAATCGTTTAGTTGACCCTGCCAACATTCCCGAACAACGGGTTGGGCGTAACGCGCCTGCCCTATTTAATCTGGGCGCGTCTGAATTTACGCGGCTTTTCCACGATGGCCGGCTTGAGGTCGATACGTCGCGCCCGTCAGGCATCCGTTCGCCGCTTGAGGACGCGATGGTTGTTGGTTTCAGTTCGGTTTTGTCGGCGCAGGCAATGTTTCCAGTGCTGTCGCCTGATGAAATGGCGGGGCATTATTCTGAAAATGAAATCTCGCAATCGGTGCGTTTGGGCATGTTAAGCCTTGAAGGCGGCGCGTGGGACCAGATCGCAGCGCGGGTTTCTGAAATTCCTGAATACCGCGCGGTATTTGATGCGGTGATTGGTGATTCAGTCATTAAATTCACTGATATTTCCAATGCCATCGCGGCCTTTACTGCCTATGAATGGCGCGCAGATAATGCGCCGTTTGATCGGTTCTTAAGGGATGGAACCCCCCTGCCTGTCACTGCCCAGCGCGGGCTTGATTTGTTTTATGGTGATGCGGGATGCGCGACGTGCCATTCGGGGCAGTTTCAGACCGATCATGAATTTCACGCCATTGCCATGCCGCAAATCGGCCCCGGCAAGGCCGAGAGGTTTGAAAGCCACAACCGCGATATAGGCCGGATGCGGGTAACTGGCAATGTGGCGGATGCCTATGGTTTTCGCACGCCTTCTTTACGCAATGTGACGGCGACCGGTCCTTACGGGCATGCGGGTGCGTATGCGCAGCTTGAAGATGTGGTGAGCCATCATCTGGATCCGGTTGCAAGCCTGTATGGGTACAGTTCAAATATGGCCATTTTGCCGAAACTTGAAGGCGCGCAGGATTGGAATATTTTGGGGAAACCCGCTGAATTAGAGTCCATTTCCACCGCGAATGAACTGGCCCCTGTGGCCCTAACAAACGCCGAGGTTTCTGACCTTATGGCGTTTCTGGACAGCCTTACAGACCCGTTATCCTTGGCTGGCAGGTTGGGTGTTCCGGCGCGTGTGCCTAGTGGATTACCTGTCGATCAATAGGATTTGATTTGTCAAAATTTCGACCCAGTCCCCTTGGGTGCCATCCGGCCATATCACCCTGATTTTTACCTGTTCAGATGTTCCAAGCCCGAAATGTTCATAGCCTGCGCTACCGCCTGCATGGCCACCGCCAATTGTGATTTCGCGACTATAAATGCGGGTGCCGGTGTCAACTTCGATCCATGCGCCAACGGCAAACGGGTTTGCGCCATTTTGGTGCAGGGCGATTTCCAGCCAATGACCGGTGGTTGCGCTGGTATTGCGGTAAATTTCAAGGTTGGCATTGCGGTTCACCACGACCAAATCCAGCAATCCGTCCAGATTCAAATCAACAAGGGCCGCGCCGCGGCTACGATCCATTGTTGCGATACCGGCAATATCCCCGGCTTCGGAAAATGTGCCGTTCGGATGCTGAATTAACAGGTTGTTAGGGTCGGCCATGGCACTGGTGGGCATTTGTTCTACATTGCCCTTGGCGATAAAGATGTCGTCGCGCCCGTTGTTTTCCACGTCACCAAAGGCCATGTGCCAGCCGGTTGAAGGGCGACCATCATCGCCCAGATACGGGCGGTGCGCAGTGGTGCCGCGTTCATAGGTTGCGTCAATATAATGGGGGCCTGTTGCGGTGGGCAAAAGCGCCTGCATTTTTTGGTCGCCCATCGAGGTCAGGTAGATTTCGGGCAACCCGTCACCGGTTAAATCACGGCTGGCAATGCCCATGCCCCAGATCATGTATTTCTGCCATCCGTCATCAGGCGTATACAGGCGGGCGGGGGTCTCCATTGCCCAGAGTTGTTCTTGGCCACCTTTGACATAATAGTGTCTATCGTTGCTTATTCGCAGGTCTGCACGTCCCTGATGGCCCCAATCTGAAAACAGGATCGACAGCGGGCAATAGCCGGGGGTTAGTGGTATTGGCGTGCTATATTTATCGCCATTTGGGCGGTACAGCATGTTGGTGTCGCAGGCCTGAAATGGGCCGTTTTCATTTGTGCGGTCAACGTAATTGCCAAAGGCCAGCGTTGGTAAGGTATTGCCGGATTTCCACGTGGCGGAAAAGGCGGTGGTCCAGCGATTTGCACTGGTAAAGCCAAGGTTTTCGAATGGGCTGAAGCCACAGGCCCCATCGCCTTGTAGAAGCATGTTTTCGCCAACGCGCAGCACGGCAAGGTCAAGGTTTCCGTCACTGTCAATATCCAGCGGATAGGCACCAATGACTGATGTTAGGGCAAGGCTGTCAGGTGTGGCGGCGTGAAAGGTAAGCCCACCAGTGCTGCTTTGATTTAGCAAAAGCTGGGCAGGGTTTTCACCGCCTGCCACGTATAATTCGGCCAACCCGTCGCCGTTACAGTCAAATGTTGCCACTCCGCCGCCGACAAAGTGTTCCCAACCGCCGGTATAGGTGTGGGTGATGTCGCCGGTTTGATTTTCAAACGCGGGTTGGCTGGTGACGGGTGTTCCGGTCAGGGCCAGCATTACAGCGGTTATTTTCTTAAGATGCAATTTCAACACCCTTTCGCACAGCAGTTTTTGACACGCCTTCGATCGCATAGGCAGCGGCCCCCATTGCCCACATCATGTTGCCCCATTTGTGAATGACAACTTCGGGCGGGGGCACATCGACCTGCACAGTCGAGCGGCGGATGGATTCGATTACGTCGTCAGCATAAAGAAAATCAAACTGCATCCGTTCGCCGGACAGAATGATTAGTTGAGGGTCAAAAATATTGACAAGATTGGCCAAGCCCATGGCAAACATACGCCCGGCGCGGTTGATAATGGTTTCTGCCGTTCGGTCGCCATTTTTGGCGGCATCAATCAGAATTTGCAGGCGTTCAGCGCTGTCTTGCCCAGCAATAGTGTCTGTTCCAAGCGAAACTTCGCGTAGCAAGGCATAATCGGCGACATAGGCTTCAAGGCAGCCACGTTGGCCGCAGCGACACAGCGCGCCATCAAGGTGGACTTTGGTGTGGCCAAATTCGGCGCCGCAGCCACGCGCGCCGCGATATACTTCGTTATTCAGGACCACGCCCATGCCAACGCCGCTTTCGATTGTGACAACAAGAAAGTCGCTGATGCCGCGCCCGTGCCCAAAATATTGCTCGGCCATGGCAACAAGATTTGCATCATTATCGACAAAGACATTAAGGCCCGTTTGGGTCGATACCATATCGCGAATGGCGACATTGCGTTCGGTTAGGGTGGGCGACCAATAAGCAAAGCCGTTTTGCCCGTCGATAATACCCGCCATGCCAATGCCAAGCCCCGACAGGTTTGTCTGATCTATGCCCGCCTGTGCGCTAACTTGTTGCAGAGCTTGGCTAATATGGTCTGTCAGGTCTGAAGGCGAAAAGGCGATATTGCGCATTGGGTAATCATGTTCGGCCAGAACCATGCCTTCAAAGTCGGTGATGACCGATGAAATTGAATGGCTGGACAGCTTCATGCCGGCAACAAGGTGCGCCTGACCGCGGATTTTCAGATCAACACGGGGGCGACCGCGTTTTTGGCCTGCTTCAGACACTGAACGCGGGGTTTCTTCGATTAGACCTTCGTTGATCAAATCGGCGGTGGTTGTGGTTACGGTGGCAGCGCTGATGCCGGTATCATGGGCAAGATCAACGCGGGCAATGCGGCCTGCTTTGCGGATACCTGTCAGCAGAACACGCCTGCTTTGGTCTTTTTGATCGCCTGCCACAATATCCCCCTGCGAATGTCTGGTATTCCTAGGCTAATCCAGTTTTCAAATCAAATCTATGCGGGTTGGAAATTATTTAATTTGATTTCCCAATTTAATACTGCTAGCACTTTTCAGCACGCATGTAAGGCCCGAATCTCGGGCCCATGTTCAAGAAGTTTTCGGGGAGAAAAACATGAAATTATTTACTGTAGCAGCTGCAGCGCTTATGAGCGTTTCCGCCGCAACCATGAGTATTGCCGCTGATTTAACTGTTGGCGTTAGCTGGTCCAACTTCCAAGAAGAACGCTGGAAAACAGACGAAGGCGCAATCAAAGCAGCGCTTGAAGCCGCTGGCATTGCTTACATTTCGGCAGACGCTCAGTCGTCTTCTGCCAAGCAGCTGTCAGACGTTGAAAGCCTGATCGCACAGGGCGTTGACGCACTGATCATTCTGGCACAAGACGCCGCAGCGATCGGCCCAGCAGTTCAAGCCGCTTCCGACGAAGGTATTCCAGTGGTTGGTTACGACCGCCTGATCGAAGACCCACGCGCATTCTATCTGACATTCGACAATGTCGAAGTCGGTCGCATGCAAGCACGCGCTGTTTTCGAAGCAATGCCTTCTGGTCGTTACGTCATGATCAAAGGCTCGCCAAC
>DAOUQO010000272.1 GCA_030625565.1 Aliiroseovarius sp. | reverse complement strand
CCGTAGCGAACCCTGTTTTCCTTAAGACTTGAAAACATGTTTGTATAAACAAAATCAAGTAATAGCGCGGCATCTTTGCCTTGAATGTCAATCTTTCCAAGGGTCGAAACATCAGCAATACCAACTGCGTTGCGCACCATGTTTACCTCGCGATCGCAAGCCTGACGCCATGTTGTTTCACCCTTAGCGGGGAAAAAACTGGGGCGATACCACAGACCTGCCTCGATCATCGGGGCGCGGGCATCTAGGGCGCCTTGGTGGGATGTGGTCAGGCGTTCAGGCGCAAAACCTTTGCCGCGCCCGCCCGCGCCCAGCGCCGCCAAAGTGACCGGCACAAAGGGTGGACGGAACGTGGTGGTGCCGGTTGCGGCGATATCGCGTCCGGTGGCATCCGCCAGTATCGCCAGCGCGTTAACGTTTGAATTTTTGCCCTGATCAGGGGCCATGCCTTGGGTTGTGTAACGCTTCATATGTTCGACCGACGCAAAGCCTTCGCGCGCAGATTGGCGCACGTCTTTCACCGTCACATCGTTTTGAAAATCAAGCCAAGCGCGCCTTTTACCGTCAACAACCCACAAGGGGCTGATGGAAATTGCACCGTCCTCGGCCAATGGCATTTTCATCGAAGGCGCTTTTTTGCCCAGTGACTCCAAGGCTTTCTTGGCGCGGAATATGCCGGATTTCAGTGCGCCTTTGGTCGTTAGCGAACCCAAGGCTGCGCCTGCGCAATCCAGCCCCGGCACCATGTCGGGTTTGGGAATAAACGCGTGAATTTTATCGTTCCAGATCGGGCGCGCCCCCATATGGCAGGTCAAATGCAGGCTGGGGTTCCAGCCGCCGGATATGGCCAAACAATCGGTGGGGATTTTCACATCCGCTCCGTTATGCGAAATGGTGATTTCCGACAGGCCCAGACGCCCCTTGGTCGCGGTAACCTGCGCGCCAGTATAGATCGGAAAATCACCGGTGATTTGCGCGTCAGGGCGCGCATCAATCAGGGCCGCCACTTCAACGCCAGCAGCCGCAAGGTCACGCGCGGTTTGGTGGGCATCATCATTATTGCCAAACACCGTCACACGCTGGCCCGGCGCGACACCGTATTGGTTTAGATAGCTGCGAACAGCGCCCGCCAGCATAATGCCGGGGCGGTCGTTATCGGCAAACGCAATCGGGCGTTCCAGCGCGCCTGTCGCCAAAATGGCGCGTTGGGCCGTAATGCGCCAAAAGGTTTCAAGCGGGGCGTTGCCCGCGTTTTCAACATGGTGGCTGACCCGTTCAAGTGCGCCGTACGTGCCGCCATCATAGGCGCCGGTTATGGCTGTTCGGGGCATCAAACGAACGTTTTCCATTGCGGCAAGTTCGCTGACAATTTCAGCGGCCCAGATATGGCCGGGCGCGCCGTCAATCTCGTATGTTTCAGCGTTCAAGCGCCCGCCCATAAGCGGGTTTTCATCGGCTAGAATAACATCCACGCCTGCGCGGGCGGCCGTAAGGGCCGCCATCAAACCCGCAGGCCCAGCGCCGATAATCAGGATGTCGCAATGGGCGAACGCCTTGTCATAATGCCCCTCATGGGCCATGCCGGAAAGCGCGCCAAGGCCTGCCGCGCGCCGGATCACAGGTTCGTACAAACGTTCCCAAAGGGCAGCGGGCCACATAAAGGTTTTGTAATAAAATCCGGCTGAAAAGAACGGCGCCAGCAGGTCATTTGCCGCCAGCGCATCGTATTTTAGCGATGGCCACGCGTTTTGGCTGCGCGCGTCTAAGCCGTTAAAAAGCTCCAGTATAGTCGCGCGCTGGTTGGGGTCTTGCGCGCCATTTCGCCCTGTTGTGACCAGCGCGTTAGGTTCGGCGCTGTCGGCCGTTAAAACCCCGCGCGGGCGATGGTATTTAAAGCTGCGGCCAAACAGGCGCACGTCATTTGCCAGCAGGGCAGATGACAATGTGTCGCCCTGAAAGCCGCTATATTTTTTGCCGTCAAAACGAAATGACAGCGGTGCATTACGGTTTATAAGTCCTTTGCCGTTGACCCTCATGCGCCCACCCCCCGCGCCAGTTTCACCGAATGGATTTCGTGACTTGTCAGGTCGCGTTCAACCACCAGCCACGCGGTGCATCCCGCATGGTGGTGCCATAATTCACGCATGATACCCGCCGGATTATCGCGGTTATGCAAATAATCATCCCATGCGGGCGACCATTCGCCATCCGCAGGGCGCGCCAAGGCAAGGGCGTCGCCCTTATAGGTAAATTCGCGACTGTCGCGCGCACCGCAAAGGGGGCAATTCAAACGCATGCTATTTTCCTGCTAATGAAGATTATGTTGTGCACCGGTGCCCTCTTCATCCAGAAGGCCCCGCCCGGTTGCAAACCGGTCCAGCCGGAAACGCGCGGCGGTTTCA
>DAOUQO010000105.1 GCA_030625565.1 Aliiroseovarius sp. | reverse complement strand
GGTTGTTTGGCGGTGCAGGCGCTGACAGGTTGTTTGGCGGCGCAGGCGCTGACAGGTTGTTTGGCGGTTCGGGCGCTGACAGGTTGTTTGGCGGCGCAGGCGCTGACAGGTTGTTTGGCGGCGCAGGCAGGGACATCATGTATGCTGGCAATGATGCTACCGTCGACAGGTTTGTTTTCCGCGCAGTCAACGATACTGCCTCAACCCGTGCGGGGGCAGACCGGATATTCCAATTCGACACTGGGGAAGATTTGATCGTGTTGTCTCAGATTAATGCCGACACCTCGACAGGTACCAACGACGCCTTCGCCTTTTCGACTACAGGCGCTGCGGCAAATTCTATCTGGATAGAAATCTCACGCAACGACAGCTTTATCAATGGGGATGTGGATGGCGATGGCATTGCTGATTTCCAAATCGGCGTAATAGGTGTGACCGATTTAACCATAGACGACTTCATCTTATAAACAGGAACACTGATATAGGCTGGCCAGATCGGTGCCAGCCTATATAGCCATCAATCCCGCAGTTTTCTGGGCGGTGATTAGCTGCGCACACCCCTGAAGACCAGCCATAGGGTAAAGGAAACCTCGCCCAGAAATGTGAAGTTTGCAAAGACGATGGGGAAACCAGGCACAGTAAAATATATAAAGCTGTCAAAAACATATCCGACACCCGCAACCGCCAAAAGAATGCCCAGCATTTTGGGCATGAACCCCGATTTCACGATAAGCCAGCCAAGCGGGAACAGCCATAAGCCCCAGAAAACACCGGCAATATTGTTGCCTGCATGATGCAGTTCAAACAACGTGGCGACAATATATTGCTGCTGGGCAGGGCTGAAAATTGCGGCCATTTCGGGGTGGCTGATCATCATGATCACCACCTTGGTCATTTCCGTGACCAAGGATATGGCCGCCCCGACAGCCAACAGCGCAAGCATTGAAACCGCTGCATTTTTTGCAACCGGGCTGAATAATTTGTACAGCATCAAGGCCAGAACAACACTGATCGCGTTCATGGCAAGACCGGTGGCAATACTTATGCGAAACAGGGTTTGGTGGGCACCAAGCGCATCAAGGGTTGCCGGCATATCATCGGCAAAACGCACGACCGAAGGCGCATACATAAACCAGAAAATACCGACGGGAATCAGAATCAGATATAAAAGCCCAGCAATGCGGGCCGTTTTCATTTGAGAAGTCATGGTTCTTGTCCTTTTCTAAGGAATAAATTGCAAAATTATGCGTTTGGTGTGTGGGTTAGGGCATCAGGGGCTTGCCATTTCCAGGCGGTGCAGATGATGAATGCCAGCAATGCAATCTCGATCACTGCGGTGGCGATATAATGCGGGGCCGTATCCCCGCCCCCGATGACGTACACAATTGTAAAAATCGCAACGCCGATATTTGCCCGGCGGTTGGCCGTCAGGTTTAGGGTTTTCGAAAAATAAACCATCAAAAGCGGAATGTTGGTGATGAACACAGCCGCCAGCATGATCAGGCGGGCATCCCCCGGAATATCAGGCGCGTGCCCTTCGCCCAAAAGCACCATGATCGAATAGATATCGGCAAAAATCATGTTCAGCATTACGACAATCCACAGCGTTGACAATTTTGATTTGGTATCAAGCATTTCAGTTTCCTTTTTTCAGGCGCCACACACACCTGTCCCGGTCGTGCAGACACGTTTAAAATTTTAATTAAGTTTTAGGTTTCGTTAGTCGGGCATATCTTTTTTGCCGCCAGTGAAGGTGAAAACCTCCTCCAGTGGTTTGCCAAAGGCATTGGCGATCTGGAACGCCAGTTCAAGCGATGGCGCGTATTTTGCTTTTTCAATGGCAACAATGGTTTGGCGGGTGACGCCTGCTTTTTCGGCCAAGGCAGCCTGCGTCATTTCATCGGCATCAAAACGTAAGCGTCTGATATTGTTTTCAATATGGTGTTTTGCCATTTCACCAACCCAGTTGATACATAGCCAGACGCGCAATTGCCGAGATGAATTCCGCAATGCCAAAAGCCATGACAATTCCGATAAAAACCGGCACCGCAGGCTGGCCTAACGCCAGTGCGATCATCGCCGCAACCAGCCCTATACCCGTTACAATGCCTGATATCTGCATGCCGCGTCGTTCAATCATACGGTCCCGTTCATCCGTGATTTCCTTTTGTACGCTATCGCCGGTAATGGCCGCATACAGGACGCTATATAGAACCGAAAGCACAACGACAGCAACGATGCCAACGCCAATAAATGCCAGCCCGGTTTTACCCAGCAGAATCAAACCTGCTTCGCCGTCAAATCGACCAATGGCGTACATTTCAGATACACGCGAATAAAAAATTATAACCAATATTACGAATGCAAGCAGCGACAAAGCGATGTTTTTTTCCTGATATGACATAGTCTTCTCCTATAACAACTTTACGCAAAGCATGTCAGCCCCACATGACACCATGTAAAATATTATCTACATGATGTATAGTATATTTTACACCTAAGCCCGTTTTTTTGCTAACCTGTTGAAACATACGGTATTTTCAAATCGCCCTAAAGCGGCTAAAGGCAAGGGGTCTGTTCGTTATCCGTGACAGAGCGCCGAATTCAGGCCCCGACTCACTTGACGCCCCCCCCTATCCGGCCTATTGACGCGAACAGAATTCAGAGCGCTGCCATTCGCGGTGCCCGTTTGTATTGAACGCCTACCTTGGGGACCGCCCCGAATGTTGGCCAAAACGAAGGAAAACGCCATGTCGCGCCGTTGCGAATTGACCGGAAAAGGCCCTATGTCGGGCAACAATGTCAGCCACGCTAAAAACCGCACCCGTCGTCGGTTTTTGCCAAATCTGAATGATGTGACGCTTCAGTCCGAAACACTGGGCCGTGGCTTCCGCCTGCGGATTTCCGCAGCAGCCCTGCGCACCGTTGATCACCGTGGTGGTCTGGACGCATTCATGGCAAAATCGAAAGACGAAGAGCTTTCGACAACAGCCCTGAAAATCAAAAAAGATATCGCTAAGGCACAAGCCGAAGCTGTCGCGTAAGCAAACCTTACCGCGACCTTGACTGCGAATGAATTAGCGGCTCTGCCATATCGGCGGGGCCGCTTCATTTTGTCACTTGCACCCAAGAATACGGCGCACTAAATCATAAACATGATACGCGCGATATCCTCATATATATTGGTCGCATTGCTGACCCTGACTGGCCTGACCTTAGCGTCAGCGCGCGCCAGCACCCCCGATATCGGCACCGAAATTGCCATCTGTTCCGGCACAAGCATGACAACGGTTATCGTTGGCGATAATGGCCAACCGTTAAAGACCACACAGGTTTGCCCTGACGGCGCATCAATTTTTGCAGCAACATTCAGCCTGCCGGAAATCGCCCTGCCGACAGCCCGCTTGCTGACAGCAGTGGCCCCGATTGGCACGCCCTTATTCACATCCCGAAATGAACTTTCCCCTTCTGCGCGCGGCCCGCCCGCTTTGGTTTGACGTTTTCACAAACTTAAACCAATTAAAGAACAGGAAAATAACATGTCCCTTAAATCCACAATTTTCGCGGCTGTATCTGCCGTAACCTTCGCCCTGCCCGCCTTTGCCGGTAGCGAAATCACCATCGGCGACGCCTATGCGCGCGCCTCAGGTATGAATGCCATGTCGGGCGCTGCTTTCATGCACATCATGAATATGGGCGACGAAGGCGACCGCCTGGTTTCGGCCAGTTCAGACATTGCCAAAGTGGTTGAACTGCACACCCACATCGAAACCGAAGGCGGCGTTATGCAGATGCGTCGCGTCGACGACGGCTTTGCCGTTGCGGCTGGTGAAGCCCACATTCTGGCGCGCGGTGGCGACCATGTGATGTTCATGGGGCTGAACATGCCCATGGAACACGGCATGACCTTTTCAGTAACCTTGGTGTTTGAAAAAGCCGGCGAAGTTGTGGTTGAGATCACCGTTGATCTTGAACGCAAACCAATGGAAGGCGGCATGGAGCATGGTGACCATAAAATGGAAGGCATGGACCATGGCGACCACACCATGGAAGGCGGAACCATGACAATGGATTCCGGCAACTAAATTCGTTAAAAAATACTGATCGGTAGCGCCTTAGTAAGGCGCTACCCTTCGCGAAAATGGTTGTAAATAATTTCAGCCAAACGTGCCGAAATTCCGGCGACAGCTTGCAAATCTTCGGGTGCCGCGCGACTAACCGCCTTGGCCGATCCGAAATGCGCCAACAACGCGCGTTTACGCCCTGCACCTATACCCGGCACATCATCCAGCGGCGTCGCCCCAATTGCCTTTGACCGCTTGGCACGATGCGTGCCAATGGCAAAACGGTGGGCTTCATCACGCAAACGCTGCACAAAATATAGCACCGGATCATTCATTCGTAACGCAAACGGGCGCTGGCCCTTGCGGTGAAACTCTTCCTTGCCTGCGTCGCGCTGTTCGCCCTTGGCTACCCCCAGCAGGGCAATGCCTTCGACGCCCAGTTCGGCCATAATTCCCGCCACAGCACTGACCTGCCCCGCACCACCATCAACCAGCAACAGATCGGGCCATGTGTCGCCTTTACGTTCAGGATCTTCTTTCAGCAGGCGCTTGAAGCGGCGGGTAAGGACCTCTTTCATCATGCCGAAATCATCGCCGGGGGTCAGGTTTTCGCCTTTGATGTTAAACTTGCGATACTGGCTTTTCATATAACCATCCGGCCCCGCGACGATCATTGCGCCAACCGCATGGGCGCCCTGAATGTGGCTGTTATCATAGACCTCGATCCGCGCCGGCGGGGCGGCCAGATCAAAGGCCTCGGCCAACCCCTTCAGCAACTTGGTTTGCGTCGCGGTTTCCGCCATTTTGCGCCCCAGACTTTCGCGGGCATTGCGCTGTGCGCCGGTGACCAGTTCATTTTTCTCGCCCCTAAGCGGCACGGTTATTTCAACCTTGCGCCCGGCCTTGTCACTAAGGGCTTCCTGCATTAATTCCTGATCGTCCAAAGGATCCGAAAGCAGGAGCAAACGCGGAGGTTCTTTCTTGGCATAAAACTGCCCGACGAAGGCTTGCAGCACCTCGCCTGCGCCGGCACCGGCACCAGTGCGCGGGTAAAAATCGCTGTTGCCCCAGTTCTGGTTGGCGCGGATGAAAAACACCTGCACGCAGGCCTGTGTGCCTTCCATATGCAGCGCGATAATATCGGCCTCGGCCACGCCGCGCGGATTGATGCCCTGACTTTGCTGGACCTGCGTAAGGGCGCGGATGCGGTCACGCAAAATGGCGGCGCGCTCGAACTCCATTGCGTCGCTGGCCGCGGCCATATCAGTGGCCAGCGCGGCCTGAATACGGGTTGATTTACCGCTTAGGAAGCTTTCGGCATCGTCAACCAGCGCAGCGTAATCATCGGCCGAGATTTTGCCAACACACGGCCCCGCACAGCGCTTGATTTGATACAGCAGGCAAGGCCTTGTACGGGCGTCAAATGTGGCATTGGTGCAGTTGCGCAAAAGAAAGACCCGCTGCAACTGGTTCAGCGTCCGGTTCACCGCACCAGCGCTGGCAAAGGGGCCGTAATAGGCGCCCTTTTCCTTTTTTGCGCCTCTGTGTTTTTTGATCAGTGGAAAATCATGGTCCTTGGTGACAACAATATTGGGAAAGCTTTTATCGTCGCGCAGCAACACATTGAAATGCGGTTTCAACTGCTTGATTAGGTTCTGTTCCAGCAGCAAGGCTTCGGATTCGGTGCGGGTGGTCAAAAACATCATGCTGGCCGTTTGGCTGATCATCCGCATGATCCGCGCCGTGTGGCCGGTGGGCTTGGCATAAGACGACACGCGTTTTTTCAGTGCCCGCGCCTTGCCGACATACAGCACCTTACCCTGCGCATTTAACATACGGTAAACGCCGGGCGAATTATCCAACAGGCGCAAATAGGACTGCACAACGCTGTGACCTAAAGTGGGCGCGTCGCTTTTGCCCTGTCCGCTGTTATCATTCATACCCGTACCGCCTGATTCTTGCTTGCGTGCAACCTTAGTTTGTTTTTAGCAAGAAGAAACATGCCCACATTTTCTGTGGATAAGTCTGGGCACAAGTTTCATTCAGAGCAAGATTATCGTTGTATTTAGCAGGCTTTGCCGCTTTGCCTATTTTTTAGGCACATTATTAACCCGTTGTTTTAAAAGAGTATTTATTTTATCATCCGGTAATCCATTGAAAACATGACAGAAAGTTTACCTGATTGTAGCAAATGTGGCAGAAGGTGCACAAGTTTCCGGGACGCGCTAATCTATTCCCAGTATATCCGGCGTTTTCCAGCCCAGATGCTGGCCGCCATCAACCGCGATTAGTTGTCCTGTCACCGATGGGGCATCCAGAAAATACCCCAACGCACCAACCACATCGGCAGGGTTTGCACCGCGCTTCAGGATCGTTGCCTGGCGCTGTCGGGCGAAGTGGTCCGCGCTTTGACGCGCACCAATCATGGTTGGGCCGGGGGCAATTGCGTTTACACGAATGTCGGGCGCAAGCGCTTGGGCGCTGGTTTGGGTTAACGCCCACAAGCCTGCTTTGGCCAGTGAATAGGTCATAAATTCAGGAGTTTGTTTTTTCACCCGCTGGTCAACCATATTGATGACAAGCGCCTGTGCAACAGGTTCGCCAGCCTTGTCGGTTTTGACCTTGGGCGCTTGCGCTCCAAAGGCCTGTGTCAGGAAAAATGGCGCGCGCAGGTTCGACCCTATATGCCTGTCCCAGCTTTCGGGCGTGGCGCTGGCGATCGTGTCATATTCAAAGATTGACGCGTTATTAACCAGAACGGTCAGGGGGCCACCCAGCGCATCTGCGGCCTGTGAAACCAGATTTATCGCGGCATCAGGGGCAAGCAGGTCAGCGTGCAACGCCACGCCTTTTTGGCCCAAAGCCTGAATGTCTGCGACAGTTTTGTCGGCCTCAGCGCGCGAGGTTGCGTAATGCACGGCCACATCATAACCGCGCCCCGCCAGATACAGCGCCATGGCCCGACCCAGCCGCTTGGCGGCACCTGTTACCAAGGCCCGCCCAGCGCTGTTCATACTTGTGACCCAAGCAATGTGATAATGTACAGGCCGTAAAGTCCGGTCAAAATAACGCCCCAGATCCGGCCCATATGCCACTTTAAAAATACGAAAGGCACCAGCAAAAGCGAGGCAGCAAGCATCACCCAGATATCGAAATGCAATATGCCGGGCTCTACCGGAATTGGCCCAACAAAGGATGCGACACCAATAATTGCCAGCAGGTTGAACATGTTCGACCCGATAACGTTGCCAATCGCCACCTCGGCCTGATTTCGCATTGCGGCCATGACTGTCGTTGCCAGTTCGGGCAGTGATGTGCCCACGGCAACCAGCGTCAGGCCGATAACGGTTTCCGATACGCCTAAATGAAGGGCGATATTGGTCGCGGCATCAACCAAAAGGTGCGCACCCAGCGGCAAGCCAACCAGCCCCAACGCCAAAAATACACCGATTTTCCACCAGCGCATATCAGGGTCGGCGCCTTCCACTTCTGCTTCTTCGGCCGCGCCCATCCGTGTTTTCTTGCGGTGCGCGCGCGCCTCGCGAAAGGCCGATCCAAGGATAAAGGCAAGCGCCCCAAGCAGCACCAGACCTTGCAGCCATGTGATAACGCCGCCAAAGGCCAGCGCGATAAACAGAAGGGTCGCAATCACCATATACAGATAATTACGGCGGGTTTCGCAGGTGCCTGTATCCAGCCCTGACAAAATTGCGGGGACACCCAAAACCAGCAAAACATTCGCGGTATTTGACCCAACCACGTTGCCCATGGCAAGGCCCGGCACACCGTCCATGATCGCCTGAATAGCGATTAACAGCTCGGGCGCAGAGGTGCCAAAGGCGACAATTGTAAGGGACACAATAAGGGCCGGAAGGCCAAGACGCAGGCTTAGATTAACCGCGCCGCGCACCAGCGCGTCACCTGCCAGCAGCAAAATAATCAGGCCAAGCCCTGCGAGTAATATTTGCAAAGTCAGCCCTTCCGCCTACACCCACAGCGATCTTTGCCGATCCTGTGTCGCCCGCAGCGCGGACATTTCATTGCCTCTATTTTCTTCTGGCCGGGATAACGTAGGCGACCGAACATCGCCAGCACCAGCATCCCCGCAAGAAACAAAAAGATGCCCTTAACCATCATTACAAACCGAACCTTGCAAATTCGGCGCGCTCTTCGACGCTGGTTAGGGCTGCGCCAAATATTTGCGTGCCAAAGCGCTGTAAAATGGACCGTTTCGGACCGTAGGTAATAAATTTCACCTTATCGCCATAACGATCCTGCATCACCGGCACCACATGTCCGATAGCGTCGGCAAGCCCATC
>DAOUQO010000254.1 GCA_030625565.1 Aliiroseovarius sp. | reverse complement strand
GTTCAATCGGTGCTGGTGACAGACACCGCAGTTGGCGAAGCACAAACCGCCCTTTGGCAAGAACGCCGCCTGCTGGTTGAACCGGCCGGCGCGGCAGCACTGGCGGCATTAACCAGCGGCGTCTATCAGCCCGAAGCGGGCGAAAAAGTCGCGGTTTTGATCTGCGGGGCAAACCCCGCACCCGACCCGTTTGAATAAACGCCGCATTGCGCGCAACTGTCCGGCCCATTATAGCCAGCACAACAGATACAGCGAACCGAAGGAAACCACATGTCCAACGCCCAACTTGAAAAATCCATCGAAGCCGCTTGGGAGGCCCGCGATACCA
Organism: Aliiroseovarius sp.; assembly: GCA_030625565.1. Lineage (GTDB taxonomy): Bacteria > Pseudomonadota > Alphaproteobacteria > Rhodobacterales > Rhodobacteraceae > JAAEUB01. Next base: position 2,438 of record DAOUQO010000254.1, on the reverse strand, counting down.
TTTCCCCAAACACAACAGGCGAAATGCGCGACGCGATCGACGACACCCTGAATGCGCTGGATAGCGGCAAGCTGCGGGTTGCCGAACGTCAGGATGACGGTCACTGGCATGTGAACCAATGGGCCAAGAAAGCAGTGCTGCTTGGTTTCCGCGTGAAAGATATGGAGCCCCACGAAGGCGGCCCCCAAGGCAGCGGCTGGTTCGACAAAGTAGATAGCAAATTCAAAGGCTGGGGCGACAACCAGTGGCGCGCCGCAGGCTTTCGCGCCGTGCCCGGTGCGATTGCACGCAAATCAGCCTTTATCGCGCCCGGTGTGGTGTTAATGCCGTCATTCGTGAACCTTGGCGCTTATGTGGACACAGGAACCATGGTTGATACATGGGCATCGGTTGGGTCCTGCGCCCAAATCGGCAAAAACGTGCATCTGTCAGGCGGCGTTGGCATTGGCGGCGTGCTGGAACCGATGCAGGCTGGCCCGACCATTATCGAAGATAACTGCTTTATCGGTGCGCGTTCCGAGGTGGTCGAGGGCGTGATCGTGCGCGAAGGCGCGGTGCTGGGCATGGGCGTCTTCATCGGCCAGTCCACTAAAATCGTTGACCGCGAAACCGGCGAATTTACTTATGGCGAAGTGCCCGCAGGTTCGGTCGTGGTGGCTGGATCAATGCCATCAAAGAACGGCGTTAACCTGTATTGCGCGGTGATTGTCAAAAAGGTTGACGCGCGCACACGGTCCAAAACTTCGATCAACGACCTGTTGCGCGATTAAGGCACAGATCATGACCAAAGAGAAAAAGAAATCCCGCCAAAAGGTTTATACCTTGCTGGTTGATATTGGCCGCAAGCCCGATGACGGGCTGCCCGATGGCGCGACCGGTGCTGCGATGGTGTGCTATGCAACGGGCATTGACGAAGGCGAAGCGGTGCGCGAATGCGTGGTGGTGCTGAAACAGGCGGGCCTCGCTCCGCTTGATGTGTCGGGCTATGGCACCATGGATGAACGCCTTGCCGAAGGGCATGACATTCCCGACGAAGAACGCCGCCTGATGGGGCGCGCGCTGGATGAAAATGCCGTAATCGTTGCCCAACTAACGCCGCTTTATGATGACCAGACCAGCGATACAACTTTGCACTAGGAACCCCCATGGCCACTGTATTTCTTGACCTTGACGGCACCTTGACGGACCCATTGCTGGGCGTTGGCCTGTCCGTCATTCATGCGCTGGAAAAACTTGACCTGCCGGCCCCTGAACTGGATGAACTGGGCTGGGTCATCGGCCCCGCATTAATCGACAGCTTTGCCCGCCTTGGCGCCAAAGACCCCGAACAGGCGCTGGCATATTACCGCGAACGATACACCACTAAGGGCCTGTTCGAAAACGACCTTTATGATGGCATCCCTGCCGCGCTGAAGACACTTAAAGATGCAGGTCACGTGCTGCATCTGGCAACCGCAAAACCCCATGCCTATGCCGTGAAAGTCACCGCGCATTTCGGCCTGTCACAATATCTGGACCATGAATTCGGCCCTGAACTTGATGGCACGCGTAACGACAAAGGCGAACTTTTGGCGCATGCGCTGGGCATACTTGGCCACGATGCGCAAAACTGCGTCATGGTTGGCGATCGCCGCTATGATTACGCCGCCGCCAAGGCCGTGGGAATGCCTGCGGTCGGCGTCACATGGGGCTATGGTAATGCGACTGAACGCCAAGCGGCACAGGCCATCTGTGAAACACCCAAGGGATTGCTGCAGGCTGTTACCGCCGCGCTAGATTCCTGACAAAACCTTTTCCTCTTGCCGTAAATATCCCCGCCGGAGGCCCTAAATCTTTTCACCCTTGCAACAGGTGCATAATAAATATTTGGCAAATCTAACATGAGCAAAGTTTTCATACGCGATGCAACACCTGACGACGCCGCCGAAATTGCAGCGATCTATGAACATTATGTGCGCCATGGGTCTGCAACATTCGAAGAAACCCCGCCCGAACCTGCAAAAATGGCGCAGCGTATCAGGGCGCTGCAATTGGAAAAATACCCTTGGCAGGTGGCCTGCATTGATGGTGCGATTTGTGGTTACGCCTATGCGGGGCCGCACAAAGCGCGCAGTGCTTACCGATTTACGGTTGAAAATTCGGTTTATATCGCCCCGGGCCACACACAACGCGGCATTGGCCGGATTTTGATGAAAGGCATCATTGCCCACTGCACAGATGCTGGATTTCAGCAAATGATGGCGGTTATCGGCGGTAGTGAAAATGCCGGCTCAATCAGGCTTCATGCTGCCCTTGGTTTTGAACATATCGGAACGGCGCGGGGCATTGGCTGGAAATTTGGCCGCCCGGTTGATGTTGTGTATATGCAGCGCGCCCTTGGCCTGGTGCGGGCTGACTAGGCGCATAAGGCCGCGGCTAATGTGCGGGCCTCGTATCCT
>DAOUQO010000091.1 GCA_030625565.1 Aliiroseovarius sp. | reverse complement strand
CGCGATGGCGCAATGCTGAAAGCCGTCCTGCCTGAAACCGCGCGCCATTTTGGCCGCGCCATTATCATGCCCAATCTGGTTCCCCCCGTGGTCACCGGCGCGGATGCTGTTGCTTATCGCGACCGGATCCTTGCGGCCCTGCCCAAAGGCAGCGATTTCACCCCGTTGATGACGCTGTATTTGACCGAAAATACGGATCCAGATGATGTGTCCAAGGCGTTTGAGGCCGGAATAATCACGGCCGTAAAACTGTATCCCGCTGGGGCGACCACCAATTCTGCACAGGGCGTCCATGATATTAAGAATGTTAGGCAAGCTCTTGAAGAAATGTCTGAAATTGGCATTCCACTTTGCGTTCACGGCGAAGTAACCGACCCCAATATTGACATTTTTGATCGCGAGGCAGTGTTTATTGACCGCGTGCTTGAACCCCTGCGCCGCAACGCGCCGGACCTGAAAATTGTGATGGAGCATATCACCACCAAAGATGGCGTTGATTATGTTGCTGGAGCTGGCAAAAACCTTGCTGCCACCATCACCACGCACCATCTGATCCTGAACCGAAATCATATCTTGGTTGGCGGGATCAAGCCGCATTATTACTGCCTCCCAGTGGCCAAACGTGAATCCCACCGCTTGGCGCTGCTTAACGCCGCTACATCCGGCGATACCAGCTTTTTCCTTGGCACTGATTCCGCACCACACATTGATCCGCTGAAAGAAGCGGCCTGTGGATGCGCCGGATGTTTCACCGCAACTAACACCATGTCGTGCCTTGCCGAAGTGTTCGAGGCTGCGGGTGCGTTGCCCCAGCTTGAGGCCTTTTCATCCCTGAACGGCCCTGCCTTTTACGGGCTAAAACCAAACAACACCACGATCACCCTGACCAAAGGCGCGGCGGTTTCTTACCCCGAAAAAATCGACACGCCAGACGGGCCGGTAACAGTGTTCGACCCAACATTTCCGTTGCATTGGAGCGTACAAGCATGATCCCCTCAACCTTTCCAACCAAGGCTGAAATCGCCCGCCTAACCGCCAGAATGTTGCTTGAAATCAAGGCAGTACATTTTAATGCGCGCGAACCTTTCACGCTTGCCTCAGGCCTGCCCAGCCCGACATATATTGATTGCCGCACGCCTATCAGCCATCCGCGCATCCGATCAACCATGATGGATTTCATGGCCACGACCGTCATGCGCGACGCAGGGTTTGAAGCCTTTGACAACATTGCAGGCGGCGAAACTGCGGGCATTCCGTTTGCTGCCTTGATGGCCGAACGGCTGGCTTTGCCAATGACATATGTGCGCAAAAAACCCAAAGGATACGGCCGCGGTGCCCGCATAGAGGGCGAAATGCGCGAAGGCCAGCGGGTGCTGCTGGTTGAAGATTTGACCACCGACGGGGGCTCAAAACTAAGCTTTGTTGACGCGATCCGCGAAACTGGTGCCACATGCGGGCATACGGCGGTTATTTTCTATTACGGCATCTTCCCCGAAACCGAAAAAACCTTGGCGGACCACGGCGTTCAGCTGCATTATCTATGCACATGGGCCGACGTTCTGGCCGAGGCCAAAGCCCAAGGTAGTTTTGACACGGCCACCTTGGACGAGGTTGAAAAATTTCTGAACGACCCACGCGGCTGGCAGGAACAAAATCGCTAGATATAGCGAAACACAAGACAATTTGCGGCATATGTGGTAGGCTTGGCTTATCCACAGGAAACCCACAGGAACATACAATTTGTGCCGTGGGGCTGTGTAATTTAAACCCAAGACAGACATCATGGGGCAGACAATGAACGAAATCAGGGCAATTCAGGACAAGATGAATGCAGGTGATTCCACCGACAGCATGCCCGAACCCATGCCCCATCACATCGAGGCTGAACAGCAGCTTCTGGGTGCGATTTTAACCAATAATGATGTGTTTGACCGGATTGCATCCATCATCAACGAAACCCATTTTTACGAGCCAGTTCATGCCCGTATCTATGACATTGCCAAATCACGCATCAGCAAAAACGCCCTTGCCAGCCCGGTGACGCTTAAGGCGTTTATGGAGGATGACGAGGGCCTGAAGGAACTTGGCGGGCCGGCCTATCTGGCGCGCCTTGCCGGGGCGGCGATCAGTTCATTCGCCGCGCGTGATTATGCGCAGATGATCTATGATTTGGCGATTCGGCGCGAATTGATCCGTCTTGGCGGTGATATTTCGGCCAAAGCTGCCAAAGTTGACGTGGCAAGCGAGCCAAAAGAACAAATTGTCGAAGCCGAGCAAGCCTTGTACCAGCTTGGCGAACAAGGCCAGTCTGAATCCGGATTTCAAAGCTTTCTCAAGGCAGTAACAGACGCTGTTAACATGGCAAACGCCGCCTATGAACGCGAAGGCGGGTTGGCGGGGTTGTCCACCGGCCTTGATGATCTGGACCAAAAACTGGGTGGCCTGCACCCGTCTGATTTGCTTATTCTGGCCGGTCGCCCTTCGATGGGTAAAACCGCGCTGGCAACCAATATTGCCTTTAATATCGCGAAAAAATATCGCAAAGGCACCCTATCCGATGGCCGCGAAGGCGCGGTTGATGGCGGCGTTGTCGGGTTCTTTTCGCTGGAAATGTCGGCCGAACAGCTTGCGGGCCGTATCCTGTCGGAAGCCTCGGAAATTTCATCCCATAAAATCCGTCAGGGTGACATGGATGAAACCGAATTTCGCCGTTTTGTCGAGGCCGCGAAAGACCTTGAGGCCTGCCCGCTTTATATCGATGACACCGCCGCAATCCCGATTTCCCAACTTTCCGCCCGCGCGCGGCGTCTGAAACGCACCCACGGGCTGGATTTGTTGATCATCGACTATTTGCAGCTGGTGCGCGGGACATCGGAAAACCGCGTGCAGGAAATTGGCGAAATCTCAATGGGGCTTAAGGCCATCGCAAAGGAGCTGGAAATTCCGGTTATCGCACTGTCACAGCTATCACGTCAGGTGGAAAACCGCGATGATAAGCGCCCGCAATTGTCGGATTTGCGCGAATCAGGCTCAATCGAGCAGGACGCCGATGTGGTGATGTTCGTCTATCGCGGCGACTATTATAAAGAACGCGAAAAGCCTGAGGAAAACAACCTTGAGGCAACCGCCGCCTGGCAAGATGACATGGCCCGCCTGCATGGTAAGGCCGAAGTTATTATCGGCAAGCAACGTCACGGCCCAATCGGCACAGTTGATTTAAGTTTCGAGGCGCAATTCACCCGTTTTGGCAACCTTGTTCAGGCGTGGCAACAAGGCAGCGGCGAAGATTATTAATCAGCGATTTCAGGCCACAAAAAAGGCGCCTCCTGTTTGGACGCGCCTTTTTTTATTCTGTAATTTCAGGTGGTTCAGCGGCGTATCATTTTCCAGACACCCGGCACAATCAACGCGGCCAAAACCAGCTTAAGCGCGTCACCAGCCAAGAAATTACCCATGCCGTATTGCAGCACCCAAGCCGCGCCTTTGTCAGCCATAAACAGGTATGACATCCACGCCAGACCAAAGGTATAAATCGTCGCCGTACCAGCCAGCATTGCGCCAGCCATGCCTGCGATGCTTTTGTCCCAGCCGCGCCGCGCCATTGCGCCCATCAGGCCTGCCGCAACAACAAAACCAACCAGATAGCCACCGGTTGGCCCGGCAATATAGGCCAGACCAGATGCCTCACCGGCGAAAACCGCAACGCCAGCCGCACCCAGCAGGATGTATCCCAGCAGCGTCATCAGCCCAAGACGGGTGCCGAAAGCCGCGCCAATGGTCAAAACCGCGAATGTTTGCATGGTCACGGGAACCGGCCACATTGGCACACGAATTTGCGCCGAAATAGCCAAGGCTGCAATGCCGGCCAGCACCATAATCACTTGCTTAGTGCGCAAATTCGCGCCTGCCTTGGTTGCGAAGACTTCGCTTAGAACCATGTTGTTTGTCATTAGTGGCATTCCTTATCTAACCCTACGTTACCCATATTTTGCACCGCGCGCGGGCCGCATGCAAGCCTGTTAGCGCCCAAAGGGTCGCAAATACAAATGACGTTCCGTTCCCGCCATGCCGAAAGCCTGATTATGCAGGCAATTGTTTGTTTCACGCAGTGCTCTCTCTTGTTCAGCTGCGCTTGCCAGTCTATGACGCGCATGTCGTTTGCTCAAACCCGAAAAGGTCTGCCCATGATCCCCCGTTATTCCCGCCCTGAAATGGTTGCCATCTGGTCGCCTGAAACAAAATTCCGCATCTGGTACGAAATCGAAGCCCATGCTTGCGATGCCATGGCCGATATTGGCGTCATTCCGCGCGAAAATGCCGAAGCGGTATGGAAAGCCAAAGACGTTGAATTCAACGTCGCCCGCATCGATGAGATCGAGGCCGAGACCAAACATGATGTCATCGCCTTTCTAACCCATCTGGCCGAAATTGTTGGTAATGACGAAGCGCGCTTTGTGCATCAGGGGATGACCAGCTCAGATGTTTTAGACACCTGCTTTAACGTGCAGCTGGTGCGCGCAACCGACATCCTGATTAAGGACGTCAAGGGCCTGATGGCCGCCCTGAAACGCCGCGCTTATGAACATAAAGACAGCATTCGCATTGGCCGCTCACACGGGATTCACGCCGAACCAACCACAATGGGGCTGACTTTTGCGCGGTTTTACGCGGAAATGGATCGCAACCTTGCGCGCCTGAAAGTGGCCCGCGATGAAATCAGCACCGGCGCAATTTCTGGCGCAGTTGGCACCTTCGCCAATATTGATCCGCGCGTCGAAGATTACGTTTGCGCCAAGTTGGGCCTAGCACCTGAACCAATTTCAACCCAAGTAATCCCGCGCGACCGCCACGCCGCATTTTTTGGAGCCCTCGGCGTGGTCGGCGCCTCGATTGAAAACATATCCACCGAAATCCGCCATATGCAGCGTACCGAGGTGCTTGAGGCTGCCGAATTCTTTTCCGCAGGGCAAAAAGGTTCGTCCGCGATGCCGCACAAAAAGAACCCTATTCTGACCGAAAACCTGACCGGTCTGGCCCGCCTTGTGCGCATGGCGGTGGTGCCTGCGCTGGAAAATGTGACCCTATGGCATGAACGCGATATTTCGCATTCATCGGTGGAACGCAACATTGCGCCCGACACAACCATTACGCTGAATTTTGCCTTATCGCGCCTGACTTCTGTAATTGATAAATTACTGGTTTATCCAGACAACATGCTGGAAAACATGAACAAATTCCCAGGCCTTGTGATGAGCCAACGTGTTCTTCTTGCCCTGACCCAAGCGGGCGTCAGCCGTGAAGATGCCTATCGCCTAGTGCAGCGCAACGCTATGAAAGTCTGGGAAGAACGCAAGGATTTCAAAACCGAGCTGCTGGCCGATGCCGAAGTTTTGGCCGCCCTTAGCGTTGCTGAAATCGAAGAAAAATTCGACCTTGGCTATCATACCAAACACGTGGATACGATATTTGCGCGGGTATTTAAGGAATAATTTGGCAAAATGGGGTTGGGCGTAAGGGCCTATTAAGACCTATCTGGTTATCTGGCCCCTAATGATGATGGGGTCAGGAGGCTAAGCTGGCAAACGCACTCGCAACACTAAATGACAGGGCTGAATTGCCTGATATGGTCGACTCGCGGATTAGAACACCGGTTGGAACACAGGGGAATACCTTGTCTGGCGTGTCTACACCCGCGCCCAAAATCCTGACAAAACGCCAAAAAGCAGCCGTTATCGTTCGCCTGCTTTTGGCCGAGGGGATCGAGGTTAAGCTGACCTCGCTACCCGAAAGCCTGCAAGAAGAACTGACAATGCAAATGTCGTATATGCGGTTTATCGACCGCACCACGCTGCGCACGGTCATCGATGAATTTGTCAGTGAAATAGAAGATATCGGGCTGGCCTTTCCCAACGGATTAGAAGGCGCATTATCGGTGCTGGATGGTTCAATTTCTGACGCCGCAGCTGCGCGCATGCGTCGGCTGGGGGGCGTGAAAAACACAGGCAACGCATGGGAAATCATTATAGGTCAGGACGCAGACACACTTTTCCCGGTGCTGGAGGAAGAAAGCCCCGAAATTGCGGCCGTTATGCTTTCCAAATTAAAGGTTTCCGTTGCGGCTGAATTGCTTGGCCGCCTGCCCGGAAAACGGGCGCGCCAAATCACCTATGCGCTGTCCTTAACTGGATCCATATCGCCAGAAGTTGTTGAAAAAATTGGTAAATCTCTATCTGAACAGCTTAATTCACAAAAGGTTACCGCCTTTGCCGACAGCCCGGTTGAACGCGCTGGGGCAATCCTGAACTTTTCACCTGCCGCCACCCGCGATGATGTTTTACAGGGGCTTGAAGAAGATGACGCCAAATTCGCCCGCGAAGTCCGCAAAGCCATCTTTACATTCGCCAATATCCCAGCGCGCGTTGATCCGCGTGATGTGCCAAAAATTACCCGTGATATTGATCAGGCAGATCTAATCACCGCCCTTGCCGCCGCGACTGGCCCCCTTGAAGAAGCCTGCGAATTTATTTTGGGGTCAATGTCCAAACGCATGGCAGAACAGTTGCGCGAAGAAATCGGAAGCTTGGGCAAAGTGAAAGAAGCAGAAGGCGAAGCAGCCATGAACATCGTCATTGGCAACATTCGGGAACTGGAATCCGCTGGTGATATCGTCTTGGTGGATGCAGATGAAGAAAATGACGATGATAATGATGACGCGGACTAAAACAGCCAGTTTTCCAGCATATTCAACCAAATAAACCACCTGCATGCACAGGTTCTTGAATATCCCAGCGCCTCATCACAATAGCGGGCAAAGCTTGCAGCCCCGCCCCGTCCGGTTTAAGCGGGGTAAGGCATTTGTAGACAGGTAGAAAAAACATGGAAAAAAGGGGGCTTGGCGCATGGTTGACTAACCTTTTTTTGGTTTCCATGCTTAACCTCCCGAAAATCCTTCCCTATTCTTGGCGCATTCCGCTGATTGGCTGGCTGACCTCGCGTATTATTGCGCCTCTGTCTGGTCATCAGGCCCGCGCCCGCAAGAACCTAACGCTTGCCTGCCCTGGACTTGGCCCTGACGAGGTCGCAAAAATCAGCCGCGCTGCATCCAACAATGCCGGCCGCATGTTTGGCGAAATGTATTCCCGCAAGGATTTTTTCAAACAAATTAAAGATGTTAGGCTTCAAGGCCCCGGCGTTACCGCCCTTGAAAACGCCCGCTTGGAACAAAGGCCTATTATTGCCGTTTCGGGGCATTTTGGAAATTATGACGTGGTTCGGGCAATCTTTTCACGTGCCGGCCATAAAGTCGGCGGTCTGTACCGCCCCATGTCGAACGTGTATTTCAACGCCCATTATGCCCAAAACCTTGAAGCCATTGCCTCGCCTTCCTTTAAACAAGGGCGGCGCGGGTTGGCACAGATGATCCGGCACTTACGCGGCGGCAACATGATCGCGCTTTTAACAGACCAACGTGATCGCGATGGTGCGCGGCTAACCTTTTTTGGCCAGCCCACACTTACCCCGCTTTCTGCCGCTGAATTGGCATTGAAATACAATGCCATTTTGATCCCCGTATATGGGATCCGCCGCGAAAACGGATTGGATTTTGATGTGGTGGTAGAAGACCCAATTCCCCATTCAGACGCCAAAACAATGATGCAAGCCGTCAATGACAGCCTTGAGGCCAGAGTGCGCGCCAATATGGGCCAATGGTTATGGGTGCATCGCCGCTGGCTGGGGGGCGCGCCTTAACGCAAGCGCGCCGCGGCAAGTATTTCCCCCGGACCCGAAACCTGCAAAAACACCGCCGCCGGACCATCGCCGGCAAGGGTGCCATCAAGCGCCAGAACATCAGATCCATCCCACTGCCCGATGGCCTTTATTTCTGTAACAACATTAATGTAAGACATTGACTTGCCTGCATTTTCCCCTCTCAAAATATCCACGTTTTCCTGTGCAGAAAATCGAACGATAATTACAGAAATATGGTTTGGTAACGGGGTATGTGTAAGCGATTTGGCCTCAAGGTGGAAACGGCCACCCCCTGCATGCGCGACTAAAGAAACCTGCGCAGGGCGGTTATGAAATGCCGAAATATGATCGGAAATTTCCAACGGGTGCGAGCCAATAACGTGGTTGGTTCCAGCAATAATCATTTGCGGTGTATAAATCGACTGCATCCCGGCAGCGTGCGAATACGCCTTTTGGCGCGTCGTATTTTCCGGCAAGGCCAACGTATCGGCCCAGCCAATATAATCCCAGTAATCAACATGAAACGACAAAGCCAATACATCCTGACGCAAGGCCAGCCCGTTAAAAATTTCATCGGCAGGCGGGCAAGATGAACAACCTTGGGACGTGAAAAGTTCAACCACCACAAGGGGGCGGCCATCGGCACCTACCGAAGCGCCGGCAGTACAAATCCAAAAAATCAGGGCGCCAAGCCCCATAAGGTATCGCATGAAACACTCCTGAGTTATCTATTTATAACCAATCCCCTCCCTGCCTGCCAATCAAGGTTTTGCGAGAATTATACAGGTTTTTGTTACAGGGCAACTATCGTGACTTGTTTGCTTGTGTACATTTGTATACAGATGCGGCTTAGCACTTGCAAAAAACCCAGAAATTGGGCACATCACGTGGTAATTCCACCGATCAACAAAGGTAGCCATCATGCCAATCCAAGTTGGACAAGACACAGCCAAAACCCGAAAAACCCTGAATGTTGGCAGCGCAAGCTTTGCCTATTATTCAATCCCGGCCGCCCAGGCCGCCGGATTGGGTGACTTTAGCCGCCTGCCTGCCGCCCTTAAGGTGGTACTGGAAAACATGTTACGTTTCGAAGATGGCGGGCGCACAGTTTCGGTTGACGACATTAAGGCCTTTGCACAATGGGCTGAAAATGGCGGGAAAAACCCTCGCGAAATCGCCTATCGCCCTGCCCGTGTTTTGATGCAGGATTTCACCGGCGTTCCAGCGGTTGTTGACCTTGCCGCGATGCGCGACGGTATCGTTGCCCTTGGTGGTGACGCCGAAAAAATCAACCCGCTGACCCCTGTTGATCTGGTCATTGACCATTCAGTTATGATTGATAATTTCGGCACGCCGCAGGCTTTCGGCCAAAATGTTGAACGCGAATATGAACGCAATCTTGAACGCTATACCTTCCTGAAATGGGGCCAGTCCGCATTTGATAATTTCCGCGTTGTGCCACCCGGAACCGGTATTTGTCATCAGGTAAACGTTGAATATCTGGCCCAAACCGTTTGGACAGATACAGACCAAAACGGCGATAATGTTGCCTATCCT
>DAOUQO010000124.1 GCA_030625565.1 Aliiroseovarius sp. | reverse complement strand
CGGCAAAAAAACTGATTAACAGCTATATGATTAATGGTGAAACCCTGTTCACGTTTAATGCAACAGCCAAGTAAGCTAAGAATGTCTAGAAATTCTTAGTTCGAAATTTTTTAGAAAAATTTGCGGCGCCTGGTTTAGACGGCACGAAAACCTTCTTTGATTCCGTCATCTGTTAGCTCGCGCTGAACTGACAATAGGGTCCGGTCCTTTTGCTCTGCGCATAGGTCGGCCATGAATTTCAGCTCGCCCTCGGCCACGCCACGCGCAGAATCCAGATCGGGTGCGCCGTATTTATCAACAAAATGCTGTGCCAGCTTACCAACCAATTCTTCATATTGTTCAGTTGAAATTTCACATACCGATGCCAATGTTGCCCGACCAAAACTGTCCAGCCCCAGCCAGCCATTGTTGAATTCCTGACGGGCTTTGCCTGTTATCTCGGCTTCACCCCAGTTTGAAAATTCAAAGCCACCAGAGACCAGCCATTCATCGGCTTTTGCCGGCGTTGGAAATATTTGTTCGTCGCTTTCGTCCAAATGGACAGCACGGGCCAGTTTCATATTATATCCTTTCCAGAAGGCTTGTCAGAGGCACAAGATGCGTGGTGTCACCATCGCGAATTAGCATGCCAAACGCTTCGTCAACGCCAAGAAATGTGCCTTTAAGGCTTTGTTCTTCATGCGTAAATTCAATACTGTCCCCAACGCCATGGGCAAGTCCGCGCCATTCCCCATGCAAGGCTTGAACGCCTTCGTTGCCCAGTTGGTTCACCCAAACAAGCGTGTGACGTGACCAGCTTTCCAGTAGGCGGATGGGGGAAATATCACCACATCCTTCCTGAAACAATGATGTCTGGTCCGGGGCATATCCGCCTTCGTCAGATTGCGGAATTAGGTGTAATTCCAGCCCAACCACCAGCCAGTCGGGTACGCCTTCGGGTGTTCTGGGCGCGGCCGCAACACGCAGTCGCCCGGAATTTGCACCATTGACGATGATGTCACCATTCCAGCCCAGATGCACCGCGACTTCGGGTGGGGCCAGCGCCCCCAAGGCATTTTGAAAACCAACCCCGCAGGCGCAAAAAACCGACATGGCCTCGGCCAGCGGAGTTTCGGGTGCGAACACAATAGCCGCGCGCAAACGGTCGGGGGTGACGTTATGCACTAGCAGCCCAGAGGTGCAGCCTAACGCCGCCTTGGTGCAGGCTTTGGTGAACGGATCTGCCGCCCCCTCGACCTGTTCGCCGTGGAACAGGGGGGGGAAGGTTGCGGGTTCGGGTGTTTCAAACGGGTTTTCTTCCATCAGGCATCCATTTCCGAGCATTGGGGCCGTGTCAATGTTTGATTGCTGAATTGACGTATGGCAGTACAGTTTAGTAAAGGGGCGGGCATATGCGATTTATATTGTTTTTGACATTGATGCTGGCGCTGGGCCACGGCATGAGCCACAGCGCACGCGCCCAAGACAAGGATATCGCCTTGGCTACGGCCCCTATGCTGGCTGAAAACGGGTTTCTTAAATACGTTTTGCCGCGCTTTAGCCTGAAGACCGGCCTTTCCATCGCACATGAACCCATTGCCGCTGGCGTGGTTGGTGACGTTGTCATCAGTAATCAGGCGCCCGAAACATCCATGGCCCAAACGCGGCCGCTGATGCGCGGGCGCGGACAGGTTTTTTATGCGTGGGCGGCAAGGTCTGGCAAAGATGCCGACCGGCTGGTGGGTTGGCTTTATTCCGACATTGGCTTGCGTACCATTCAGGCGTTTCAAATCGACGGGGAACAGGCGTTTTTTGCGGTTGAACAGGCGGCCGAGGCCCCGCAAGCGCTGGTTCTTCCCGGCGATATTGCGCAAGGCGAAATTCTGTCGTTTCAAAATTGCGGGCGCTGCCACGTGATCGGGGATCGCAACCGGATGAAGGGCCTTGGTTCGACCCCGTCCTTTGGGCTGCTGCGCACGTTCGACAATTGGCTTGAGCGGTTCCAGACCTTTTATGTGCTGAATCCGCACCCGTCGTTTGCGCAGGTCTTGGGCATTACTGGGCCGTTTAATCCACAGCTTCCGCCGCCGATCAGCCCCTTGGTTTTGACACAGGGCGAATTGGAATCGATCATCGCCTATGTGGCGACAATCCCCCTTGCCGATCTCGGAGCCCCGCTGGTTCATCAGTGATCCTTGCGTTTCTTGAGGTAGTCATCAGTGGTGCGTGTCGGGGCCCTTGCGCCGCCCTGTAGCGGGTTGTCTGTATGTGAATACTGCGCGGTGATGCGGCAGGTATCGCACATTTTAATCAGGCGGGCAGCGTCCGAGGTGGCGAACATAGAATGTTTTTCGGCCAATTGCGCGCTGATGCGTTCAATGGTTGATTTTGTGCCGAACTGGCTGCCGCATTCAACACATTCAAACGGGTCTTCTTTGTGCAAAATAACCTGCGTAAGGGCCTGATCCGAAAGGTTAAGGCGCGCAACTAACGAGATTGCGTTTTCTGGGCAAACCCGTACGCACAGCCCGCAATTCAAACAGGCATCCTCCTGAAAACGCAGCTCGGGCGCATCGGGATTATCCCCCAGCGCACCGGCCGGACATTGGGCGGCGCATGACAGGCACAGCGTGCAGGCGTCGCTGTTAACCATTGCCGTTGCATAGGGCGCGCTGTCGGGCAAGGGCAGGGGGGCGGTGGTGTCGGGGTTCAACGCAAGGGCGGCCATGCGCGCCATCTGGCGGCGGCTGCCTGTGGGCGTGATGGGCGCGGCAATCGCGGCAATCGGGTCTGTGCCCCACAGGGCTGCCTCTAGGGTGTCGGGGTCGGTCGGGGCGATCAGGCGCACGCGGTTTTCGCCGGCAATGGCTGTGGCCAAGGCGCATTCGCGTTCCAATGTTGCAGCGTCGGATTTGGGCGGCAGGATTATATCTACCTGCTGAAATCCACAGGTGAGGGCAGCAAGGGCTTCCACATGGCCAAAGCTGTCCAAGGCGCTGATTTCAAACGGGATAACATTCGCAGGCAGACCGCGACCAAAGCGCGCTGACAGCGAAATAAGTTCGGCACCAAAGTCGCTATCACACACCAAAAGGCGGGGGGCTTTGCCACCAGAGGCCGCAAATACGCTGGCAAAATTTGCGATGCGCTGATGCTGAAAGGCAGCGGGTGGCGCATCAAACGTGATTGCGCCGGACGGGCATAATGCGCTGCAATCGCCGCAACCGGCGCAGATCATCGCATCAATCGATACGTGGTCGCCGTTTGATGTTATGGCTCCGGTTTCGCAGGCATCAATGCAGCGTGTGCAGCCGGTTATGCGGGCGCGTGAATGGGCGCAAAGCTGGGTTTCCAGCTTTACATAAAGCGGCTTTTCAAAGGTGCCGATATATTGCGCGGCCTCAAATATCGCGCGTGCCATTGCGGGTGGATCGCGCGGGTCTGCGCGCAGATATCCGTCGCGTTTTGCGCCTGCCGAAAACAGTTTTGTGCCGCCTGAAAGGTCCAGAATTATGTCGCATTCCGATATGCCCCCATCGCGTGGATCCGTCAGACCAAAGGTGCCGCGACCGCCGGGAATAATTTGCTGCAAGGCATCGATTTCTACGGTGAAGTTGCCCAGTGTTCCTGTGGCTTTCTTTAGGGTGCCAATGACAGTGTCAAAACTGCGGCTTGTGGGGATTTCGTCGCCGTTCTCCAGCAAGGCTGTGACGGCGAGTGTTTCGGATAATTGTTCGGCGGCTGCGATGGCCGGGCCATGCGCGCCCAAGATTAGGCAGCGCCCTTCCGATATTACATCACGGGTTTTTTCGGCGGGCTTTTCCAGCAATGCGTCACTGATTAGCGCGGCCATTTTTGCGCCGCTTTTGGAGCCTTCATCGGACCAGCCAGCGCGGTCGCGCAGGTCGATATATCCGGCGACGGGCACTTCGATTTCAGCGGCGATTTCTTCGAATAAATCACGTTCTTGAGCGCAGGCAATAATGGCGTCGCCCTTGGCGATTTCCGCTGCGGCCTGTTCCAGCTGGTTTGTGCAAAGTGCGGCATAAACGCGCGTGCACTTTAGGCCTGTTGCGGCACTAAGGGCATCCCTATCAATTGCCTGACTTCCTGAACAATCACATAAAATCAATGTATTAGACATGTTACCCCTTCGTGGCCCGCTGTGGGGGCCTGATCGCGCTGTTGATTCCTTTGTTCACATATTCACTGATTTGGCGCGCGGTAAACCCCGTTGATTCGGTTTTGTGGGTTTTAGTTTTCCGACTGAAATACTTGGTTTAGCGGCATGTGGACATTCTGACCGTGACGTGGGGGAATGTGTGAAAATGCAGGTCGAATTGACCCGCCTTCAGGGTGGACTTGGGTTTTTTTAAAATGTTTTTGCCTTACGGCCAAAAACCCCTTGGTTCGCGCCTGAAACCACGCAATGTTAGCGCAGACGGTCGGGATTTCTGGCCGGGCAGGGACCAGTGCGGCTAAGGGGGGCAGCGAACAGATGACAGTAAAAAGCATTTCTATGCCGCTGGGTATTGTGATCCGGAAATCTCCGGGGGTGACCAAATGGGCGCGCTGGAGCTGGCGGGCCGTTGCTGTTTTACCCGGTGCTGCGCCTGCCAATTGGAAAGAATTGCGCCGCGATGGCGAAGCTGTGGAATACCACGCAACGACCGTGACGCTTGAGCTGCACCGCGCCGAGGCCGAGGCATATCTGACCGGCCTGTCAACACGCATTCCGGCGATTTATGTGGTGCTGCAGGACACACCTGACGGCGCACAGGATATGGGTATTTTGCTGGCCACCGCATCGCCTTATGAGGCGCAGGATTACGCCGATAGTGGCGAAGAAACTGTTGAGCAAGTGCCTATGCCTGATGCCTTGGTCGCATGGGTTCGTGAATTTGTGGAAGAGCATCACGAGGAAGAAGTTTTTGTCAAACGCAAGCGCGGCAAAAAACATGTTGATCTGGTCGAAGACGGCAAGGGTGACGCGCGCATCAAGCAGATGTCGGATGTCTATACCTCGCCCCGCCTAAAACGCGAGGCAATGCATTGAGCGAGCGCATGGACATGTGGGCACGCCGCAAGGCAGGTGTCGCCGCCGAGGTCGCAGCGGATGAAAAAGCCGTTGAAGACGCCGCAATTGCCGAAGTTCACGCCGAGCTTGAAGAAAAAACCGATGACGAAATTCTGGCCGAGCTGGAATTGCCAAACCCTGATGACATGAAGATGGGTGATGATTTCACCGGATTTATGAAAGCGGCTGTGCCTGAACGCATCCGCAAACGCGCGCTGCGCAAGCTGTGGCTTAGCAATCCGGTTTTGGCGAATGTCGACAATTTGCTGGATTACGGCGAAGATTTCACTGGCAACGGTGTGATCGGTGAAGTGATCGCCACCACCTATCAGGTCGGCAAGGGGCTGCTGGCCCATGTGAAAGAAATGGAACGTCAGGCGGCGGCAGAGGCCGAAGCTGAAAATGCTGTGGCCGAAGATGCTGTGGTTGGCGACGTTGAGGCCGAAGAGGTCGAGGTTGAAGAAATTGAAACCGTAGAGGTGGCCGAAATCATATCCGCCCCTGAATACACGTTTGACGAGGACGTCGAAGAAGAAACCCCTTTGGTAAAGCGGCGAATGCATTTCGCGTTTGCCAGTTAGATTGGAAAGACGATGAACGCCGTGGCATCAGATAACGCACTACAAGAAGAAGACCGGCTGCGCGCCGATCTGTATGGTTTCCTTGGCACGCTTATGGCTGGGCCTCCTAGCAAAGATTTGCTGGCTAAAACCGCGGGCCTAACCGGCGATGACGGTGATCTTGGCAATGCAATATCGGCAATGGCGCGGGTGGCGGCGGTGACCAAGGAACGTGCGGTGGAAAGCGAATTCAATGCGCTGTTTATCGGGGTCGGGCGCGGCGAATTGCTGCCCTATGCCAGTTTTTACCTGACAGGATTTTTGAACGAAAAACCGCTGGCGGCCCTGCGCAAGGACATGGCGGCGCAGCATATGGTGCGCGCTGACAATGTGTTCGAGCCAGAAGACAACATTGCCAGCCTGTTTGAAATGATGGCCGGCATGATCACAGGCCGGTTTGGCGACGCGGTAACGCTGGAACGCCAGACAGAATTTTACAACAAACACATCGCCCCGTGGGCCAGCCATTTCTTTGCTGATCTGGAAGCGGCAAAAAATTCAGTGTTTTACGCAAGTGTCGGCGCAGCCGGCCGCGCGTTTATGGAGATCGAGCGCGAAGCGTTTCGAATGAACGCAGCCTGAGGCAGCGCTCTACGGGTCATTCGACCCATTACGAATGCGGCCTAAAAATCGCAACAACCGGGTCAGTTTGGCCCATAACGAGGGAGGAAGACAGATGGACAAGAAAAACCAAAGCGATGTTTCAAATCGCCGCGATTTTCTGAAAATGGCCTCTGTTTCGGCTCCGGCAGCTGCGGCTGCTGTGGCAATGTCAGGTTCGGCAGCGCAAGCTGTTGAGGCTGTGGAAGCGGGCGAAGGGCTGCGCAATACCGCGCATGTTCTGGCTTATTATGAAAGTGCGAAATTCTAGGTAGAAGGATCAGTTTGACCAATTGTAGCGAGACGCCAGCCGGTCAAACCCCAACCACCTAGCAAAGGCCCGCAAGGGTCAGCATAAAGGGAGAAATACATGCTCAGGAAAAAAACTGGCGGGGTTGCGAGACGCCCCCAACGGACAAGCCTCCTGTCGAATATTGCAGAGAAATCGGTTGACCGACGCGCGTTTTTGCGTGGCTCGGGTCTAGCCATTGGCGGCCTTGCCGCGATTGGCGCAACCGGTAGCAGCGTTACCATGGCATCCGCACAGGACAGCATGGACGGCGCAATTGAATCGATTAAATCCATTTGTACCCACTGCTCGGTCGGCTGTACGGTTATTGCCGAAGTTGATAACTGCGTATGGGTCGGACAAGAACCCGGCTGGGATAGCCCGTTCAACCTTGGTGCACATTGTGCCAAAGGTGCATCGGTGCGTGAACACGCCCACGGCGAACGCCGCCTGAAATACCCTATGAAAAAAGAGGGCGGGGAATGGAAGCGTATTTCCTGGGAACAGGCAATCGACGAAGTTGGCGACCAGATGATGGATATCCGCGAAGAAAGCGGGCCAGATTCGGTTTATTGGTTGGGTTCAGCCAAGTTTAGCAACGAACAATCCTATATGTTCCGTAAATTCGCTGGCTATTGGGGTTCAAACAACGGTGACCACCAAGCACTGTTTTGTCACTCGACAACATTGGCCTGTGTAGCAAACACATGGGGCTACGGAGCCATGAAAAACAGCTACAACGCCATTCACAAGTAGATATC
>DAOUQO010000150.1 GCA_030625565.1 Aliiroseovarius sp. | reverse complement strand
GCCTGATTTAACAATGCGTTAATCAGCATGGTCAGCGCATCACAGGCGGCATCGGTTTGATCGCGCACCCACATACGAAAATCCAGCGCAACCTGATCGTTACGCGAACGCGCCGTATGCAAGCGACCTGCCGCATCACCAATTAATTCACGCAAGCGTGCCTCGACGTTCATGTGGATATCTTCGAGTGCAGTGGAAAAAGTGAACTTTCCGCCCTCAATTTCTGACAATACGGTGAGCAGCCCTTCCCGAATGGCATCCGCGTCGCTATCTGTAATAATGTTCGCGCTGGCCAACATGGCGGCGTGGGCGCGCGAACCTTCGATGTCTTGTTGGGCAAGGCGTTGGTCAAACCCGATCGAGGCGTTAATCGCCTCCATGATAGCATCGGGGCCCGACGCGAAACGCCCGCCCCACATGGCATTGGCTGGCTTGTTTGTATCTGTCATGGCTTTGGCCTTTTCGGGAGTTAGATATGCGTATTTTTCGTTTCAGTCTGCTATACGCGGCCCTTGCACTTGGTGCAATCTATCTGGTGGTGAATAACCTGATCCCAAGCGAAACCGCCGAAACAGCGCCAGTTCAGACCAGTGCCACGCCTGCCCCAAATTCATTGACTGGCCCCCATTCCTTGGCCCAAGGGGAGATGAAAAAGCTGTTGTTCCACACAACACCAAAGGCCCCTTTTCAATCTGTTTTCACTGATCCAGAAGGCGGCACCCATACCTTGGCGGAATATCGCGGCCAATATATTTTGGTGAATATGTGGGCCACGTGGTGCGCGCCATGCCGCAAGGAAATGCCAACGCTGGACGCCTTGCAAAAGGTGCTTGGCGGCGATGATTTTCAGGTGGTAACAATTGCCACAGGGCGCAATGCAGTTGCCGGCATCACCCGGTTTTTCAACGAGGCCGAAGTGACACATTTACCGGTGCTTTTGGACCCCGACAGCGTGCTGGCACGTGAAATGTTGGTGCTTGGCTTGCCTTTGACAGCTTTACTGAACCGCGAGGGGCAAGAAATTGCCCGCCTGCGTGGTGATGCGGTTTGGAATTCTGAAAGTGCGCTGGCGGTTTTGCGTGCGGTAATCGACGATTAGGGATTTCGCCCCTGACGGGGTGACCGGATTTGGGTATCCGGCGAAACTGAGGCCTCCGGCGGGGATATTTACGGCAAGAGGAAAAGCCGTGGGATAAGTTCAACGCTGCACTTTTTCAAAGCAATCACAGGTGGTTAGGTGGTCATTAACCAACCCGCAGGCTTGCATCCAGGCATAGACAATTGTTGGGCCACAAAATTTGAATCCCAGCTTTTTCAAATCCTTTGAAATCTGTGTTGATAACGGCGTTAAAGCGGGCACATCAGACAGGTTTTCAAAATGGTTAACCAACGGGCGGCCATCCACATAGCCCCACATTTGTTTGCTAAAGGCAGTGGCCCCGCCCATGTCCAGATAAGCGCGCGCATTGCCAATTGTTGCTTCGATTTTGCCCCGGTGGCGTATGATGCCTTTATCCAGCACAAGGCGGGCGATTTCAGCCTCGCCCCAATCAGCGATGATTTCAGGGTTAAAACCCAGAAACGCCGCGCGAAAATTATCGCGTTTTTTCAAGATGGTGATCCAGCTTAGGCCAGCCTGAAAACCGTCGAGAATCAGTTTTTCCCAAAGGGCGCGGCCGTCATATTCAGGCACGCCCCATTCGTCATCATGGTAGGAAATATATATTTCTTCGATCCCGACCCAGCCACATCTATGTTCTGCTTCGCCCATTTTTCCGCCTTTTCAATAACATGCAACCCATAGGGTGCCATCTGTGTTTAGCCTATAAAATTTTCAGCAAAATTTGCCATTCACCTATTGTTAGCAGCTATGGCGCAAATCTGTCGTTGTATTTGTAGTAAGAGAGAAAACTGATGGGCAATCCGACCCGCACAAAAAATGCACGCGATCTTTCAAGCCCCCTGTCGGTGATGGTCAAATCGCAAGATGCCGACACCCTGATAATGGTTAGAAATGCGCTTGAGCAAAAGCGAGTGATGCTGGCCTTTCAGCCCGTCATGCAAGCATTGGAGCCCGACAAAACAGCCTTTTACGAAGGGCTTATCCGTGTGCTGGACGCTAAAGGACGCATTATTCCGGCAAAAGACTTTATCGGGGTGATCGAAGACAAGGAACTGGGCCGTATTATTGATACGTTAACGCTTGAAAAAGGATTCGAAGCACTGGCTGCCGCCCCGGACATGCGCCTTTCCATCAATATGTCCATTCGTTCTATCGGGTATTCCCGCTGGAAACATACATTGACCACAGGTTTAAAGCGCGACCCGACCTTGGGGGAGCGCTTAATAATAGAAATCTCGGAAAAAGCGGCCATTACCATTCCAGAGATCATGCAAACATTCATGGCCGAGCTGCACGCGCAAGGAATTTCCATTGCATTGGACAATTTCGGGTCCGGTTATTCATCACTCAAATGCCTTAAAAATCTTTATGTCGACATCCTGAAAATCAACGGGGATTTCATCCGTGACATCGACGTGGACTCGGGTAACCATGCGATAACTAGGGCCATTATTTCCCTAGCTCAGGAATTGGATATCCTTACTGTTGCGGAATCCATCGAAACCCATACCGAGGCAAATACCCTTATCCAGCTTGGTATCGATTGCTTGCAAGGGTACTATTTTGGAATGCCGACAATCACGCCATATTGGCAAAAATCAGACCCGCGCCAGATAGCCGGTTAAGCCCCGAAACACATCCCTAAACCAAGATGCTTGATATATTCTGCATCGCAGCATAAGCCTGTACAGGAAATACTGATGCTTGCTTTGGGGCCTATTTTCCAAAGCATTAACAAAAGTTACACTGCTACAGCATAGGTTTAGGGAGCCCAACAATGACCAATATCGTAATCGTATCTGCCGCGCGCACAGCAGTCGGCGCATTTTCGGGCGCGTTTGCCAACACCCCGGCCCATGATTTAGGCGCAAAGGTTTTGAAAGAAATCGTCGCGCGTGCCGGCATTGAGGCTGGCAATGTGGACGAAACAATTCTGGGTCAAGTTTTAACCGCAGGCCAAGGCCAAAACCCCGCGCGCCAGGCCCATATAAATGCGGGCCTTCCGATCGAAAGTTCCGCTTGGGGCATTAATCAGGTTTGCGGCTCTGGCCTGCGCGCCATTGCTTTGGCCGCTCAGCATATCATGCTGGGGGATGCCAATATTGTTGCAGCGGGTGGTCAGGAAAATATGTCGCTTTCCCCCCATGTTGCGCATCTGCGTGCTGGCCATAAAATGGGTGATGTGAAATTCATAGACATCATGATCCGTGATGGACTTTGGGATGCTTTTAATGGCTATCACATGGGACAAACCGCTGAAAATGTTGCACAAAAATGGGAAATCAACCGTGAAATGCAAGATGCATTTGCCGTTGCCAGCCAGAACAAGGCCGAAGCCGCACAAAAGGCCGGGCGCTTTAACGACGAAATTGTCCCCTTCACAGTAAAAACCCGCAAGGGTGAAATTATTGTCGATCAAGATGAATATATTCGCCACGGTGCCAGCATTGAAAACATGCAAAAGCTGCGCCCTGCCTTTATGCGCGACGGCGGCACAGTAACCGCCGCCAACGCATCGGGCATTAATGACGGTGCAGCCGGCGTTTTGTTGATGAGTGCGGAAGAAGCCGAAAGGCGCGGGCTTGAGCCACTGGCGCGCATCGCGAGTTATGCCACCGCCGGTCTGGACCCATCGATTATGGGCGTTGGCCCAATTCATGCCAGCCGCAAGGCGTTGGACAAGGCAGGTTGGAAGGCCGCGGACCTGGATTTGGTCGAGGCTAATGAGGCTTTTGCCGCCCAAGCCTGCGCCGTTAACAAGGACATGGACTGGAATCCTGAAAATGTTAACGTTAACGGTGGCGCGATTGCCATTGGCCATCCGATTGGCGCATCCGGTGCGCGCATTCTAAATACGCTATTGTTTGAAATGAAAAGACGAAGTGCAAACAAAGGCTTAGCAACGCTTTGCATTGGTGGCGGCATGGGCGTTGCTATGTGCTTAGAGCGGGCTTAAACCACATGGTCAAATAAAACTTACAATCGGACGCGCAATAATGTTGCGTATTTCTACCTGTTTGGGTAATTCCATTGCGAACACGAATCGCAATGGGAGAACAACATGGCACGGGTTGCATTAGTAACAGGAGGCACGCGCGGCATTGGCGCGGCAATTTCAACAGGGCTGCGCGATGCAGGCTACTCAGTCGCTGCCTGCTACGCAGGAAATGATACAGCTGCGCAGGCCTTTACGGATGAAACCGGTATTGCCACCTTCAAATGGTCGGTTGCCGATTATGATGCCTGCGTCGCCGGCATCGCCAAGGTTGAGGCCGCCCTTGGCCCGATTGAAGTGCTGGTAAATAATGCCGGTATCACCCGCGATGCACCGTTTCATCGTATGACACGCGAACAATGGAACGAAGTTATCGACACCAACCTTTCCGGTGTTTTCAACATGACACACCCAATTTGGCCGGGCATGCGTGAACGCAAATTTGGGCGCATTGTCACCATCAGTTCAATCAACGGCCAAAAAGGCCAGTTTGCACAGGTCAATTATGCAGCCTCCAAGGCGGGCGATCTTGGCCTGACCAAAAGTCTGGCACAAGAAGGCGCGCGCTTTGGCATCACCGCCAATGCCATCTGCCCCGGATATATCGCCACTGACATGGTGATGGCAGTGCCTGAAAAAGTGCGCGATGGTATCATCAGCCAAATCCCGACCGGACGGTTGGGCGAGCCCGCCGAAATTGCACGCTGCGTTACCTTCTTGGCATCCGATGATGCGGCATTTATCAATGGATCAACCCTGACCGCAAACGGAGGACAGTTTTTTGTCTAGAACCAAAACATGACCCGCCGATCTTCCACTTTTATCGGGTCAATTGCGGTTCTTCTTTGGTCACTTCTTGCGTTATTTACCATCGCCACAGCCCCGATGCCGGCGCTCCAATTAAACACAATGGCCTTTGCCATAGGTGGGGCTGTTGGTGTGGTCTGGATTTTTCTCACTGGCGGGATTTCCCAGCTAAGGGATGTACCGTGGCGCGTCTATGCCTTTGGAACAGCTGGACTTTTTGGCTATCACCTGTTGTATTTCAGCGCTTTACGTCTGGCCCCCGCAGCCGAGGCCGGATTGATCGCATATCTGTGGCCGTTGCTAATTGTGCTTTTGTCCGGTCTGTTACCCGGAGAGCATTTAAAAAAGGGGCATATTGCAGGGGCAATCATCAGCTTTGCTGGCGCCGCATTGATTATAAGTGGTGGCACCACCGGCTTTAGCATGACGGCCCTGCCCGGATATGGGCTGGCAGCATTATGCGCGCTTACATGGGCCGGATATTCAGTGTTGTCGCGGCGTTTAGGCCAAATCCCAACGGCCGCTGTGGCGGTGTTTTGTCTGGCCACTGCCGCCTTATCCCTACCGCTGCATCTGACGTTTGAAACAACGGTTTGGCCCACCGGTTTTGTAAGCTGGGCTGCTATAGCCGGCCTTGGTCTTGGCCCCGTCGGGTTGGCATTTTATGTTTGGGACATTGGCGTGAAAAAGGGTGACATCCAGTTACTGGGCACAATTTCTTATGCCGCACCGCTTTTGTCTACGCTGGTTTTAGTTATCGCAGGCTTTGCAAACCCCAGTCCAAAATTGTTAATTGCCGCGCTGTTAATCACTGCCGGAGCAATTCTTGCGGCCCGGGCTTCGGCCCGAACCGCTTAATGGTCTGGTCCTGTGAGCTATATGCTAAGGCGTTGAATTTCTTCTTTTAGCATAAGCTTTTGTTTTTTCATTTCCAAGATAGCCAAGTCATCACTGCCTGGCTGTC
>DAOUQO010000270.1 GCA_030625565.1 Aliiroseovarius sp. | reverse complement strand
ATCTGCCAAGATTGGTGATGCAGTTTCCGCATTGGAAACCGGTGTTATTTCTGCGGCTAATAATACAGCAAAATCCCAAGGGGCGAAAGTTGGTGATGGCCTTTCAGGTTGGCTGAACAGTCTGCCCCCATCGACAGGCTGCGTGTGATCGGCTAGATTACGCAAGATTAAACCTGCTTGGATATAGGATAAAAATGTTTTTCAAACCAACACTTGCCGCTTTTTCTGCAACGCTTTGTATTGCAATTCTACCAGCCACAGCCTTTGGGCAAGTCACCGCCAGTGCCGCGCTTGATACATGTATTGAACTTGCTGGACAGCCAAATTCAGGTGTGCCCGCCAACCCCGGCTTGTTGGAAACATCACTTGAAAACCTAAGCCAGGCACAACCCTTTTGCCAAACAGCCATTGATGGCGGGGCCAATAACAGCGCGGCATTTTTTCACCTTGGCGTTGCCGCGCAACATGCAGGAAATCACGAAGATGCACAGGCACATTTTCTGGCCGCTGCCGAATTGGGATTAGCCGCCGCCCAAACCAAGCTGGGCGACTATTATCTATTTGGCATTGGTCCGGTTAAGGCCGACGCCGATCAGGCGGTTGCCCATTACAACAGCGCAACCGAACAGGGTGATCTGGGTGCCATGACAACGCTGGCTTTTATGTACCGTCTTGGGCGTGGTGTTTCACGTGATACCAGCGAAATGGTGCGTCTAATGCAGGCCGCTGCGGATGGCGGGTATCACTTTGCCCAATATCGTTTGGCGCAAACCTATCTGACCGGCGATGGTATCCCCGGCGGGGCGGATGCTTCCTTGGGTATTCCTGATACCACCAAGGCACTGACCTTATTGCAAGACGCTGCTGCACAGGGAAATACCCGTGCGACATTGGATCTGGCCCAGCTTTATGGTGACAATGGTAGCGGCATTCCCCAAGACCTTGCCGCGCATGCGGTATGGGTTGAAAAGGCTGCCGAAACCGGCATGCCTATGGCGTTGAATGCGCTGGGGTTTTTGTATGAAAAAGGGCGCGGGGTTGAGGCAGATCCAGAACGCGCCGCTGCATTATATGTGCAAGCACTGGAATCCGGTCAGGTCAAATTCAACGACCTGCGCGGGCGTATAGATGGCCGCGTCACACCATGGGAGCGCCCAACCGCAATTGCCTTTCAAATCATATTAAAGGATCGTGACCTGTACAGGGGTGCCATTGACGGACAAATCGGCCCACTTTCCACAGCAGCAGCCAAGGCGCTGGATGACTAACTGGCACAACCCGCATATTTGGCTTAGGCAAAAAGCTGTTTTTTCTTTACGCCCAGAATACGGGCCTGAATGATTTGCCCTTCGGGTTTGTCAGCGGCAAAGGTAACTTCGCCAAATTGTTCGGTACGGCCCATGCGCGCGTTTTCCATTAGCACGTTATGGGTTTTACCAACCTGTGCGGCAAGATGCACCTGAACACTTTCGCTGCCGACCTGACGCAGCTTTGCGGCGCGGTCCTTGATGATTACACCATTAACTTGCGGCATTCGCGCCGCCGGTGTGCCTGTGCGGGCGGAAAAGGGAAAAACATGCAGCCAAGTAAGGCCACATTCCTTGACCAGCGCCAGTGAGTTTTCAAACATCGCATCGGTTTCCGTAGGAAAGCCCGCAATAATATCAGCCCCGAAGGTCATATCAGCGCGCAGTGCGCGTGCTTGTTCGGTAAAACGAATGGCGTCATCGCGGTTGTGACGCCGCTTCATCCGCTTCAGGATCATGTTGTCGCCGTGTTGCAGGCTTAGGTGTAAATGCGGCATCAAGCGGGGTTCAGTTGCGATAGCCTGCATCAAGTTTTCATCAACCTCGATTGAATCGATTGAACTAATGCGAAGGCGCGCCAAGTCCGGCACCAGTTTAAGAATACGCATCACCAGATCACCAAGGCGCGGCGTGGCGGGCAAATCGCCCCCCCAGCTGGTCATATCAACGCCTGTCAGGACAACTTCGTTAAACCCCTTATCGACCAGTCTCTTGATCTGATCCACAACAACGCCCGCCGGTACCGAACGCGAATTACCGCGGCCATAAGGAATAATGCAGAACGTGCAGCGGTGATCACAACCGTTTTGCACCTGTACATAAGCGCGACTGCGGCTGCCAAAACCATCAATCAAATGACTGGCAGTTTCACGCACTGACATGATGTCATTGACCATCACCCGTTCGGTGGTCTGCATCAGGTTGGCCCATGTTTCGGGGTTCATCTTTTCGCTATTGCCAATAACGGCGTCAACCTCGGCCATACCGGCAAATGTTTCGGGTTCAACCTGTGCAGCGCAGCCAGTGACGATCAGGCGCGCGGCAGGGTTTTCACGGCGCAGGCGGCGAATTTCCTGACGGGCCTTGCGCACCGCCTCGCCAGTAACCGC
>DAOUQO010000072.1 GCA_030625565.1 Aliiroseovarius sp. | reverse complement strand
TAGACAGCTTCGGATTAAAAGCGCAACGTCATGCGTTACATTGCTTCTGGGGCGTGGCGTTATCCTGTAACATCCCAGAAACGCGAATCGAATTTACCCTAAGGAGCCCCCGATGCACGCTTATATTTGCGACGCCACCCGCACCCCGATTGGCCGCTATGGCGGTGCGCTTTCAAGCATCCGAACCGATGATCTGGCAGCTTTGCCAATTAAATCCCTGATGGCGCGCAACCCAGATGTTGACTGGTCCGCGATTGATGACGTGTATCTGGGCGACACCAACCAAGCTGGCGAAGACAACCGAAATGTTGCCCGCATGGCCGCGCTTTTGGCAGGGCTACCTGTTGAGGTTGCAGGCGCAACAGTAAACCGGCTTTGTGCGTCAGGAATGGATGCTGTGGGCATGGCCGCACGCGGCATTCGCGCCGGCGACATTGATCTGGCCATTGCCGGCGGTGTCGAAAGCATGAGCCGCGCACCGTTTGTGATGCCCAAGGCGGCAACGGCCTTTTCGCGCGCCAATACTGTCTATGACACCACCATCGGCTGGCGCTTTGTTAACCCGGCAATGAAGGCCATGCATGGCACAATATCGATGCCGGAAACCGCCGATAACGTTGCTGGCGAATATGATATTTCGCGCGCAGATCAAGATGCCTTTGCCGCGCGTTCACAGGCGCGTTGGGCGGCGGCAAATTCTGCGGGCATATTCAGCGATGAAATCACGCCCGTTGAAATCCCCCAACGTCGCGCCGACCCGATTACCTTTGATGCCGATGAACACCCCCGCCCCGGCACAAGCGCCGAAAAATTGGCTGGACTGCGCGGCATTAACGGGGCCGACCTTAGCGTCACGGCCGGAAATTCCTCAGGCGTGAATGACGGTGCGGCGGCAATGATTGTCGCCAGCGAAGACGCGGTTAAGCGCCACAACCTGACGCCAATGGCGCGCGTGGTCACATTTGTTTCCGCCGGTGTTTCGCCACATATCATGGGCATTGGCCCGGTACCGGCAATCGAAAAAGCGCTGGCACGCGCGGGGCTGTCACTGGATGAAATCGGTGTGATCGAATTGAACGAAGCCTTTGCGGCACAGGCACTTGCCTGCACCCGCGCCCTTGGCCTTGCCGATGATGCCAGCCATGTTAATCCAAATGGCGGTGCGATTGCCATGGGCCATCCCTTGGGCATGACTGGTGCAAGGCTGGCCTTGACCGCGGCTTATCAGCTGCGCCGCAGCGGTGCGCAATACGCGCTTGCGTCAATGTGCGTCGGCGTTGGCCAAGGTGTTGCAATGATTTTGGAAAGGGCCTGAACATTTCCCATGCACCAAATGACGTGAACGACCACACCCAAATACAAGATGCCATTCAGGTACTAAGCACAGGCGAAAGCCTGCGCGTCTGGTCGTTTATTGTCACCCTTTTCGGGGATCTAGCGCGTGGGCGGCACGATGCCCTTTCGGGTGCGGCCCTAAGCCAGTTAACCAGTCGGGTCGGGATTAAACCTGCCTCGATGCGGGTTGCGCTGCACCGTTTGCGCAAGGATGGCTGGATCGATAGCCGCCGCGAAGGCCGCGCCGGGTGGTACTTTCTAACCGAACATGGCCGCACTGAATCCATCAGCTTTTCCCAGCGCGTTTACGCCCCCGCTGACACATCGCCCCTTGCCCAAGACAAGGCGTGGCACATCATCATCTGCGCCCCAAACAGCGCCCCACCAACCAAAACTGCGGCCATGTTTCGGGTGCCCGGCCAGACCGGCGTTTTCTTTGGAATTGGCCCCATGCCTGACCTGCCGGAAACCCTGTCGGTCAGCGGCCAAATTGGACCCACGCCAAGCTGGCTTCGCCATGCCCTTGCCGGACCAGAGCTTCAGCGTGATTACCAAATTTTTGAAACCCAACTGGCCGAGGTCACGGCCCTGCTGCCAAGCAATATTGATGCCCTTGATCGGGCGGTGCTGCGCGGGCTGATAGTCCATTCGTGGCGCAGGCTTTTGCTGCGCCATCCAGATTTACCGGATGGTGTTTTTGGGTCAGAATGCCGCATTGGACCCTGCCGAAGTAATGTTACCGCACTGCTTGCACGCCTTGGCACCGTGACACCCGATGATTTAGCCCGCATTGCCTGACGTATTTGGCACAATGACAGCGAAGGATATAAAATGAACGCTCCGACCTTCTGGACTCCGGAATTTGTGATCACAACCCAAAAAGACGGGATTGTGACGATGCGACAAACCGGTGAGTTGCCCCCTTATCGCCCTACGATCATAGCCTCGCTGATCCACTGGGCAACACAATGCCCCGACCGGATTTTCCTTGCTGAACGCGATGCAGAACAAAGGTGGGCAACCCTGACTTACGCCAACGCCCTTGCCTATAGCCGTGCCTTGGCTGCCGGTCTTCTTGAACAGGGGCTGGGACCAGATAAGCCCTTGATAATTTTATCAGAAAATTCGGTTTCCCATGCACTTCTTGGGTTAGCCGCACAATATGCCGGTGTTCCCTATGCCCCGCTTTCGCCGTCATGGTCAACATTATCAGGCAGTTTTACCCGCCTAAAGGCAGCCGTAAATCTTTTAAATCCTGGTCTGGTTTTTGCCGAAGATGGTGATAAATACCGCGACGCCCTTGCCGCCCTGCCTGATATCCCCGCAATCTGCGCCATAAATCCACCGACAAATGCGCTAACAATGCAGGATTTGGCTGCATCGCGCGGGCGCGAAAATGCAGACAAGGCCTATGCCAGTGTAAATGGTAAAAGCGTGGCCAAATACCTGTTCACCTCAGGTTCAACCGGCACGCCGAAAGCGGTGATAAACACCCAAAATATGCTGGCATCAAATCAGGCGATGATGGTGGATTGCATGCCATTTTTAGCCGAAGAACCACCTGTAATTGTTGACTGGTCGCCGTGGCACCACACAGCAGGGGGAAATTATGTTTTCAACATGGTGCTGGTCAATGGCGGGTCGTTTTACTTGGATGATGGCCGCCCATCACCAACAGATTTCTGGAAAACTGTGCGCAATATCAAAGATGTACGGCCAACATGGCACTTTGCTGTGCCGGTATTCTATGACCAGTTGGCAAAGGCCATCACCGATGATTCAGACCTTGCCGCTGCCTTTTTTGAACGCAACAAAATGATGGTTTATGCAGGCGCAGGACTGGCACAACACAGCTGGGATACCATCAAACAAAAGGGCCGTGAAATTTCCGGAAGTGACATTTTATTTTGCACGAACTTGGGCTCAACCGAAACCGCGCCATTTGCCTTTGGCTGCACAGATAATACCCCGTCACCGGGAAATGTTGGTGTGCCGGCACGCGGTCTGAAACTGAAATTGATCCCCTGCGAAGGCGGGTACGAGCCCCTTTTAAAGGGGCCATCAATCACCCAAGGGTATTTCAAAAATGATGCAGGTACGCGCGATGCCTTTGACGAAGACGGATTTTACCATCTGGGCGATGCAATCCGGCCCGCTGATCCTGATGACCTAAGCAAAGGTTTCTTTTTCGCGGGGCGATTAGCCGAAAACTTCAAGCTTTCAACCGGCACTTGGGTGCGCGTTGGCGCGCTTCGCTCGGCCATTGTCGATGCCTTTGGCGGGCTGTTGCGCGATGTGGTTGTAGTGGGCGAAAACCATAGTGAACTGGGCGCCTTAGGTATTGCGAACGACGCGACGCTAGGCGAATTGGCAGGGGGTACGCTGCCCGAAAATCCGCTGTCCCACCCAGCAATCAAAGCGGCATTTCAGCAGCGCCTAAATACCTTTGCCGCAACCGCCAGCGGGTCATCAACCAAGCTGGTGCGCATGACGTTGCTGGGCGCTGTACCTGACCCGGAATTGGGCGAAATCACCGATAAAGGATCGCTTAACCAACGCGCCCTACGCCAACACCGTACAGACCAGATAGAGGCCATGTATAACAATCAAGGCACCCTTATTATAGCCGCCAAACCCAAGTAATCATTGGGTTTGGCGGCTATTCATTAGATAACTTCTTGAAATAATGCCGCTGTGTTTTCACGCGTCATAGCCACGGGATTGCCGCCAACGGACGGATCTTTCAAGGCCATTTCAGTCAGTTCATCTATGCGGTTCGTGGCAACGCCCATATCTGATAAGCGCTTGGGAATGCCAAGGCTGTCGTTCATTTCAAGCACCGCATCATAGAAGCCATCGAAGCCGCCCTTGATGCCAAGATAATGCGCTGCTTGTTCGATTTTGCCCTCAATCGCCACACGATTGAAGCGCAGACAGGCTGGCATAACAACGGCATTCGTGGTCCCATGGTGAGTGTTGTAAACTGCACCAATCGGGTGGCTTAAGGCATGGATCACACCCAGCCCTTTTTGGAACGCAACTGCACCCATGGACGCCGCCGCCATCATATGTGCGCGGGCTTCAATATCGGTGCCATCAGCATAAACGCGCGGCAAATATTCGCGTACAAGGCGCATGCCTTCCAGTGCGATGCCTTGGCTCATCGGATGATAATGGGGCGAACTGAACGCTTCTAGATTATGGGCGAACGCATCCATTCCGGTGCCTGCGGTGATCATTTTTGGCATGCCGACACTAAGTTCAGGGTCGCAAATCACGATCGAAGGCAGAACTTTCGGGTGGAAAATGATCTTTTTCACATGAGTTTCGGAATTTGTGATCACAGAGGCACGACCCACTTCTGAACCTGTGCCAGCCGTGGTTGGAACGGCAATAATCGGCGCGATTCCGGCAGGGTCTGCGCGGGTCCACCAATCGTCTACGTCCTCATAATCCCAAACCGGGCGTGTCTGTCCGGACATGAACGCGATCATTTTACCAAGGTCCAAGGCTGAGCCGCCGCCGAAGGCAACAACACCGTCATGGCCGCCGGTACGATACATTTCCACGCCGACCGCAAGGTTCAGCTCGTTTGGGTTTGGATCCACCTCAAAGAACATGGCGCGGCCAAGGCCAGCTGCCTCAAGAATATCCAAAGCGCCCTGCGTGATTGGCAGGTTTGCAAGGCCCTTGTCTGCGACCAAAAGCGGGTTTTTTATGCCTAGGGATGTGCAGGCCTCGGCCAATTCAGAAATACGGCCAGCGCCGAAACGGATAGCGGTCGGATAGGACCAGTTGCCAAACAATTTCATGATGTTTGCCTTTTCAGGTGATAAGATTTCGGACGTGTAAGATTGTGATAACCGATGACCGAAAGGCCGCCGCCTTTACCGGTTTGTTTGCAGCCGGTCCAGCACAGGCCGGGGTCCAGATAATCGGCACGGTTCATGAACACGGTGCCGGTTTCAATGCGTGCGCCCAGTGCTTCGGCGCGATCGGCATCGGCAGTCCACAGCGACGCGGTCAGGCCATATTTGCTGTCATTCATCAGCGCCAAGGCTTCTTCATCATTGGCGACTGGCATGATGCCAACCACGGGACCAAAGCTTTCTTCACGCATGACTTGCATGGAATGGTTCACATTCGTCAGGATTTGCGGGGTCAGATATGCGCCGCCATCGTCCTCGGCAAAGGTATCGATATGGGCAACTGCGCCGTGGGCAACTGCGTCGCTGATTTGGGTTCGGACCTCATCGGCAAAGCGTGTGCTGGCCATTGGACCGATTGTTGTTGCGGCCTCAAGCGGGTGGCCCAGCTTGTAACCCTTTACGATTGCAACAGATTTTTCAACAAATGCGTCAAACAGGCTTTCATGCACATAAATACGTTCAATGCCGCAACAGCACTGGCCGGAATTGAACATGGCCGCGTCAACCAATGTGTCAACGGCTGCATCAAGGTCTGCATCATCCATGACATAGCCCGGATCTTTCCCACCCAGTTCAAGGCCAAGGCCGGTGAATGTGCCCGCTGCTGCCAGTTCGATCGAGCGGCCAGCGCCGACTGAACCCGTGAAGTTTACAAAGTCAAACTGCTTGGCCTCGATCAACCCGCCCGAGGTTTTGTGATCAAGAAACACGTTCTGGAACACGTCTTGGGGCACGCCAACCTCGTGAAAAGCAAGCGCCATGCGTTCGCCGACCAGCAAGGTTTGGGTCGCGTGTTTCAGCACCACCGAATTGCCTGCAATCAGTGCGGGGGCGACCGTGTTAATGGCCGTCATATAGGGGTAATTCCACGGGGCGATCACGAAAACCACGCCGTGGGCTTCGCGTTTGATCAGCCGGCGGAAATCACTGTTATCTTCAACTACGATGGGCGCAAGCGCGCTTTCGGCAATCGATGCCATGTGGCTGGCACGTTCGTTAAAGCCGCCAAATTCACCGCCATAACGCACAGGCCGGCCCATTTGCCACGCCAGTTCGGTGACGATTTCGTCGTTCATTTCGCCAACGCGGGCGACGCCGGCCATCACCAGATCGATGCGTTCTTGCAAGGGGCGTGCGGCCCAGTCTTTTTGTGCATCGCGCGCGCGCGCCACCGCATTGGCGGCATCATCAGCTGATAGAACCGGACGTTCGGCATAGACCGAGCCATCAATCGGCGAAATACATTGCAGCATACGTGTCATTTTTATTCTCCTTAAGCGCGCTCGAATCCACGGGCGATTTCCCAGTCGGTTACGACTGCATCAAAAGATTCAACTTCCCATTCGGCCATGCGGGTGTAGTGATCGACAACGTCGTTCCCCATCGCTTTACGCAGCATATCGGATGCGCGCAAGGCCTCGGTCGCGTCGCGCAGGTTGGTGGGAATATATTCCGCTTCGCCTTCATAAGCATCGCCACCGATGGGCTGGCCGGGGTCCAGTTTTTCTTCAATTCCGGCAAGGCCTGCGGCCAGCATTCCGGCGATTGCAAGATAGGGGTTCATGTCGGCGCCCGGCACGCGGCATTCAACGCGCACGGCCTTGGTTCCATCGCCGCACAGGCGGAAGGCGGCAGTGCGGTTATCGACTGACCAGACCTTTTTGGTGGGGGCAAAGCTGCCCTTCTGGAACCGCTTATAGGAATTCACATAGGGGGCCATGAAAACGGTGATGTCGCTGGCATATTTCAGCAAACCACCCAGATAATGGCGGGCCGTTTCCGACATGCACAAATCGGCGTCTTTGTCATAAAACGCAGGTTCGCCATTGATGGTCAGTGATTGGTGCACGTGACTGGCCGAGCCCACGCGGTCGGCATGCCATTTGGGCATAAAACTAACGGCGTGGCCCTGTTGCCAGCCGATTTCCTTGGTGGCGTGCTTGGCGATTGTGTGGTTTTCGGCCGCCTCCATCGCGCTGGCATAGCGAATGTTGAGTTCTTCTTGGCCTGCCTCGGCTTCGCCTTTCGATCCTTCGACCGGCACGCCGGACGCGTACAAAGTATTGCGAAGGCGCCGCATGACGTGTTCTTCTTTGGTGGTCTGAAAAATGTGGTAATCTTCGTTATAGGAACTGATTGGCGTCAGGTCTGCGAACCCTTCGGCCGACATTTGTTCAAAGCTTTTGGCGAAGATGAAAAACTCAAGCTCAGTCGCAGCGATAGTGCCAAACCCCATGGCTTCGGCGCGTGCAATCTGGGCGCGCAGCATGCCACGCGGGCTGTGGGCAATGTCGTGGTGGCCGTGGTGATCAAGAACATCGCACAACACCAAAGCGGTGCCATCCAGCCATGCCGCCACGCGCAAAGTAGACATATCGGGGCGCATCATATAATCGCCATAACCCGCCTGCCATGACGTGGATGCGTAGCCTTCGACCGTGTTCATTTCCAGATCGGTCGCCAGCAAATAATTGCAGCAATGGGTTTCTTCCCACGCAGTATCGACAAAATATTGCCCGACAAAACGCTTGCCCATCAAGCGGCCCTGCATGTCGACCATACAGGCCAGAACCGTGTCGATTGTTCCGTCGGCAACCTGTGCCTTAAGTTCATTCAGTGTCAATTTTCCGGGCATGTGCCAATCCTTATCCAAGCGTGTCGAAAATCAAACACGGCAAGGAGAATCGCACCTAGCCGTCTTCGTTATCCTCACTTTCATCTTCTTCGACACTTTCCACAAGCCGTGTTTCAAGTAATTGCCCGTTTCTATACAGAATTGGATAGGCAATTCCTGAAATACGCCCATTAAGATCCTTAAGTGCGCGCAGGGTCTCGAGGTGAATATCGCTGGTCTCAAAACTGCGCTCGGACCCGTCGCGCATACGTTTCAGATGCTTTTTGCGGCTTTTGCGTTCCTTGCCTGCAAATTCGGATTTTTCCTTTAGCAACAGGCGCGCGCTTTCCAGATCCTCGGACACCAAAACATTGAATGCCAAAGACATGTTGGCCATCACGCGTTCATGCAGTGTCACCAGCTCATCACGCCCCGCAGGGGAAAACTTGACCCCCTTGCGTTGTTTTGCCGTTGCCAAAACCATCAGGTTTTTTGACACCACATCGCCCGCGATCTCAAGGCTAATCGCATATTCCACCAATTCACGGATGCGCCGCGAATGGCTTTTTGAAATATCTGTACGGTCAATATCGGCCACATACCGGCGGATACAATCCAAGGTCGCGTTAACCTCGGTATCAGCCGCGCGCACGGCTTTTATCGCGGCCTTGTCGCCACTGCGATACAAATCCATCACTGGGCTGGCCATCGCGTTAACCATCTCGCTCATCCGCAAGACTTCGCGCGTCAGGCTGGCAATTGCCTGCGCCGGATGTCCCAAAAGGCTGGGATCCAGCGCCGAACTCGGCTTAAGCACCTCTTCGGGGGCCATGGCGTTTTCATCCGAAAATATGGCGGTAAGTGGCCGCTCAAGCGCGCGCAGAACCGGCAGGCCCAACCCCAGAATTACCCCGTTGAAAAGCACATGAATAACAACCAAAACTTGCGCGTCACCAAACATGCTTAGGCTACTGACAAGAGGGGTGAAATTAACCACAAACAACCCCAAAACCGAACCTGATCCACGCAGCAAAAGGTTGGCGAATGGCAAACGCCGCCCCACAGGACCAATGCCGCGCGACAGCCATATAAACAAGGCGGCTGAACCAAGGTTTGCCCCCAAAATAACCGACACTCCGGCCTGCACAGGTAAAACGCCAATCGCCACAAATGTGATAAACATCAAAATCGCGGCAACGCTGGAATGCATGATAAATGTGATCGCGGCACCCGCCAGAAATGCAGTGACAAAATCACGCTCCAGATATCCGGCAATGGCAGGCATAACTGTGCTTTCGCGGATCGGGTCAACCGACGCAGACAACAACTTTAGCGCCAGTAAAATAAACGCGACCCCCAGCAAAATCCGGCCAATTTGGCGCGGCGTGCGCGCCTCGACCTTCAAAAACAGATAGCCGCCAATGGTTAAAAGCACCGGAATCAACCAGTCAGGGCGCAAGCTCAGCAGTTGAATAACCAGGGCTGAACCCAAATCAGCCCCCAGCACAGTCGCCAACCCGCCGGTAAACGTGATTAACCCCGAGGCCATGAACCCGCTTGCCAACAACGACGCCGCCGTCGCCGATTGCAACACAACCGCCAACATCACCCCCGCAAGGGCCATCTGCAAACGGCTATCCTTGCGCGATGTTATAATCCGCCGAAAACTTGGCCCCATTGAGCGCTCGATACCAGTCTGCACCATACGCACCGCAAACAGCAGCAGCATGGTCGCACCCGCAAGGTTCAAAAGAAATGCCAGCGTCGCCATTAGCTCCGCCCGCGTAATTTAATATGTATGATCAACATGCCTGCTCGGTTTGTTTCTTTTCGTTTTTAGACGCGAATGTATACAATATGAATCCTTGGAAAGTAAAGGATACCCCTTCCCTTCCTTTCTTTTTCATTTTTCAAAAATATCCCGGGGGTATGGGGGCTGGCCCCCATAAGTACCGGCTCCAGCCCTACAGTCGGTCGCGCAGTGAAAACCAAACCATTGCCAAAACCAATAACGGCCAGCGCAGCGCCGACCCGCCTGGGAACCTCGGGCTGGGAACATCTGCCATCAAATCAAAACGTCCGGCTTGGCCCAGCACTGCCTCGGCCGCTAATTTGCCGCCAAGGGTGGCCAAGGCAACGCCGTGGCCCGAATACCCAGAAGCCGTCAGGATGTTGCCGGAAAGGCGTGCAAAATGCGGCATCCTATTCATGGTAATCGCCAAGGTTCCGCCCCAGGCATAGTCAAGCTTCACACCCTTAAGCTGCGGATAAATCTGTTCCATCGGTTTGCGCACCACGGCTGCAATATCACGCGGAAACCGGTATCCATAACTTTCGCCGCCGCCAAACAGCATCCGGCGATCTTGCGACAAACGGAAATAATTGATCACAAATTTGCTGTCAGCCACCGCATGATTTTCTGCCAATAATTCCTGCGCCAATGCTTCCTCCAAAGGTTCGGTCGCGGCGATGAAATTGTTGATCGGCATAACGCGCGCCGCCACTTTGGGCTCGGCCTCCCCCAAATATCCGTTGCAGGCCCACAGTACATGTCCGGCACGAATATTGGCACGCTGGGTCACAACCTGCGCCGGATTTCCGGCCTTAACTTCCTTAACCGTGCTGGTTTCAAAAATTCGCACACCAGCCGCTTTGGCCGCGCGCGCCAGCCCAAGTGCAAAGCGCAGCGGGTGGATATGACCCGCCCCCATATCAAGGCTGCCGCCGTGATACGCAGGTGATCCCACCAAGTGCCGGATTTCATCGCGCCCCAGCGGGCGCACCAGATCATAGCCGTATTCATCACGTAATTTTGCCGCCGTCGCATGGCTGTGTTTCACAAATCGGGCGCGGTGATCAGCATGAATAATACCGGGGGCAAACTGGGCATCAGGCGCATGACGCGCCACCAGATCACGCACCAAATCAACGCTTTCCAGCGCCAGATCCCACAGCGCACGCGCATGGGGCTTGCCCAGCATCGCCTCAAGTTCTGACTGGTCCTTGTTGTGGCCCCCGGCGACCTGCCCGCCATTGCGCCCCGATGCACCGAAGCCCACGCGCTGTGCTTCAACCAGCACAACATCAAGACCGGCCTCGGCCATATGCAGC
>DAOUQO010000125.1 GCA_030625565.1 Aliiroseovarius sp. | reverse complement strand
GCCCAGTCGATCGTTCTAAGCGAACGTTTCATCAAGGGGGTTGAGGCCGCCTGCCCAACCCTGACCCTTGCCAGCCCGCGCAACCCGAATGAGCGCGGCAGTCAGGTATCATTTGGCTTTGAAAATGGCTATGCGGCCATGCAGGCCATAATTGATCGCGGTGTGGTTGGTGATTTTCGTGCGCCAAACATCATGCGCTTTGGTTTCACACCGCTATATATTGACGAAAATGATGTTGACCGCGCGGTGCGCATTCTTGCGGATGTGATCAAGAATCGCCTGTGGGACCAACCCGAATACCATGCACGCGCGGGCGTTACATGACCGGGATCCCCCACCCTTTATGCCGCCCTGCGGGCTGGATTGCGCTGTGGCGCAAGCTGGCAATGTGCGCAAGTTTAAACAATTAGCCTGCCTTTTGTTCGTTTAACTATTTTCAGAATTTACAGGAGAAATAACATGGCTTGCCCTTACGATCCCGCCGATGATGGCGCACAAATGGAATTTGACGGCCGTATGTCATACGGTGACTACCTTTCGCTGGACACATTGCTGAGCGCGCAAAAGCCGCTAAGCGATGCCCATGACGAAATGCTGTTTATTATTCAGCACCAAACGTCCGAATTGTGGATGAAGCTGGCGCTGCATGAGCTGGGTGCTGCGCGCACTGCACTTGTAAGTGGCAATTACGGCGTGGCTTTCAAAATGCTGGCCCGTGTGGCGCGCATATTTGAGCAGCTTAACAATGCATGGGATGTTCTACGCACCATGACGCCTTCGGAATACACGATGTTTCGCGGCGATCTGGGCCAAAGTTCGGGTTTTCAAAGCTGGCAATACCGGCTGATCGAATTCACCCTTGGCAACCGAAACAAAGCAATGCTGAGACCCCATGAACACCGCGACGATGTGTTGGGATTACTTGAGGCAGAACTGGGACGCCCCAGTATTTACGACACAGCAATCGCGGCACTGGCCAAGGCGGGTTTTGATTTGCCGTCCGAAGTTACGGCGCGCGACCCGTCCCAGGCATATGTTCCTCATGAAAGCGTTCAGGCGGCATGGGCGCAGGTTTATCAAGAGCCAAGCAAGTACTGGCAGTTGTATGAACTGGCCGAAAAACTGGTGGATTTTGAGGACTTTTTCCGCCAGTGGCGCTTTAACCATGTTACCACCGTTGAACGCATCATTGGTTTCAAGCGCGGATCGGGCGGAACATCGGGTGTTTCTTATCTACGGCGGATGCTGGATGTGGAATTATTTCCTGAACTTTGGCATGTAAGGACTGATCTTTAAAAGGTTTTTCGCCTTCGGCGAGGATATTTTTAGAACAAAGATGGGGTGGTGAGGAATTACCACCCCAAAGCTTTGCGCAGCATGTTTAGGGCAACAAGCGTCAGGAAAACCGCGAATATACGCTTTAACGGTTTAGGATCCATGGAATGGGCGAGCTTTACCCCGTAAGGCGTTGTTATCATGGTCATAAGAACAACCAGACCAAAGGCTGGAAGGTTAACCGCGCCAATACTGAATGGCAGGCGCGCGGCGGGGGCGATTGATACGGTTAGGAACCCGATCACGGAAGGCACCGCGATGATCACACCAAAGCCCGCAGCGGTTGCCACGGCACGGTGAATTGGGGTTGCATACAGGCTCATAAGCGGTACGCCAAAGCTGCCACCGCCGATGCCCATCAAGACCGACAAAAAACCCAGTATCGGCGACACAATGGCGCGAATAATGCCACTAGGCATTTCGGGGCCAATACGCCAAGTGGCGCGCCCCAGACCCATATAGCCGCCAACAATGATGCCAAGCACGCCGAATATGGCCTGCAAGGTGGTCGAGCGTAAATTGGCAGCAATGAACATGCCGATAACGGCCCCGATCACAATACCCGGCGCCCATTTACGCAGAATATTCCAGTCAACCGCGCCCCTTTTATGATGTGCCATGACTGAGCGCAGCGAGGTTATGATGATTGTCGCCAGCGATGTTGCAAGGCAGATTTGCATCAGTTGGTCCGAGGCATATCCAAGGGCGGAGAATGCATAATAGAAGGCTGGAACAAGGATAATACCGCCGCCAACCCCAAGTAATCCGGCCATGACACCGGCAAAGGCACCGATAACCAAAAGCAGTGCAGCCATGGGGATAAGGGGGGTGATTTCAACCATTATGCGGCCCTTTCTTCGGGAACGTGGCGCATGGCCTCTAGCAATAATTCGGGGCCAGCATTGGGTTTTGAAGCCCCTTCGGAAAGTACGCGGCGCCATGTGCGCGCACCGGGGCGGCCTGTGAACAGGCCCAGCATGTGGCGGGTTATGTTGTGTACGCGCCCGCCTTTGGCCAGATGACTTTCAATATAGGGCAGCATTTCACGTGCAACATCATGGGCGGTTTTTGAATGCATTTCACCAAAAATAACACGGTCTGCATCAAGCAAAATATCCGCAGGCGTATGGTATGCCGCGCGCCCGATCATCACGCCATCCATGCCTGTATTCAGGTGCGCCTGTGCGTCTTCAAGTGTCGTAACGCCACCGTTTAGCGATAGGTGCATATGGGGAAAATCACGTTTCATCTGGTGCACAAGCGCATAATCCAGCGGCGGCACATCGCGGTTTTGTTTGGGGCTGAGGCCCTGAAGCCATGCCTTGCGAGCATGAATTATCACCCGCGTCACCCCGCCATTTTGCAGGCTTTCCAGAAAGGCAGGAAGAATTTCTTCTGGTTTTTGATCATCAACACCAATTCGGCATTTTACTGTTATTTCAACATCTTGCGCGGCATTTTGCATTTTTGAAACGCATGTGGATACCAAATCAGGATCCTTCATCAGCACCGCACCAAACGCCCCTGATTGCACCCGATCTGACGGGCAGCCGATATTTAAATTCACCTCGTGAAAGCCGCGATCAGCGCACAGGCGCGTGGCTTGGGCCAGTTCATCAGGGTCGGAACCACCAAGCTGCACCGCGACAGGTTGTTCGCTTGGATCAAAATCCAACAGCCGCATTGCCCCACCACGCACCAGCGCCGGTGCAGTGACCATTTCGGTATACAGCAAGGCGCGCGCGCTCATTAACCGGTGAAAATACCGGCAATGGCGATCTGTCCAGTCCAGCATCGGGGCAACGGACAGGCGGGCGGCTGTAGCAAGGTCAAAGGGCGCATTCATAGCGCCCTTGTAGCGTGCGTTTTACCAACAGGCCAGCCTTGTACTGCCTTAACGCGGGGCCATTCGGATGGCACCATCAAGGCGAATTACTTCGCCATTCAACATGGGGTTTTCCACGATATGACGCGCGAGGGCCGCAAATTCCGAAGGCGCACCAAGGCGGGGGGGAAACGGCGTTTGCGCGCCTAAACTGTCCTGCACTTCTTGTGGCAAGCCTTCTAGTAACGGCGTTTTAAATAGGCCCGGCGCAATGGCAACAACGCGCACGCCATCACGCGACAAATCACGTGCCATTGGTAAGGTCATGCCGACAATTCCGCCCTTGGAGGCGGCATAGGCCACCTGCCCCACTTGGCCTTCATACGCCGCCACCGATGCGGTTGATATGATCACGCCGCGTTCGCCATCCTTATTTACGGGGTCAGTGGCAATCATGCCCGCCGCCGCCTGGCTGGCGCAGTGAAAAGACCCCAAAAGGTTAACGCCGATCACCTTGGCAAACATTGCAGGGTCGTGAGCCGCGCCCCGACTGACGGTTTTGGATGCAGGGCCGATGCCCGCGCAATTAACCATAACGCGTTCCTGACCGTTGACTGCGCGCAGCGTTTTGAACCCTTCGGCAACCGAAACAGGATCAGACACATCAACATGGGCAAAGGCCCCGCCCAGTTCTGTGGCCAACGCGGTGCCGCCTTCAATGTTTAGATCGAAAATGCCTATTTTGGCGCCAGCGGCGGCAAAGGCGCGGGCAATTGCCGCCCCGAGGCCCGACGCGCCACCTGAAACCACGATTGCCGTATTTGCTGAAATATCCATCACTTCCTCCTGCATAAGTCCATTCTGGACTAGCAGGAAGTGAACGCGCGTTCAATAAAACGCGCATTCTATGACGCGACGTTTAAATCTGCGGATTTGGCCCGCGCACCGCATCCCACAAAATAGTCGAGCGCCGACCTGAACGACAATACATCAGCACAGGGCCATCTGTGGCATCAATGGTGTTTTTCACATTTGCCAACAATTTGGGTGTCAGCGCCCCGTTCGAATACGGGATGTATTTGAAGGCAAGGCCGTAACGCGCGGCCTCGGCCTCGATGTCATCATAATCGGGCTGATCGTCGGCTTCGCCATCCGGGCGATTGCAGATTATTGCCTTGAAACCAAGGGCTGCAATTTTGCCAACCTGATCCGGTGTGATTTGGCCATACACCTGAACTTTATCGTCCAGCACATTGAAACTCAGCGCTGTTTCGCGATCAAAGGGCATTTACCGGTACCTTCAGATAGGTGGTGCCATTATCGGCATCCTTAGGCAGATTTCCGGCGCGCATGTTAACCTGTATCGCAGGAATGATCAGTTTTGGCATATCAAGTTCGGCGTCGCGTGTCGTGCGAAACGCGATATATTCTTCGCGGGTTTTACCGCCGCCAACATGGATATTTGTGGTCTTTTCTTCGGCCACGCTTGTTTCCCACTGAATTTCACGGCCGCCTGCGCCATAATCATGGCACATGAACAAGCGGGTCTCATTAGGCAGGCTTAGAACTTTTTGAATAGAATCATACAGAACACCGGCATCGCCACCGGGGAAATCGGCGCGGGCTGATCCGCTATCTGGCATAAACATTGTATCACCTATAAACGCGGCCTCGCCAACCACATGGGTCATGCAGGCAGGTGTATGGCCGGGTGTGTGCAGGGTTTTGACCTGCATATTACCGATCATATATGTGTCGCCATCTTCAAACAGCGCGTCAAACTGGCTGCCGTCCCGCTGAAATTCTGTACCTTCGTTAAAGACCTTGCCAAACACATCCTGCACAATGGAAATACCGGCCCCGACGCCAATTTTACCGCCTAATTTTTCCTGAATATACGGGGCCGCTGACAGGTGGTCGGCATGCACATGGGTTTCGATCAGCCATTCCAGTTTCAGGCCGTTATCGGTGATATAGGCAATGACCTGATCGGCGCTTTCATAAGTAAGGCGCGCAGCGGCATGGTCAAAATCCATTACCGGATCAATAATGGCACAACTGTTCGAGCTGGGGTCGCGCACCACATAGGTGATCGTGTTGGTGGCGGGGTCAAAGAAGGCTTTGACCTGTGGAACAACAGTATTTTCAGATGCAATAGCGCCCATGATATTTTCCTTAAAATGTTACGGATCAGTTTCCGCTGTTACATTCCATTTATTGCATGTGATCGCATTTTCAAGGGCCACAGGGGAAATAAATGACGGTTTTCTAGAACGACGCGGCCTCTTCGGCGATACCATCCAAAAGTTGCTGGACCTCTTGCAAAATACCGTCGGGATAATGGCGATACCCAATCACGACTTCGCCGTTTTGGTCAGCAACAAAGATACCATAAGGACAATGGGCGATATTCATTATATCGGCCTCCATCATCTTGCGACTAAGACGCGCCGAGCAAAAAACAAAGATGTCAGCGTTATCAAACAGATGCACATCTGAACCAACATCGGCCATGGTGCGGTTCAGCATTTCACCGGTATGGCTGACATAATCTATTTTCAGGCCAGCACCGATAATGGCGCTTTCAACGCTGAATGTCGCGTCTTCAAAACTGCCGTCATAGGCATAGGTGGTGTAACCATCTTCGGCCAATACAGGACTGGCAAGCGTTACAATCAGGGCGGCGGCTTGGGTGAATTTACGCATGATTTTCCTAATCATTTGGCTTAGTTCCACAGATCGACTTCAATGCCTTCAGATTCCAGACGTTCGGCGCGGGCCTGCACAAAGCGTTGAAATGGCAGGGTTTTATATTCGTCCATCACCACATATTCCAGCGACGATGCGTAATGGAACGGTTTCAGATAGCCCGGCAGACGAAATGCTTCGGCCGCGCGAAAATCGGCGGGCGCGTC
Source organism: Aliiroseovarius sp. (assembly GCA_030625565.1). Taxonomy (GTDB): domain Bacteria; phylum Pseudomonadota; class Alphaproteobacteria; order Rhodobacterales; family Rhodobacteraceae; genus JAAEUB01. Next base: position 1,220 of record DAOUQO010000125.1, on the reverse strand, counting down.
CCCGTCACGCGCAAACATAATTGTGGTCGGGGTGAACTGGATGAACCATTTATTAGCCAAATTTTTCTCAGACAGAACCTCGCCGTCGAAATCGGTGACTTCGCGGTCGCCCCACATATTGATCTGGATCACCAGATAATGCGCCTGAATATAATCGACTATTTCGGGGCGGGAAAAGTTGACTTCGTGCAGCTCACGACAATACGGGCAGCCCTTTTGTTCAAACAAGATCAACAGGTCTTTGCCCTCGGCTGTGGCCTCGGCAAGGTCGTCTTGCATGTCCAAAAATGTGTCAGAAAACCACGGCTGAAGGTGCAGCCCGTCTTCGCCAATTTCAGTGGCATTTGCGGCATTCGCCACAAACATTCCGGCCAGAATCACAAGGGTTTTTAATATTTTCATAGCAACCTCCTGCCATCATTATAGCCGAATTTTCGCGCCTGCATATTCACGTTTTGCGGCGCGCCTTAGCCACCAATCACTTTGATCGAGGTGTTTTCCGGCACCGTAACCGTACCCTGTTTTTTGATGTGGCTTTCGACCACATCCCAGATTTGCGGCCCTTCCGTTCCCTCAGTTACCGAAGCCCAGCCAGCGACTGTATAGGTTTTGCCCGGCTCGATCAGTTCGCCAGTTTTCAGCAGCGTCAGGTTTGAAAAACGTTCGCCCTGTTTTTTGGTCACATCGATGGTGAAGCCCATGCCGCCAACGCGCACCATGTCGCCGCCCTGTTGCAAATACGGGTCGGGATTGAACAGGTTGTCGCCCACATCTTCAAGAATTACCTTGATGAATTCCCCAGTCATTTCAGTTCGGTACGCCTCACCGTAGGTCATTGAGGTTACGTTGAAAATGTCTTCGCGGGTGATATCGTCACCGGGCAGCAGGCTTGGCCCCCAACGCACGCCGGGCGACATGGCAATGTCGGCTTCGCGCTCGGACATCAGTGCTTCGCAGATCAAATCATCCCATGAGCCGCTGAAATTTCCGCGCCGGTACAGCAGGCTGTCGGTCTGGCCGATCACCTCTTCCAGCTCGGCCTTGTAAGGCGCGCGTTCGGCTTCAATTGCGGCGGCGACCTCGGCGTCTGGCTCAATTACATCCGAGAAAATCGGGATTAATTTATGACGGAATCCCATCATGCGCCCGTCGCGCACGTCCAAATCAACGCGGCTGACAAATTTTCCGTTTGAGCCAGAGGCCACAATAATTGTGTCGCC
>DAOUQO010000255.1 GCA_030625565.1 Aliiroseovarius sp. | reverse complement strand
AATGGTCAGGCCGTTTTGGGCGATTGACCCCGATTGCGGCGCAGTAATCCCTGCGCGCAGGTTTTTATAAGCGGTGTGTTCGGTTGAAACGCCCAACCCGCCCCACCAATACATTCCGTGGTCTTCGGCAGCGTAATTCAGCCAAGTTTGCGCCACGTCCTGTGCGCTGGGTTGCAGGGCATAATCACGCATTGCACGGATGAAATATATCGGCCCGTTAGTGTCATCATCAGCGGCGAAATTCATGTAATCGCGCAGGTATCCGGTGATGTCGCCATAGGTGTCGCGAATGCGTTCATAGGTCCAGACCGTTGGCTCAACGGGCGCGCCAAGGCGCACGCCGATGGCTTTGCCTAAAAAGCCCGCATAGATGCGTTCGCGGATAAATTCGGTGGAAAGCATGTGGGGCTAGTCCTTGTTCAGTATGTTTTGGCGGTGCGTTTGCAGGGTTGTCGCGTGGTTCAGGTCGTCGTTTAGAATGGTGTGGGCCGTGGTGATGAATGTCTGGGTTTCTGCGGAAAGATCAAGCCTGTTGGCGCTGTCCAGCAGCGCGGCGTCATCCGAGCGGATCACGTCTTCGCCGTGCATGGCGCCCAAGATTGCGCCTGCCATGACCCCGATGCTGTCGGTGTCGCGCCCTGAATTAATGCCATCCAGAATGGACTTGCGGAAATCGCCGCCTGCAACAATGGCAAAGCCCAGTGCCAGCGGTAATTCCTCGATACTTAGCAGGCGCGAGGGTTGGTAATTTGGTGTCGCTTTGCCCGCCTTGCTTTCTTTATGGTTCAGGTCATCGCCAAGGGGCGAAAATGGTGTGATTTCGCGTTGGAATACCGCGACCACTTCGTCATATTCGGCACCTTTGTCGCGCAGTTTTTGGGCGGCCTCGATGATGGTGGCAATGGCGCCACGAGTGCCGTCCTTGGCCAGATCGTGGGCGGTGTTTGCGATTGTATCGATGTCGGTGTCGGGCGTGAATGCCGCGGCAACGGCACCGGCTAAAACGCCCGCTGCTTCAAGCCCGTAACTTTGCTGGTGACCTGCGCCAAACGCGATTGCCTCGTTATAAGCGCCCACAGGGTCGCCGGCATTCACTGCGCCAATAGGGGCGATATACATTGCCGCACCACAGTTCACCATGTTGCCAATCCCGCCTTGGCGTGGGTCGCAGGATGAAAGCTGATGGCGCTGAAAAATCCATTTTTCGGGGTAAAATAGCCGTTCAATCAGGGCGCATTCACGCTGCAATTCGGGAATCCAGCGTTGGCGCCATGCGATTTGGCGCACCATGCCGTCGGCCATATCCCACGCGTCCAGATGGCGGTTTGTGTCGTTATATATCTGCATCAGGGCCAGCGTCATAAAGGTATCATCGGTGACGATACCGTTGCCGCGTTTGCGCCCTTTTCGCATGGTTTCGGATTGGGTGTCGCGGTGCCATGCGGTGTTCAGCGTTTCCACCCGCCCATAGCGTTCACGAATTTCAGCTGCCGACAGTTTTTCGACAGGCGCGCCCATGGCATCGCCAAGCGCGACACCATGAAGCATTCCATGAACCCGCCCTGCAAAGGACGGGTTCTTGTTGTTTAGCGGCTCGCTCATTTAAGCACAGTGTGCGCATAGGCGGTCAGGTTTGCACCACCGGCGGCGTTGAAGCCTTCGACGTAGCTGCCCCAATCGTCCATTGATGTTTCACCGGAAATGAACCGGTAAACTGCGGTGCGGTAGAAGTTTTCTGCCGCATCCACATCCACAGCCATATCGGCCGGGAACACAAACGAATTATCGGCGACAAAGAACTCAACCCCTTGGTCAAGCGAGGCTTGTGCCACAGGTGCCAACAGATCGATCGGCGGGGTCCACGCGCTTGGGTTCACCACCAAGAAACGCGGCCACCAATTGCCGGCCTCGTCTGTCAGCGCCATTGTACCGCCTTCGTTGGTGAAATGCGTGCCTTCAAAGCCCATGCGTTCCATCATCTGACCATCGGGGCTGGCCATGAAGTCCATCAAGGCAACCGCAAGATCGGCGTTTTCAGACAAGGCAGAAACTGCGAAACCACGGGTTTCTTTGGCAACCGAAATTGCCTGATACCCTTGGGCAACACCAGCAGGTGGCTGCATCAAAGTCAGGCCGGAATCGGGCGCAACCTGTTGCAGCTTGTACTGGTAAATCCCCACAACCGGACCAGCCGTACCCATCACAACACCAACGCGGCCAGCATAAAGGTCGTCTTCTTTGCTTTCCCAGTTTTTGGTGATGAATTCAGGGTCCAGCAAACCTTCGGCAAACAGCATGTGGTAATATGACAGCTTGGCGCGTTCTTCATCAGATACGCGTGCATCCACCCATTCGCCGCCGTTTTGGATCCAGGATCCAGTCACGCCAAACGCTTGGTTGAACACGGCGTCCAGTTCTTTGGTATTACCCGGTGCCATGATGCCGTAGGTATTATTCACCCCGTCGCCATCAAAATCAGACGCCGAAATTGCGCGCAGCATTTCGGTCCAGTCGTCCAACGTGGTTGGCTTGCCACCAAGGGCCTCAAGCCAATCGGTGCGAATAAGCGGCGCTTTGGTACGGGCCCCAAATGGATACAGCAGGTATGGATAGTTTTCCAGACGCGCCACGTTGTGTGGCCACAACCCGTCTTTCAGATACGTGGTGCCATCCAGCAATGGGCGCCAGTCCAGCAGCTGGTCTTGGTTGGCAATCTGTTCGTCACCGCCCTGAAAATAAATCAGGTCAGGAATGTCGCCAGACA
>DAOUQO010000015.1 GCA_030625565.1 Aliiroseovarius sp. | reverse complement strand
ATGCACGCTCCCTGACGCTAACCCACCCTGAAACCGGCAAAGAGCTGGCGATAACCGCTCCTTTATCCGACCATATGGCCCATTCATGGGATTATTTCGGCTGGGATGTTAACGATGTTCCCGCAGACCCATTCGCGGATGAAATATAAACGGGCGCGACATGTTGGATGAGCAAAAATGAAGACAGCAAAACGGTTTTGGAAGCACGCTTTGGCAGTTCCTGTCGAGGGTGGGTTTGGCATCGAATTAGATACGCGCCCGGTGCGAACACCCGCCAAAACAGCACTGATTTTGCCCACGATCGGGCTGGCTGAATTGGTGGCATCTGAGTGGGACGCGCAGGTTGATCGGGTTAACCCCGAAACCATGCCCGCAACCCGCATGGCAAATGCGGCAATCGACAAGGTTTCGACCCAGTTTGGTGACGTTGCGGCAATGATCGCGGCCTATGGTGATTCGGACCTTTTGTGTTATCGGGCTACCGCTCCGGTTGAGTTGGTGGTGCTACAGGCCAAAAAGTGGAATCCATTGCTGGATTGGGCGGCGGATGAGATGGGCGCGCGCCTGCAGATTGTTTCAGGCATAATGCACGTACCACAGGATCGGCGCGCCCTTGGGATATTGGAAAGCCTTGTTAGCGCTCACACCCCTTATGAACTTGCCGCATTTCATGATTTGGTCGCGATTTCCGGGTCGCTAATACTGGGCTTTGCTGCCGCTAAACGCCTGTTGGTGCTGGATGATTTGTGGGAACTTGCCTGCCTTGATGAAATCTGGCAGGAACAGCAATGGGGCAGGGATGATGACGCTGCTGCCCTTAGAGAGCGGAAAAGAAACGACTTTTTCGATGCCGCCCATTTTTTTGGGCTGTGCAGGTAGTTTGCGTAGGGTCAAGCTATAAAATAGCATGAAACACGCTGTTTTATAGCACATTTGCTTATGAAACACTTGACGTTTTTGCATGAATCCGACCACACTGACCAACGTTGAGGGGGAAACCCTTTAAGTATAACTCCCGGCCTATGGTCGGTAAAAAGCCCACTAGGGCAATAAATCAGGAAGAGGTAATCATGAAAAAAACCGTATTTCTTGGCGCGCTGACCATTGCAGGTCTAGCTGCCACTGCGGCAATGGCCGGCACGCTTGACGATGTCAAAGCACGCGGCCAACTGAACTGTGGCGTATCAACCGGCGTTCCCGGCTTTGAAGCACCAGACGCAAATGGCGTTTGGCAGGGCTTTGACGTTGCGGTATGTCGCGCTGTTGCGGCTGCTATTTTGAACGATTCAACTGCTGTTGAATTCATTCCGACAACTGGCAAAACACGCTTTACAGCGCTGGCTTCTGGCGAAGTTGACATGCTGAGCCGGGTTACAACCTGGACTTTCTCACGCGATGTTGACCTGAAGTTTGAATTTGTTGGCGTTAACTATTATGACGGCCAAGGCTTTATGGTTCCAAAAGAGCTGGGCGTAAGCTCGGTTAAAGAACTGGACGGCGCGACTGTTTGTATCCAAACTGGTACAACTACCGAGCTGAACCTGGCTGACTATTTCCGCGTTAACGGCATGAGCTATGACCCAGTGCCAGTTGAAACAAACGCAGAAACACAAACACAGTACCTTGCCGGTGCATGTGACGTGTACACAACAGACGCATCTGCTTTGGCCGCGACACGCGCGTCCTTCGAAGCACCTGGCGATCACGTTGTTCTGCCAGAAATCATCTCAAAAGAGCCACTCGGCCCGCTTGTTCGCCACGGCGACAGCGAATGGGCTGACGTTGTTCGCTGGACTCTGAACGCACTGATTGCTGCGGAAGAGCTGGGCGTAACTTCGGCTAACCTGTCCGAGATGCTGGCTGGTACAGACAACCCAGAAATCAACCGTCTGTTGGGTACTTCCGGTAGCCTGGGCGAAATGCTGGGTCTGGACGCTGACTGGGCTGCACGTGCTATCGCTGTTGGCGGTAACTACGGTGAAGTGTTTGAAACCAATATCGGTGCAAGCACTCCAATCGGTCTTGCTCGCGGTCTGAACGCGCAGTGGACTGATGGTGGTCTGATGTACTCGCCTCCTTTCCGGTAGGCTGACTTAGTTAAGGGCGCGGATAATTTCCGCGCCCTTTTCATTTCTAAAGAAATTTCGGGGCCCAGGGGGAGCGTAATCCGTCGGGACAAACCCGGATACAACAGGGAAAATCCGATGACGACATTGACCGACCCTCCGAAGGAGTCGTTTCGTCTGTCCATGCTTTTGTATGATAGCCGTTACCGTTCCATGACCATTCAAATCATTGCTTTACTTGCTTTTATGCTGGGCGCAGCATGGCTGATTAACAATGCGCGCATAAATCTTGCAATTGCGGGTAAAGAAATTTCATGGGCATTTTTGTCCTCGCCATCTGGCTATGATATTAACCAACGGCTGATTGATTATACGTCACAATCTTCGCACGGACGCGCCGCTGTTGTCGGGTTGATGAACACCCTGCTGGTTGCTGTCATGGGCTGTATTCTGGCGACATTCCTTGGCGTGGTTGTCGGTGTTTTACGGCTTTCCAAAAACTGGATAATTTCACGTCTTGCTGCGGTTTATGTTGAAGGCTTCCGTAATGTTCCGGTTCTGCTATGGATCGTTTTGAGCATGACAATTCTGGCCGAAACCCTGCCGCAACCACGCGATTTTCGCGGCGATGATGCAACCGCATCAATGATGCTGTTTGACAGCGTTGCCATAACCAACCGGGGCATTTATATACCCGAGCCGCTGTTTTCACGCGGTCTGGGCGACATCCCTGTTTTGGTTGGCAATAGCGAAGAAGCTGTTGCAGCCTGTGCCTCATATTATGATCTTGACGGTGATGGCCAACCCGCGACTGGGTGCGGCACCTTCCAGATCAGCCTTGATCTGGTGGCATTTTTGTCGGTTCTGATTGCGATGGTTATGATCACCAAGATGAACAATAAGCGTGCGGATCGCATACAGGACGCCACAGGGGATCGCCCCGCAACAACGTTGGTGAATTTAGCCATCGTCGTTTTGCCGGTTGTCTCGTTGCTGTGGTACCTTGGTTTTTATCTTGGGTATCCCGAGCTGAAAGGCTTTAACTTTCGCGGCGGTACGTATTTCCGTAACTCGTTAATCGCGCTGTGGCTGGCTTTGTCGCTGTATACGGCTGCTTTCATCGCGGAAAACGTGCGGGCGGGCATCATGGCGATTGCCAAGGGCCAATCCGAGGCTGCCGCTGCATTGGGCCTACGTCAGGGCCCGATTATGCGCCTTGTTGTGCTGCCCCAAGCGCTGCGCGTTATTGTTCCGCCGTTAATTTCACAATACCTGAACCTGACCAAAAACTCGTCCTTGGCGATTGCGGTTGGTTATATGGATGTGACCGGCACATTGGGTGGTATCACCCTGAACCAAACTGGGCGCGAGATGGAAACATTGCTGCTGCTCATGGCGTGTTATTTGGTAATTTCATTGGTCGTTTCGACGGTGATGAATGCCTATAACGAACGCACTAAGCTGAAGGAGCGCTGATATGTCTAGTACTGACAACTCCTATGTTCGCACTGAAATGTTGCCCGAAAGGGAAGCACCCACAGGCAATGTGGGCATCGTGGGCTGGATTCGTAAGAACCTGTTTCCCGATGTGTTTAGTTCGATCCTGACACTTATCGCCCTTTTCTTTATCTACCAGTTACTTGCGGGTTTGGTCCCGTGGCTGACAGGTGGGATTTGGAATGCAAGTTCGCTAAGTGAATGCCGTGAAATTATCGGTGACGGCCCTGCGGCTGCATGCCTTGCTGTTATTCACGAACGTTTTTGGCAGCTGATGTATGGTTTTTATCCAAGTGATAGTTACTGGCGGCCTAATCTGGCATTTATCCTGCTGTTCGCAGCGATTTCACCGGTTCTTTTTGATGGTGTATCGCGCAAAATGTTCATCGCCACTGCCACCGTGCCTTTCATTGGCCCGTGGTTGTTGTGGGGCGGATCATTCTGGGCGCCTGTCACTGCAGCGCTTGGTTTCGTCGTTGGATATTTTGTTTACAAGCTCGTCGCAAAATCGATGAACAACTTGTTGGCCTTAATTCTTGGTCCACTTGCGGCGATCATCTGGTGGCTGGTTATCTCGGGCTATGTTTCTTCCGGATTGGCATCGGTTATTCCACTGGGTCTTGAACCTGTGGCCAGCCGTGACTTTGGCGGCTTTATGCTGGCGGTTACGCTGGGCATTACCGGCATCGCGCTTTCGTTCCCGCTTGGGATCGTGCTGGCGTTGGGGCGGCTTTCGGACCTTGTGATCATCAAAACCTTGTGCGTGGGCTTTATTGAGTTCATTCGCGGCGTGCCGTTGATTACACTGTTGTTTGTGGCGCAGGTGATGCTGTCATATTTCCTGCCCAAGGGTACGGATTTCGACATCATCTTGCGGGTTATGATCATGATCACACTGTTCGCCTCTGCCTATATGGCCGAAGTGATCCGGGGTGGCCTGGCAGCCTTGCCAACCGGGCAATACGAAGCCGCTGACGCGCTTGGCTTGGACTACTGGCAGGCACAACGCCTGATCATTATGCCGCAAGCGCTGAAGATCTCGATCCCGGGTATCGTGTCCACATTTATCGGCCTGTTCAAGGATACCACGCTGGTTTCCATTATTGGCCTGTCGGACCCGATCGGTTGGGTGAAATTGATCCAGTCAAACTCAGAATGGACCGGTGTTGTTTGGGAATTATATGGCTTTGTTGCCTTGGTTTTCTTCCTCTTCTGTTTCTCCATGTCCCGCTCTTCCATGTATCTGGAGCGCAAGCTTCAGACTGGCCATAACTAAGAAAGGAGTTCTGCTATGTCTTCTGAAGTAGAATTCGACCACCATACTGATCGCTCGAAACTGAAGGTTTCAGATGAAGTTGCGATTGAAATCACTGATATGAACAAATGGTACGGTTCGTTCCATGTTCTGAAAGATATCAACCTGACCGTTAATCGCGGCGAACGGATTGTTGTCTGCGGTCCGTCGGGGTCCGGTAAATCGACCTTGATCCGGTGTATTAACCGGCTTGAGGAACACCAGCAGGGCACCATCATTGTTGATGGTACTGAGCTGTCGTCGGATCTGAAAAATATCGACAAGGTGCGTTCTGAGGTTGGCATGGTGTTTCAGCACTTTAACCTGTTTCCGCATCTGACAATCATGGAAAACTGTACTTTGGCACCGATCTGGGTGCGTAAAACACCCCAGAAAGAAGCCGAAGAAACGGCGATGCATTTCCTTGAAAAGGTTAAGATACCTGAGCAAGCGCATAAATACCCCGGCCAGCTTTCCGGTGGTCAGCAACAGCGTGTGGCGATTGCCCGTTCGCTGTGCATGATGCCGCGCATCATGTTGTTTGACGAACCAACTTCGGCCCTTGACCCTGAGATGATCAAGGAAGTTCTGGAAACCATGATCGAACTTGCCGAAGAAGGCATGACCATGATCTGTGTGACCCACGAAATGGGCTTTGCCAAAGAAGTTGCAAACCGCGTTATCTTTATGGATGCCGGCCAGATTGTTGAACAGAATGAACCGAACGAGTTCTTCGACAATCCACAATCGGAACGCACCAAGCTGTTCCTTAGCCAGATCCTCTGATTTGGGTTTGTATCAAAACACGAAAACGGGCGTCCTGCGGGGCGCCCTTTTTTATGGCTTCAAATTGCGCGGTGTAATAAAATCAATGACCTTGCCGCTGTTCCAGCTGACCTTGGCCCAGCTATCGGTGTCAAAATCAAAAACCGTTGTGGCTGCCGTGGGGTAGCGGATGAAAGCGCCGTTATCGGGCGTGGCTTCAGCCAGCCCTTCAGCTAGATAGGCGGTACCGGGGTTGTGCGTGACCATCATCACCGTTGTGCCTGTGGCTTTGTTCAGGGCGCGTAGCATCTGGTCTTCGCTGGATAGGTATAGCGTGCGCAGGATGTCGGGTGCAGGCGCATGGGGCAGCGCGGCGGCGATATATTCCCACGTTTCCTGTGTGCGGTGCGCGCTGGAACACAGCACTTGATCGGGAACATACCCCTTGGTTGCCAGCCAGCCGCCAATGGCACTGGCCGCCAGCCTTCCGCGTTCGTTCAGAACCCGTTCATGGTCAGATAACAGCGGGTTATCCCAGCCAGATTTCGCATGGCGAGTAAGGATCAGGCGCAGGCTCATTTCTTTTTAAACGGCAGCAGCAGGGCCCAGATCAGTTTTGATGGCTTGTCGTCTTGCCATTCCAGCCCAATTATCATGTCGTCATGGCCGCCTTTGGGCTGATCCGTATAGGTGCCAAACAGCCGGTCCCAGATTGACAGGGCAAAGCCGTAATTGTTGTCGGTTTCATGTTTAAGGGTTGAATGGTGAACCCTGTGCATATCGGGCGTGACCAAAAACAAGCGTAAAAATTTGTCTACACCCAGCGGCAGGCGCATATTGGCGTGGTTGAACATCGCTGATCCATTCAGCAAAATTTCAAACAAAATCACACCAAGTGCAGGCGCGCCAATCAGGTAGACGACCCCAATTTTGATTAACATTGACGCCGCAATTTCAATAGGGTGAAACCTGAGCGCGGTGGTTACATCAATGTCGCGATCCGCGTGGTGAACCCGGTGCAGACGCCACAAGAAAGGCACTTTGTGGAAAACCATATGCTGAACCCAGATTGCAAAATCAAGGATTAGAATTGCGGCCAGAACTTCGACCCATGTTGGTAAAGCCACAAGGTTAAGCAGGCCAAAGCCTAAAATTCCGGCATCCCATGCGGCCCCGACGGCAAGAACAGGCAGGATTAGTGCCATCAGCCAAACAGCGCCGCGATCAATGACGATCAGGCCTAGATTGGTGAACCAACGTGTGGTGCGTGGCTGGGTGCGTGCTTTGCGCGGGACGATGGCCTCGATCCCGGCAAAAAGGGCGAATAGTCCAAAAAAGACGGCGCCGCGAATAAGTGCTTCATTTTCCATGGGCAATACCTAGTATTTCAGCGCGATTATTCAATGCAGGTTTTTGAATGTTTTACTGCGCACTTTGTTATGTGCGAATAATTGACCCTGCACCATGTTCCGTAAACAGTTCAAGAAGGCAGGCATTGGATGCGCGGCCATCCAAAATAACAACCGCCCGCACACCGCCCGCAAGGGCCATCAGGGCGGTTTCGGTTTTCGGGATCATGCCGCCTGCAATGGTGCCGTCTTTTACCATTGCATCGATTTGTGTGGGCGTGATTTCGGTTAAAACCACGCCGTTTTCATCCTTAACCCCTGCCACATCCGTCAGAAGTAACAGCCGGTCAGCGTTCAAAGCCGCAGCGATTGCACCGGCGGCTGTATCGCCATTCACATTAAATGTTTCACCATTTTTACCGGCGCCAAGCGGGGCGATAACTGGGATGGTTTCTGCGTCAAACAGGGTGCGCAAAATTGTTGGATCCATGTCCACAGGTTTACCGACAAACCCAAGCGCCGGATCTGCCTGTTCACAAACCATCAGGTTGGCATCTTTGCCCGATAGGCCAACAGCCTTGCCACCTTCGGCGTTAATCGCCTGAACGATGCGCTTATTAACCCGACCAGAAAGTACCATTTCGACCACTTCGACAATGGCGGCATCGGTCACCCGTTTGCCGTTTACAAAGTGGCTTTCGATATTCAGGCGGGCCAGCATTTCGTTGATCATGGGACCACCGCCATGCACGACAACAGGGTTCATCCCAACCTGACGCATCAGCACGATATCACGTGCAAAACCGGCCATGGCATTATCGTCGCCCATGGCATTGCCGCCGAATTTAATCACCACAGTCGCCCCTGCATAGCGCTGTAAAAACGGCAGGGCTTCGGAAAGGGTACGGGCGGTGGTTATCCAGTCGCGGTTCATGCTTTGCTTTTTCATTATGTGGTCCTTGTCGCCCGTCGAGTTATGCCGTTGTTGCCCGATATTGCAAGGCTTTGGCGTCAATAAGGGGCGCGCGCGCGAAAAGGTTTAATCCAAGCCTGCGATAATTGCCCGCAAGGTTTCAACCCCATGGCCCTTTTCCGCCGAGGTCAACACCATTTCCGGATATGCGGCGGGGTGCTTGGCCAAGGCCTTGCGGACCTGATCCAGAATGCGGGGCATGTCTTTTTCTTTTACTTTATCGGCTTTGGTCAGCACCACTTGAAAGGTCACGGCTGAACTGTCGAGCAGGGACAGGATTTCTTCGTCCACAGGTTTAACCCCGTGGCGGGCATCTATTAAAACAAAGGCTCGGCGAAGGTTCGCACGGCCCGACAGGTAATTTTTAAGCAGACGCTGCCATTTTTGAACAACCGGTATCGGGGCATTTGCATAGCCATATCCCGGCAAATCAACCAGATAGGGCCCGTCAGTTGTGGTGAAAAAGTTGATTTCCTGTGTGCGACCGGGGGTGTTTGAGGCGCGCGCCAGCCCTTTGCGCCCAGTCAGAGCATTAATCAAAGAACTTTTGCCAACGTTTGAGCGGCCAGCAAAGCACACCTCAATCCGGTCAGGGTCGGGCAGGCCATCCATGGCAACAACGCCCTTTAGGAAGTCAGTTTGCCCTGCGAAAAGCAGGCGTCCGGCCTCGCGGTCTTTTGCATCGGCAGGTTCAACAAGGGGGAAGGGAAGTTGCATTATAGGACCTCGATTATATCACCTTGACGCACATCGCCAGTTTTGGTGACTACGCCATAGATACCAAATTCACGGTTTCCATTCAACGTTTTCAGTGCGCCAAGTGTGTCTGCATCTTTCTGGCCCGTTGTAGGGGATACCGTGGTCGCCATACAGCGTTTTATGTTTTCGCGTACTTCAATTTCGGCATGGCCTATTTTAATGCGCTTGCCGATCCATGTGCGTTCGACCCACGGTTCCAGGCCATCCATTACAAAATTCGGCCGCCAGCGCGTTGGTGATATTTCGGCGCCCAATTGCGCGCCTACGGCAGTATTTGATGCTTGGTTTACCAGCGATATGGACGGAAAGTCGGTATCGGTCATTCCAACCTTCGGTGCGCGAACAATACGGGTTGGCAGGGCCCGATTATGCGGGCTTATTGGCAGAACCCATTGGATAAAAGTGTTGGCATCGCTTTCATTATTAGGATCAATTGTTAGATCCTTTAGCTTTGGGTGGCTAAGCGTAACCGTTCCGCGATGCAGATCGCACCGTGCTTCAATTGCTTGCAACTGCGGGGCGTGGGCGGCGCGTGAAAAGTTTGTGCAATGAACCCATTCCGGATTTTTGAAATCAAACGTTGTAAGTTCATGCGCAACCGCCCATCGTCGGTCCCAGGGCATTGTCCGCCCCTTGCTTAGTAAAATATGGGCCAGTGCCTCGCGGCCATGTGCCTTTATCGGGTGGCGCCAAATGTCAGTGACAAAGGCGTTCATTCGTCACCTTTTGACTTTTTTCGGAAGCCTTTTTTGATGTTGGCAAATACGTCGGGTTTATGCCCGTGCCTGCGCATGATCACATATTGCTGCATAAATGTCAGCGTATTCGAGGTGATCCAGTACAGCACAAGGCCGGACGCAAACTGACCCAACATGAACATGAAGACCCACGGCATCCAGGCAAAAATCATTTGCTGTGTTGCATCTGTGGGGGCGGGGTTCAGTTTTTGTTGCAACCACATGGAAATGCCCAACAGGATTGGCAGGATGCCAAGGCTGACGATTGCAAGGAATGAACCTTGATCGGGTGGTGCAAAGGACAGTAGGCCAAACAGGTTCAGGATTGAACTTGGATCTGGTGAAGATAGATCCTGGATCCAGCCCAGCCATGGCGCGTGGCGCAATTCTAGGGTGACAAAAATCACCTTATACAGTGAAAAGAAAATTGGAATTTGCAGGAAAATGGGCAGGCAACCCGAGGCGGGGTTCACCTTCTCTTTCTTGTACAGCGCCATCATTTCCTTTTGAAGCATCTGTTTGTCGTCGCCAGCGCGCTTTTTCAGCTCTTCCATCTCTGGCTGCAATTCTTTCATCTTTGCCATTGAGACGTAAGATTTATACGCCAGCGGCAGCAGGGCCGCTTTCACAACAACGGTCAGTGCAATGATGGACCAGCCCATGTTGCCGATGACACCATTCAGCCAGTGCAGAAGGGCAAACATTGGTTTTGTCAGGAAGAAAAACCAGCCCCAATCAATCGAATCGATGAACCGGTAAACGCCACCGTTGTTTTCATATTCGCGGATGGTTTCCCATTCTTTGGCCCCGGCAAAAAGTTGGGTTTGTGTTGATGATGTTGTGCCTGGGGCGACCTCAATTGTGTCAAGCTGCGCCCATGCGGTGTAGGTGTCGCTGCCCTCATAATACTTAAAGATAGCATCAAAGCTTTGATCAGATGCAGGGATTAAGGTTGTCATCCAGTAATGATCGGTAAAACCAATCCAGCCATTTTGTTCGGCCGGGGTCACTTTGGCAGCATTGCCCCATGCTGTATCTGGATCGAATTTTCGAAGGTCTTTATAATCCAGCTCGCTCATTTCTTCGCCGTCTTGGCGGATGGCACCTTCATGAAGGATAAAGAAACCTTTTAGGTTTTCAGGCTCTCCATGGCGGCGAAGCACACCATATGGCGCCAGACGAACGCTGGCGGTGGAAGCGTTTTCAACGCTTTGGGTAACGATAAACATATATTTGTCATCGACTGCAATTTCCCGGCGAAAGGTCAGGCCAGAACCATTGTCCCAAATAAGGCCTACAGGCGTTGTTGGTGTCAGGTTGGTGCCGCTTTCAACTTCCCATATAGTTTGTGGTCCGGGCACATTTTCGTGGCCAAGATCACCGGCCGGGGCCCACCCGTATAGGGCGTAATATGCATCTGTGCCGCCCTCGGGGGTGAATAGAGTGACAATGTCAGACCCCTCGACATTCTCTTCGCGATAGGACTTCAGGTGAAGTTCGTCTATCCGTCCGCCATAGAGGGATATCGAGCCTAAAAGCTCAGGCGTTTCAATCGAAATGCGTGCTGCTTGCGCCATAGCATCCGGCGCAACTGCGGTAGCTGTATCAGTTGGGCTGGCTGTCGAGCTTGCAACGTCGCCGGCTACCGGAATCGTTGCATTTGGGCCATCTGCAAGTTCAGTTGTTGTCGGGAGCGATAAGTCCGGTTGTGTTTCCGGCTGCGGAAACAGGTAGGACCATGCAACAAGTACTAAAATACTCAGCAAGCTTGCCAGGATCAGGTTCTTATTTTGGTCGTTCATAGCCGCCCGTACCTCTTCATTTCCAGTCAAAGAGGTTCAACAGGGCATGGTCCCAAAGGTCAAGTAGTTTTCCTTGTTTAAGTTATGTTCAAATTGGACTTATTGTAAAAAAATGATGTGTATGGCTTCCACGTAGCGAGAGCTTGTGACTGAATTTAAGCACGCTTTTTAAGATTTGGAAGGGCCGGCACCTTTTTGCGCTGGTTGGCAATCCAAGTCGCAGTTTTTTCAAAGGACATTGGTTTCCCAATCCAGTACCCTTGAACATGTCGACACCCCAGTTGCGCCATCATGGCGTGTTCTCCTATGTTTTCAATGCCTTCACCAACTGTTCCGACTCCAAGTCGTTCGGCCATTGTTAGAATTGCGGCAACCATACTTTGTTGGTCGCGATCGGTGTCAACATGGGTAACAAAGGAACGGTCTATCTTAATTCTATGTACATCAAAACGACGGATATTTGTAATTGAGGCATGTCCGGTGCCAAAATCATCTAGATCAATTCGGCAACCAAGTTTGGACAGGGATGCGATATTGCGGGTGGCTGTATCATCTTCGCTATCAGCAATGACATTTTCAAGGATTTCCAGTGTCAGCCGTTCGGGGGCTAGTTCAAACCGATCCAATTCCCAGCGAATTTTATCAAATAGGTTTGGGTTTCGCAGTTCATCTGCAGACAGATTAACGGATACACTTGGCACATTCAGTCCGGCGCGATCCCAATCACGGATCGCCGTCAGGGCACTGAACAGCATTACCTCGCCCAAGCGTTCGAATAATCCAGCATTGCCGATTGCAGGTAAAAATGCACCAGGGGCAATCTGCCCCCTTTCAGGGTGCTGCCAGCGTGCCAGCGCTTCAAACCCAGTGATTTCGCCGGTATCCGTTGATATTTGCGGTTGAAACCAGGCAACGATTTGGCCCTCATCCAATGCTTTCAGCACTTCTTCTCCAACAAAACCTGATGGGCTTTGTTTTCTATACATGGAGGCGGTATAGGCCCTTACGGACCCTGGGCCGGATTGCTGGGCTGCTTCTAATGCGTTTTCCGCAGCACCTGAATATGCCTCGGCTGATTGTGATGGGGCGCGGGATGGCAAGCAAAACCCAATGCATGAGGTAATAAGAATTCGTGCCTGATCAATGGAATATGGTTCGCCAATAATTGATTGTATGCGGCCGGATAGGGAAATTAATGCTTCAAGATCCATGCGTGACCCACCATGCAAAACAAGGCCATATCGACCATATGCAAGGCTTGTGACAAGATCTTCGGGGCGGAGTGTTTCGCGCAGTCTATTTGCAACTTCACGCATAATTTTATCTGCACCAACATGGCCATAGCGTGCGCGTAATTGTGAGGTATTATCTACTTTCAACATTAAGCAGACTTGCTGGGCTGTTTTGTTTGGCCCAGTGGCTTCAAAGCCCCGATTGAGGTGGTTGAGCATTGTTTCGCGCAAAGGCAGCCCTGTTACAGCATCCGCTGGCCAGTGGTCTGGGCCATTGGATTGAGTTAGAATTCCTGTAAGCGCCAAAAGCGCTGGGAAAATAATTGCAAGAAACAGTAATAAGCCTTCCCCGCCATACCAATACGCCCCTAGAAAAATTGCAGGTAAAAAAGCAGCAAGCTGGGGCCCGACAAGAATGGCCCGAAGCCTGCGGCGTGTCGTTTGCAGGGGGGGATTTGAACGTGGGCCCATAGCGCATTTCCTTTTGCAGGTGGCATACCTTGGGCAGAAGCTAGGGGTGTTGAGTCAACCAGAGGTTAATGTGGGCGCACTAAAAGCCAATATTTTCGTTCAAATGCAAAAGAAATTGTTCATGCTTTATTTTGAAAGGCTTCAAAGCGGGAGTCATAATTTGAGTTTGAGCTCAGCAAAGTCAAATAATTTCGGGTCAAGCAAATGCGAGGGCCGCGCGTTCATAAGGGCGCGAAACATAACCTGTCGACGCCCCGGATTTCGGGCCTCCCAGCTGTCTAGCAGGGCTTTGACTTGCTGGCGCTGCAATCCATCTTGTGAGCCACATAAACCACACGGAATTATCGGGTAATTCATCGCGTTGGCAAAGCGTTCGCAATCGGCCTCGGCAACATGTGCAAGGGGGCGAAAAACGAACAAATCCCCCTTTTCGTTGACAAGTTTGGGGGGCATGGTTGCCAGACGCCCGCCATGAAACAGGTTCATAAAAAAGGTTTCAAGAATATCATCGCGATGATGGCCCAAAACCACGGCTGAACACCCTTCTTCACGCGCAATTCTATAAAGGTTTCCGCGCCTTAGGCGTGAACAAAGCGAACAAAATGTGCGCCCCTCAGGCACTTTATCCATGACAATGGAATAGGTGTCTTCGTATTCAATTCGGTGTTTTACTTGCATGCGTTCCAGAAATTCCGGCAGTACCGTTGCCGGAAACCCCGGCTGGCCCTGATCAAGATTGCAGGCAATTAATTCAACCGGCAAAAGCCCGCGCCATTGCAGTTCATAAAGGACGGCCAAAAGTGTATAGCTATCCTTGCCGCCGGACAGGCAAATCAGCCATTTTGCCCCATGCTCAACCATGCCGTATTGGTCAATTGCCTCGCGGACATATCGCACAATGCGCTTGCGCAATTTTTTGAACTCGGTGGTTCGTGGCGCCCCTTGGAACAGGGGGTGAATTTCTTCTGGTGTATCTGACATGGGCGGGGTTTAGCGCCCCCTTACGTCTCCGGCAAGGGGGCGAAAAAAATTACAGATCCTTGTGGATTTGGGGCACAAAAGTCTGGTCTTCCATAGGCGGCCGCACATATCCGCGCTGAACCGGACGTTCATCCAGAGTGATTTCTGGCGGAGTCAGGTCCTGATAGGGAATCAGGGACAAGAGGTGGCTGATGCAGTTCAGGCGCGCGTGTTTTTTCACGTCGCTGTCCACAACATACCACGGGGCTTGCTTGATGTCGGTATGGGAAAACATCAGATCCTTGGCGACCGAATAATCAACCCAGCGTTTGCGGCTTTCCAGATCCATCGGGCTTAGTTTCCAGCGTTTTGTCGGGTCAGTCAGGCGTTTTTGGAAACGGCGTTCCTGTTCGTCGTCAGATACCGAAAACCAGTATTTGATCAACTGTATGCCTGAACGTACCAGCATGCGTTCAAATTCGGGGCACGAGCGCATAAATTCCTGATATTCTTTATCGGTGCAAAACCCCATGACCCGTTCAACACCGCCGCGATTATACCACGAGCGGTCAAAAATCACGATTTCCCCGCCGGCAGGCAGGTGCTGCACATAACGCTGGAAATACCACTGGGTTTGTTCGCGTTCCGTCGGGGCGGGCAGGGCGACCACGGAACAAATGCGCGGGTTCATTGCTTCGGTGATGCGCTTGATTGTGCCGCCTTTGCCAGCCGCGTCGCGCCCTTCAAAGATCAGCGCAACTTTGTGCCCGGTTTCCTTGACCCATTCTTGCAGCTTGATCAGTTCGATTTGCAGGCGCGCAAGTTCTTTTTCGTAAACATCGTTTTTGATTTTTCCGGGCGCTTTGGCTGACATACTATTCTCCGTTACAAGGTTGGATACATGTGCAAACCTAGCCAATACCTCATAAAAAGTCACGTTTTATCAGTCGGCCTTAGGGCTGCTTGTCATCACAATCAGTGCCCGGAACTGGATCATACCCCGAACTTCCCAAGGGGTGGCACCGACCGATCCGGCGCGCGGCCAGCCAGCTGCCTTTGATCGCACCATGTTTTTCCAGTGCTTCCAACGCGTATGCAGAACAGGTTGGCTGATACCGGCAGCCATGGCCAACCCACGGGCTTAATAAAATCCGGTAGGCCCGTATGGGCAAGGCGATGATATAGGCAAAAGGGGACGCAAAAGGGGACATGGGGGCCTCATATATATGTAGGCATTATATAGGGTCGCATAGCGGTTTCACCAGCCCGCCATTAATAAGGTATGGCAAAAAACAAAACAGCCGGGGTGGTGTGCCCCGACTGCTGTATCTGTATTGTCGGTATGGGGCTAATCTAATAGCCGCCTTTGCGTTTGCTTTCTGGCAGGCCGGCGATTTTGCCACCTTGCTTGGAGGGGTCCCCCGGAAACAGTTCGTACAAATCGCCCTGTTTGATCTTTTCGCCCCACGCGGCGCTCATTGCCTTAACAATGGCGCGGGTGTTTGGCTGGGTGCCACGGTTTTCGATGAATTCCTCACGCAGGAAATTAATCAAATCCCAGTGCTTGTCCGTCAGCTCAACTTCTTCGTCGGCTGCAATGAGTTTTGCAACATCTTCGGACCAGTCCTGAATATCCTCAAGATAGCCCTTTTCATTTGTCTCAATCGTAGTGCCGTTTACTTCCAGTGTCATGGCGCGCTCCTCTCCTAAAGAATCCGTTCCCAAATAGTAACACATTTAGATATAGGAATGTAAGGGTTTTCAGAAAATCGCTTAAATCAGTGGGTGCAGGCGCTTAAGCGCCTTGGTCAAATCGGCCTTGAGGGCGGTGAAATTTTGGCTGGCGGTGGCATCGCGCCGACCAATAAGAACGTAATCCCAACCAGGTTGGGCCAGTTCTGGCAGGGTTTCACGCACAACGGCCCGCAGGCGCCGCTTGGCGCGGTTACGGGCCACGGCATTGCCGACTTTTTTGGATGCAGTGAAACCCACATGGATATCGGCAAGGTCATCATGGCGATTGCGCGCCTGAATAATAAAACCAGGCATTGCCTGCTTTTTCGCCCGCGCTGCCGCCAGAAACTGTGGTCGGGTTTTCATATTATGCAGGCGAACGGAAACCGCCGGGGGCATGTTCCCCGTGTTATCAGCGGGGGCCTCCGGCGGTTTCATGTTCTTTATAGCCTTCGAGGGGCGCTTATGCGCTCAGCTCTTTACGGCCCTTGGCGCGACGTGCGTTCAGGATTTTGCGGCCAGCTTTAGTTGCCATCCGCGAGCGAAAACCGTGGCGCCGTTTGCGAACCAGGTTGGAAGGTTGGAATGTGCGTTTCATCGCGCTTCTCCGTCATGCGCACTGATTCCCGGTGGAATCAACGCTGTGTGAATACTGAGCTCGGTCTATAGGTGCCATTTCCGGCCAAGTCAAACGGGGATGCAACAAATTGCATGGCTTTTGCAGCCTTTTGGCCAGTTTTGTTTCAGAACCTGCTTATTCTTGTAATAAATCCTCACCAGATATCAAGCGGTCGTGAGGGGGCAGGAAAGGGGGTGGAAAAGCGATCAGAAATCCCCATGTTCTACCCTAAACCTAAACGAGGCCAAAATGTCAGATACCCCCCCCACAAAAACCAACCCCTTTCTTAAGCGCCTGCCGCTGATCGGGATCGTAACTATCGCCATAATCGGCGCCTTCACCTTGCGTGACTATTTCAGCTTTGAGGCACTGGCCGAAAACCGCGAGGCCCTGCTGGCATATCGTGATGCCAATTACCTGACTTCGGTGCTGGGCTTTATCCTTATCTATATCCTGATTGCGGCGTTTTCATTGCCGGGTGCATCTATCGCGACCCTGACGGGCGGCTTTTTGTTCGGGGTGTTTCCCGGCGCATTTTATAATGTGACCGGTGCGGCCACTGGCGCAACGTTGTTGTTTCTGGCCGCACGCTGGGGGATGGGCGAAAAACTGGCCGCGCGTATGGAAAACAGCGAAGGATTGGTGAAATCAATTAAAGACGGCATCGATGAAAACCAATGGTCGATGCTGTTTATGATCCGCCTTGTGCCGGTGGTGCCATTCTTTGTGGCCAATCTGATCCCGGCTATGGTTGGCGTGCCGCTGCGCCGCTTTGTGATCTCAACCTTTGTGGGGATCATCCCTGCTGGGCTGGTTTACACATCCGTCGGGGCTGGGCTGGGCGATGTATTTGCCCGTGGTGAACGGCCTAATTTTGGCATTATCTTTGAACCGCAAATATTACTGCCCATTCTGGGGCTTAGTGCCCTTGCAGCCCTGCCGATGGTGCTGAAAGTAATCAAAAAAGGAAGCCTGACATGAACGTGATTGAAACAGATATCTGCGTTATCGGCGCAGGCTCTGGCGGGCTTTCCGTCGCGTCCGGTGCGGTGCAGATGGGCGCAAGTGTTGTACTGCTTGAGGGTCACAAAATGGGCGGCGATTGCCTGAATTACGGCTGCGTGCCGTCCAAGGCGCTGCTGCATGCCGGACGCGCACGCCTTAGCTGGAAAGCGGCGCATGACCATGTGCATGGAACGATTGCCACCATTGCACCGCACGATTCTGTGGAACGGTTCGAAGGTTTGGGCGTGCGGGTCATTTCCGAATACGGCGCGTTCATAAACCCGAAACAAGTGCGGGCTGGCGACCACATAATTCAGGCCCGCCGCTTTGTGATCGCCACGGGATCGTCGCCGTTTGTGCCGCCAATTCCGGGGCTGGAAAATGTACCTTATGAAACGAACGAGACGATATTCGAGCTAAAGAAAAAGCCTGCGCACCTATTGGTGATCGGCGGTGGCCCTATCGGGATGGAAATGGCCGAAGCGCACCGCGCGCTGGGCTGCGAGGTCACGGTGATCGAAGGCATGAAGGCCTTTGGCAAAGATGACCCTGAACTGGCCGCGATCGTACTGGATAAGCTGCGCGCCGATGGCATCGCCATAGAAGAAGACGCCATGGCGGCCGAAATTCGCGGGCGTGTTGGCGCGATCGAGGTCGAGGTCAAAGATGGCCGCGTTTTTAAAGGCACGCATTTGTTAATGGCGGTGGGGCGCAAGCCAAACACCGACCGGCTGGCGCTGGACAAGGCCGGAATTGAACCCACACGCGGGGGCATTCAGGTCGACAGTGGCCTGCGCACCACTAATCGCAAGGTTTACGCCATTGGCGATGTGGCGGCGGGGCTGCAATTTACCCATGTTGCGGGCTATCATGCGGGCGTGATTATCCGTTCAATGTTGTTCGGGCTGGCGTCAAAGTCCAAAACCGCGCATATCCCTTGGGTCACATACACGTCGCCCGAATTGGCACAGGTCGGCATGAGCGAGGCCGAGGCCAAAGCCGCGCACGGGGCCGCGCTTGAGGTGATCCGGTTTGAATTTTCCGGCAATGATCGCGCCATTGCGACAGGCCAGACCACGGGCCTTGCCAAGGCAATGGTCGTCAAGGGGCGTCCGGTTGGCGTTTCTATTGTTGGACCGGGGGCGGGTGAGCTGATAAACCTCTGGGCGATGGTCTTGGCAAACGGGCTGAAAATGTCCCATGTTGCTGCCATGGTTGCGCCCTATCCAACCATGGGCGAGATCAACAAACGCCTTGCCGGGGCGTATTATGCGCCGCGATTATTTGACAATCCAAAAATAAAGCGGATTGTTCGATTTGTGCAACGAATGATCCCCTAAGGGGGTGGATGGGACGTAAAAGTGCTAAATACGCTATCTGGACGGTTTTTGATCCTGACCACGGCCTTCGTTATGTTTGCCGAGGTGATGATATTCGTGCCTTCGGTTGCGCGCTTTCGCGAGGATTATTTATTGAACCGGCTGGAGCGCGCGCAAATTGCGTCGCTGGCCCTGTTGGCTGATGATATGATTGCCCCGGCACTTGAAGCTGAATTGCTGCAAAACGCCGAAGTTTTTAACGTGGTTTTGCGCCGCGATAGCGCTAGTGAACTGGTCCTGTCATCACCGATGCCGCGCATGGTTTCACATAGCTATGATTTGCGTATTGATGGGCCTTACGCCTTAATCCGTGATGCAATGCTGCGCCTGATTACCCCCGAAAACCAGATGATCCGGGTGATCAGCCAACCTGTGCGTGAGGGCGGGTTGGTGATTGAGATCACCATGGATACAGAACCCCTGCGCAAGGCAATGCTGGCTTATGGTTTGAATATTCTGATCTTGTCGGCGGTGATTTCCATAGTGACAGCATCGCTGCTGTTTTTTGCGGTGCAGCGCTTGATGGTGCGCCCGATCAAGGGGGTTGTGGGCGCAATGATTTCCTATGCCAAGGCCCCCGAAGATGCCCGGCGCATTATTACCCCCAAGACGCGGGTGCATGAATTGCGCGAGGCGGAAAATGCGCTGCTGGATTTGCAAACTGAACTTACCAGTGCGCTGAAACAAAAGGATCGACTGGCCCAGCTTGGCGGGGCCGTTGCCCGTATTAGCCATGATTTGCGCAATATCCTGACCACCGCGCAGCTATTTGCCGACCGAATGGAACAAAGCGACGACCCCGGCGTAAAACGCGCCGCGCCCAAGCTGATCAATTCAATCAGTCGGGCGGTAAACCTGTGTGAAAGCACCCTGACCTTTGGCAAGGCCCAAGAACCAGCCCCCGCGCTTACCCATGTTGTTCTGGCCGATGTGGTCGAAGAGGTATTTATCAGCGAACGCCTTGTCGCTGCAGGCCACGACATTGTCTATAGCACTGATATATCAGCAGCATTCACCCTGCGTGCAGATCCCGAACAATTGTACCGGATCCTGTCAAACCTTGTGCGAAATGCGCGTCAGGCGATGGTTGCGCAGGGCGGGCAGGGTGCGCTTTCGATCACCGCAAGCGAAGGGGCGGATGAATGGTTCATCCGTATTTCTGATACTGGCCCCGGCCTGCCCAAGCGCGCGCAGGATGTGTTGTTTCAACCCTTTGCCGGAACAAATCGCCAAGGTGGCACTGGCCTTGGCCTTGCCATTGCTGCCGAACTGGCGCTGGGCCATGGCGGGCGACTGGAACTGCAAAGCACCGGACCTAAGGGCACAGTTTTCAGCGTGTGCCTGCCCAAAGGGTTAAGCCACAATCCCTAGCTTGGGCGCCGGCGGTGATGGTTAAACGGGCCTCATATGCAATATCGCCGGCTATCGTGCGTTTAGCCCTTGCAATGAGCCGCGGGCGGCGTTAAATCCGCCTCACGATTTATACTCGTCTGCGCACTGGTAGCTCAGTTGGATAGAGTACCTGACTACGAATCAGGGGGTCGGGGGTTCGAATCCTCCCCAGTGCGCCACTTTCTTAAACAGCTTGCATTGTTTTGGCGTTTTGGCCCGGCTTTATTCCTGTTTTTGATAATTGGTTGGATATACCTGATAAATTCTGATTTAGAATTGCGGCCATGACCAACGCTTCTGCAAAAAAAATACTCACCGATTTGTTCGCCTGCGCCGTTGAAACTGCGGACCCTATGCAACGTATTGCGCACGCTTTGCCGTCAAAACCACAGGGTCGGGTTGTTGTGGTTGGGGCAGGCAAAGCCTCGGCGCGGATGGCCGAAGCGGTCGAAGGTATCTGGGGGCCTTGCAAGGGGCTGGTGATCACGCGCTATGGATACACGCGCCCCTGCCAAGGCATTGAGATTGTTGAAGCAGCACACCCTGTTCCTGACCAAAATGGCGCAGATGCCACCCGGCGGATGCTGGAAATTTTGCGCAAGCTTGGCCCAGATGATTTTGTTTTGGCGCTTATCTCTGGTGGGGGCTCGGCCCTTTTGACGGATCCGGCGGGCAGTATCACAAATGCCGAAAAACAACAGATTAACACCGATCTTTTGGCGTCCGGCGCCCCAATTGGGCAGATGAATATCGTGCGAAAACATCTGTCACGGGTAAAGGGCGGGCAGTTGGCGGCAGTGGCGCACCCTGCGCGTATGTTGGCGCTGATGATCTCGGATGTGCCGGGGGATGCACCGGCAAGCATTGCCTCGGGCCCAACGGTGGGGGATGCCAGCACAGCACAAGACGCCGTGGAAATATTACAGAATTTCGCCATTGAAATCCCTGCATCAATCAAGGTGGCTCTGGCCGCAAAAACCGGAGTTCTTAGGCCGGATGCGCCGGAATTATCCAAGGTTGAAAATGTGATCATTGCGGCCCCAAGCCAATCGCTTGCGGCTGCGGCCCGATTGGCGCAGGGCGACGGGTTCAAGGTTCGCATTCTGGGCGACGCAATTGAGGGCGAAGCGCGTGACCTTGGCCAATCACAAGCCAGAATTGCCCTTGAAATACAACGGGATATGTCAGCCAAGGACATGCCGGTTTTGTTGCTGTCAGGCGGTGAATGTACGGTGACGCGGCGCGGCAATGGCTGTGGCGGGCCAAATGCAGAATACACCTTGGCGGCGGCGCTTGCGCTTAACGCTGCCGATAATATTTTTGTGCTGGCTTGCGACACTGACGGGGTGGATGGCGCGGCCGAAGTGGCGGGGGCTTTTGCCGGACCAGACACATTGCAAAAGGCCAAAGACCTTGGCCTTGAAGCGCGCAGTTTTTTGGACAAAAACGACAGCCACAGCTTCTTTGAAAAACTGGCAGATCAAATTATAACCGGACCGACATTAACCAATGTAAACGATTTCCGTGCAATTTTAATTTATCCAAATGCGTAGAAATACCAGTAACCCGCGTGGTTATTACTGTTAGCCATTTTGGCGAATGGCGGCATTTGTCGGGTCATACGGGCTGTCTTGAACTATCTTGGCATCCCATAATTTATTCAACATTTTGACCTTTAGTTTCTGGCCGACCTTTGCCAATTCCGGCGCGACATATCCCATGCCGATCGACTTGCCAAAGTGGGGCGAATAGCCGCCCGAGGTCAGGCGACCCACCTTAACATCACCATTATACAGTGCCTCGCGCCCCCATGGGTCGGCGTCATCCGGCCCGTCAATCAGCAGCGTCACACATTTTGAACGGATGCCTTTATCCAGCATCGCGTCTTTGCCGTGGTATTCTTTGTCCATGTTCACAAAACGCGGCAAATCGGCCTCAAGCGGGGTCGCGTCGCGGCCCAGTTCAGTACCAAAGGCGCGGTAACTTTTTTCCATCCGCAGCCAGTTTTGTGCGCGTGCTCCGACCAGTTTCATCCCGTGTTTCTGGCCAGCACCCACCAGCAGATCCCACAGGTAATTTTGCATCTCGATCGGGTGGTGAAGCTCCCAGCCCAGCTCGCCCGTATAGGCCACGCGAATGGCGTTGACGGGGCACATGCCCAGTTCGATCTTGCGCTCACTTAGCCATGGGAAACGTTTGTTTGACAGGGCTGTGTCGGGGTCTGCATCTTTGATTACATCGCGCAAAACCGCGCGAGATTTCGGCCCCGCAATGGCGAAAACGCCCCACTGGGTTGTTACGTCCTGAATATCGATATAGCCGAAATCGCCCATCTTGTCTTCGGCAGATTTGCGCAGAAAATCCGCATCATAGGCAGTCCAAGCCCCTGCAGATACAAGGTAATATTCGTTTTCGCCACGCCGAGCAATGGTGTATTCGGTGCGCGTGGTGCCTGCCACTGTCAGCGCATAGGTCAGATTTATCCGCCCGATTGAGGGCAATTTGTTGCACGTAAACCAGTCCAGAAATGCCGTGGCGCCGGGGCCTTTGACAATGTGTTTGGTAAAGGCGGTTGCATCCACCAGCCCGACGCCTTCGCGAATGGCGCGGGCTTCGTCCACGGCATATTGCCACCAGCCGCCGCGCCGAAATGACCGCGCAGCTGCATCCTCAAATCCGGCTGGCGCATAATAATTCGGGCGGTCCCAGCCGTTCACGCGGCCAAACTGCGCACCGGCTGCTTTTTGGCGGTCGTAAGCTGGCGAAGTACGCAGGCCGGCGCAGGCCGCGCGTTCTTCGTCAGGGTGGTGCAGGGTGTACACATGTTCATAACATTCTTCGTTTTTGCGGGCGGCGTATTGGGTGGTCATCCAGTCGCCGTAACGTTTTGGATCAAGCGATGCCATGTCGATATCGGCCTCGCCGTTAACCATCATTTGTGCCAGATAATACCCTGTGCCACCGGCGGCAGTGATGCCGAAGCTGAACCCTTCAGCCAGCCACATATTGCGCAAGCCCGGCGCGGGGCCAACCAGCGGATTGCCATCAGGCGTATAGCAAATTGGCCCGTTGAAATCATCCTTAAGCCCGCTTTCCTCGCAAGACGGAATGCGGTGGATCATCGCCATGTACTGATCTTCGATCCGGTCCAGATCCAGCGGGAATAGGTCCGCGCGGAAACTATCCGGCACCCCGTATTCAAAACAGCGCGGCGCGTTTTTTTCATACACCCCCAAAATCCAGCCGCCGCGTTCTTCGCGCACGTAACTTTGCGCGTCGGCGTCGCGGATAACAGGATGCTCTGCATGGCCAGCGGCGCGGTGGGCAACCAATGCGGGGTCTTTGTCCATAACGATGAACTGGTGTTCCACCGGAATGGCGGGAATTTTAATACCAAGCATCTTGGCGGTGCGCTGTGCGTGGTTGCCGGACGCCGTGACCACATGTTCGGCCGTGATTACAACCTGTTCGTCCGAAGCCACCAGATTGCCGCCCTTTTCAACCATTTTAGTGCAGGTGACGTCCCATGCCGTGCCGGTCCAGTGGAACCCATCGGCCTGCCATTTGCGCGCAATTTCAACCCCGCGTTGGCGCGCACCTTTGGCCATCGCCTGGGTCACATCGGCAGGATTAATATAACCGTCTTCGGCGTGATACAGCGCGCCTTTCAGATCATCAGTACGAATAAGCGGCCAGCGCGATTTGAT
>DAOUQO010000183.1 GCA_030625565.1 Aliiroseovarius sp. | reverse complement strand
GTCCAAACCAGAAAATGCGCGGTGGCTTGCATGGATTGCCACGTATCTGCATCGGTCAGAATGCGTTCATAATTGCGCAGGCCGATATATTCGGCGTCGCGCATCCGGTTGGCCTTGAAGTTGGTAAAGCTCAGGTTAATCGTCCAGATCAGCGGGAAAATATTAACCGCCAGCAGCAGCACAATGGACGGGCCAACAAACAGCCACGCAATAGCGCGATCAGAAAGGCCGCGAACTTTGCGGGCAAATGCAGGCGGGGTTGCCTGCGCCGCGCGCTCGATTGGGTTGCCGGACATGGGTTTAATCCTGAAATGTAAGGTGGTTTGTGCAGCAGGTGGCGCGCCCCAAACGTTCAGGGCGCGCCGTATTTTGTGGCTAGGACCTAGCGCAGACCTTCGTCCTCGAACACTTCAATCCAGTCAGCGACCAGACCGTCAAGTGCCTCTTGCGCAGTGCCTTGACCGGCAACAACATAATCGTGGAAACGACGCTGTGTTGGCAGCAGCAGGGATGCATAAGCAGGCTCAGCCCAGAAATCCTTAACAATCGCCATCGAGTCTAGGAACGTCTGTGCGTAAGGCTGGCTGGTTGCAAAACCGGGGTCTTCGACAACCGCGCTAAGCGCTGAATAGCCGCCCAATTCCCACCAACGCGCCTGAACTTCAGGTTGCGCAAACCACTTGATATATTCAAGTGCAGCGCCAGTGTCGGACGAATTTGCCACAACCGAAATACCCTGTCCGCCAAGTTGGGCAAACTGCTGGCCACCGGGGCCTGCTGGGTTCGGGAAGTAGCCGGAATTGCCGCCACCTGTTACAGGATCAGCCTCAACACCGGGCCAGATAAACGCAAAGTTCATCTGCATCGCAACTTGGCCGGATTTATAGGCGTCGATGTTGGCGCCCATATAGGCGTTCGATGATCCGGGAGGTGCCATTGT
Source organism: Aliiroseovarius sp. (assembly GCA_030625565.1). Lineage (GTDB taxonomy): Bacteria > Pseudomonadota > Alphaproteobacteria > Rhodobacterales > Rhodobacteraceae > JAAEUB01. The sequence goes on along the minus strand of DAOUQO010000183.1, from coordinate 3,426 downwards.
GTCGTACATCAGTTTGTAAAATTCCAGACCGGCAACGGCCTCGGGTGAATTTACAAAACCTTCGACTTCGTATGGCTTGTCAGGGTTTTCGTACTGGAAACCATAGCTGTACAGCGCGTTCATAGCACCCATTGTGATGCCTTCGGAGCCACGTTCGGTGTAAATCGCAGCGCCGTAAACTGTGGTGCCGTCAATGTCGCGACCTTGGAAAAACGCACCGATTTGCTGCAATTGCTCCAGCGTTTCAGGCACACCCAAATCATAGCCGTATGTTTCTTTGAACTCGGCCATCAGCTCGGGACGTTCAAACCAATCCTTGCGGTATGTCCAGCCAACAACGTCGCCAAATGCAGGCAGCGCCCAATAGTTTGGCGTGTTCTTTGGCCATTCGGAATAGCCAGTCACAGTTGCCGGAATGAAGTCATCCATTGTGATGCCTTCGGCGTCGAAAAATTCGTTCAACTTCAGGTACTGACCGTTTTCAGCCGCGCCACCGATCCACTGGCTGTCGCCAATCATCAGATCACAAAGCGTGCCATTTGAATTCAGCTCGTTCAGCATACGGTCGGCAAAGTTTGGCCAAGGCACAAACTCAAAGCTCATGTTGTGGCCGGATTCGGCCTCAAAGCCTTTGCTAAGTTCAACCAGCGCATTCGCAGGGTCCCACGCGGCCCAGCACAATGTCAGGTCAGCGGCGCTGGCGCTTGATGCGCCAAAACCGGTTACAGCGGTCAAAGCCGTCGCCATTAAAAATTTAGATGCTTTCATTGGTTCCTCCCAGATACCAGTTTTCGGCCAGATGCCAGTTTTGGCACGTGCCGGTCCCGTCAAAACAGGGGCAAGATTAAAGATACGGGTTAGCGACGTTAAGTAAAGGTATTTTTGAGGTACGCACCTCATTTCCGATAAGTCCCTTGAAAACATGAAAAACAATCTGGGTGCTTATTCGCGAGGTTATGCGGAATTTGGCGTTAACGATTCGGAAACCGGCCTGTTAACACGGCACGGGGTCGTCCTCGGGCATGTTTTCCAGCATGATGATTTCAATGCGAATACGTTCTTGCGACGCCACAAGGCTGGCGCGATCAACCTGCGCTTTCAGCACTCTTAACGCGCTGCGCACCAAGTGCCCAACGTCTTGCGTAATTACCGCATCAACCGCGCCATCGCGCAGGCCCTGCTTGGTACGCGAGGTCAATTCATGCGCAATCACGATGATGTCTTTTGACGCCCCGCAGTTTTCCAAAGCCGCGAAAACCTCACGCATGTCGGAACCGACAAGGTAAATTGCCAGCACACCGGGCGCACGGTTCAAAATTGAAGTCAGGGCATTTTTTGTGCGCACAGGATCATTATAGGTTTCCAAAGAAGGCGACGCCCTAAGCGCCGGAAAGCTTGTCAGTAGAACCTGATCAAACCCCAAGCGGCGCTCAAGTGAATCGCGTGACTGGGTGGTATCGGTGACAACCAGCACGTCACCCGTCTGGGCCGGTAAAAACCGCCCGATCAAGGTCGCCGCAGTGCGCCCGGCGGCAACGTTGTTGATACCCACAAACCGGTCACAACCCGCATTTGGCTGGTTTGAAACAAAAGCAACGACCGAGATATTTTTATTTTTCAGCCGTAATATTGCATCACGCACCTGCGGAGTTTCCGGGGCCATGATCGCAACACCGTCGGCGTCATTGACAGACAAATCATCCAAAATATGCGCAACCGCGTGGGGGTCATTCACCGGTACGCTTAGAACAGTGACGCGCGTGCGGGCCTGAACCAAGGTGTGACTGGCTTCTTCAACTGCTGCGCGGATCAAGCGGATGAACTGGTCTTTCCTGTCCGGCAGGATGAAAACCAGTTTGTATTCTTTTTGACGGGCCAGATTTGCGGCGGAAATGTCGCGCACAAAACCAAGGTCGCGCACCGCTTGGTTGACCCGTTCAATGGTCTTCAGGCGCACACCGTCGCGGGCGTTCAACACCCGATCAACCGTCGCAAGGCTGACCCCTGCGGCCTGCGCCAAATCTCGGGTCGTCGGTTTATTCATCGGCGGCTTGGCATAGGGTATCGTCTAAAATCAGCATGGCGGAAACTTACCCCTATTTAGCAAAAGTCGTCTGGGCTATTTCAACGCAAAAGGCCCTTGTTAAATCCTGCGCTTAAGTATGCAGCTTGATTTCAATCTTGCAAGTGGCGTTATTTTGGGTGTGAAAATCGTATGTAAAAAAGGGCGGCCAAGGCCACCCTTTGATTATTTAACCTTTGCGGCGCGGCGCATCTTTGCCGCCCGAATGGCGCGGCTTACGCTTGCCGCCCTTTGGCCCACCGGCACCTTTAGCGCCTGCTTTTTTGGGCTTACCCATCCGCGCGGAAGGGTCAGATGCGTTCACGCGTGGCCCTTTCGGTTTTGCCTTCAAGGCTGCCTTGGGGGCCGTTTTGTATTTGGCTTTAGGCTTGGCACCAGAATGTGGGCTATCGGCGTTTTTATCACCATTGCCCATCCGCGCTTTTTTCGAATTTGGCGCGCCACGCTTATGTTCGCTGCTTGCCTCGGCAGGGGCGTCCGAAGCACCCCAGCGCGACTTCTTTTTAGGTTTAGCATCATAGCCATCATTTGAACGCGGCGCGTCGGAATGGCGGGGTTTGCCTTTGTAAGGCGCAGCTGGTTTGCCGTCCGGTTTACCGCCGGATTTGTTGTCGTCATAGGAACGACGGGGCTTGGCGCTTTTGTTATAGCTTGGCTTGGGGCTGCGTCCGGCAAATTCGGGCACACCAGAAAGTTTGCGTACTTTAACGCCCTCTTCCAGCTCGCCGTCCTTGCCCAAACAGGTTTCGAAATCCGCGACGCTGGCCTTGGTCAGTTCAACAAATGTTTCCGAGTTTTGAACCCGGATCGCACCGATTGCGTCCTTGTTCAGGCGACCGGCGCGGCACAAAAGTGGTAAGATCCAGCGGGGTTCCGCCTTGTCATCACGCCCAACCGACAGGGCAAACCAAATGCTGGGACCAAACGCTTTGTGGTCTTTTGGTGCTGGCTTCGCACCCGGATCAGACAATTCCTCAGGCGCGGATTTCCGATCGCGATACAGGCGCAAATAGGCCGCAGCAATTTTTTCGGCCCCGTGCATTTCCAGCAACTTCGCGGCAAAATCGGTTTGTTCTTCGTCAGCTTTTTCGTCCCAGACAGGGTCAGCCAGCAGGCGTTCTTTGTCTTTGGCCAGAATATCCTTGGCACTGGGCGCGATTGTCCATTCGGCTTTGATCTTGGCGAATTGCAGCAGGCGTTCGGCCTTTTTGGTGTGACGTGGCGGAATAATCAGCGCTGAAATGCCTTTTTGACCGGCGCGGCCTGTACGGCCAGAACGGTGCAAAAGCGCTTCGGCATTAGAGGGCAGATCGGCATGGATAACCAGTTCAAGCTTGGGCAGA
>DAOUQO010000174.1 GCA_030625565.1 Aliiroseovarius sp. | reverse complement strand
CTCAAATGCGATATCAATGCCGCGTGATTTGCCGATCCAGTTGGCTTGCATCAGGCGCACTTTGTCGGGCCAATTATCCAGACCATCCAGCGCGCCCAGCAACTCTTCGCTGAAATCACTGATTTTAAAGAACCACTGGGTCAGCTCACGCCGCTCAACTGCCGCACCCAATCGCCAGCCGCAGCCGTCAATCACCTGCTCATTGGCCAGCACTGTCATGTCGATAGGGTCCCAGTTCACCACAGCATTTTTGCGGTACACCAGCCCCTTATCCATAAAGTCGATGAACATCGCCTGTTGCTGGCCGTAATATTCGGGATCACAGGTGGCCAGTTCGCGCGACCAATCCAGCGACCAACCCATAGGCCGCATCTGGACCTTCATTTCAGCAATGTTGGCATAGGTGTAATCCGCAGGATGCACGCCGGTCTTCATTGCTGCGTTTTCGGCAGGCATACCAAAGGCATCCCAGCCCATCGGGTGCAAAACGTTAAAACCACATGACGCCTTATAACGCGCGATCACGTCGCCCATTGTGTAATTGCGCACGTGCCCGATATGCAGACGACCCGAAGGATAAGGGAACATTTCAAGCACATAATACTTTGGCTTGTTGGGGTCGCGCGTTGCCTGAAAGACGCAGGCTTTATCCCACGCGGCTTGCCATTTTGGTTCGATATCTGCGGGGGTATAGCGGGACATGGTGGCGATCTTTCACTTATAGAGGGGGCAAATGAAAACGCCGGGCATTAAACCCGGCGCTATTAATATTTCGGTGGCCGATTTTAACTATAACCTGCCGGCAGCCATCCTAAGCTGACGGGCGCGGGTTAGAATGGCGTCTTCGATTGCATGTGTTGCTTCGGTGCTGGCAGGGCCGCTGCGCGTAATCAACGCAACATTAAGGGCACGCGCATCCAAGGCCGGATCACTTACATATACAGTGGCCTTATAGGCACGTCCGCCGCCGGGCGGTGTGCCATAGCCAAACACGATGATTCCTGAAAATGGATCTGCGGCTTCGACCGGCAAGAAACTGAGAACATCAAAGGCCGCATTCCAAATAAACTTATTGACCTCGACAGTTGTGTTTGGGTCATCTGCGTTGGTGAACAGATCCCAGATTGTTGAACGCTCAGGCTCTGATGTTAGGGCTTGTGCATCTGCACCAACCCTAACGCGCTGGCCAAAAATGTTACCATCACTACACGCCATTAACGTTATTAGGCAAAAACCTATAAATGTCTTTGTAATTGTTCGTTTCATTATCATTGCCAAGCCCCGCTTAATAATCCTACCCTTAAATAACCAACGCCTAGAGGGCGGGCAAGCCTTTTCCCTATTCGTTAATAAATGCCATTTATAAGCGGCTAAGCTTTCCAACTGTGGCAAAGCTGCACCATTTTCCGAGATGATTCCTGCAAGTCACCGCCCTTGCTTGCAAAAGAGGGCCGGAAGGGCGAGACAAAGCCATACCCAATTCGGATTCCCTGAATTGGGGTGCGTTTTTGAAAAATAAACGAGGGAAAACAAATGAAAAAGATTCTTCTTGCTTCAACAATTCTGGTTGGTTCAGCTGGTGTTGCAGCTGCTGACGTAAGCTTCGCAGGCGCTGCATACTTTGGTATTCAACAAGACTACACTGGCGTGTTCCACTCAGAAGCAACTGCTTCTGTCACGGCAAAAATGTCCGGCGAAACTGATGGCGGCCTTGGCTTTGGCGCATCATTCGGCATCGCTGGTGGCGGTACTGCTCTGGACAACACTGCTTGGAACGACGATTTCAACACTACTGGCGACAACGACTTTGCAACTACAAACACAGCTTCTACTGCTGGTCTTGGCGACGTATCCGTATGGATTTCTGGCGGATTTGGCAAATTGACTGCCGCAGCCGACGCTTCCGATCTGGACGAAGTTAAATGGACTTACGGCAACACATGGGGCGACTTCTCTGTAGCTGCTACATATGTAATGGCACCAACAGTAGGAACTGATGGCGACTGGAGCCTCAAAGGCACATACGCTGCTGGCGATTACTCTGCTTACCTTGGTTACGGCTGGGACGTTAGTGCCGCAGCTGGTACTGTAAGCGGTGGCGGTTCTGCTGCATTCGGCGCTGTAAGCGTTTCCGTTGGTGTTGCTGACCTGTCCGCATTTGCTGACACTTGGACACTTGGCGCAAAATATACAACTGGCGCAGTTACAGTTGGCATCGACATGGATGCTGGCGAAGCCGGTGTTGCTGGTTCCAACAACTACCAGTTGACTGGTGCTTATGACCTCGGCGGCGGTGCTTCCGTTGTTGCAGCATACAAAAGCAACACAACTGACACAGACGGTGTTACACGTGAAAACATCATGAGCCTCGGCGTAAAAATGAGCTTCTAATCTAACCAGATTAGTTTCTAATTGGGAAAGAGCGGACCTTCGGGCCCGCTCTTTTCTTTTGTGCCTACCCTTTTCTGTTGATTTATGGCCTAACAAGGTGAAACAAATCAAAGGCCCATCATGTCCCTTTCTGATATTCAAAGCGCCATTGAAAACAAAGAAGCCACGCTGGGTTCTGTTCATCTAATTGCGGTTTCCAAGGTCCAGCCGGTTGAACGCGTGATTGATGTGTTGAAACAGGGCCACCGGGTGTTTGGGGAAAACAAAGTACAAGAAGCTGCAGGTAAATGGCCTGACCTGCGCGAACAATTTAGCGGGGTTGAACTGCATCTAATCGGCCCCCTGCAAACCAATAAAACCCGTCAGGCAATGCAGTTATTTGATGTGATCCACACGCTGGACCGCCCCAAACTTGCCCGTACAATTGCCCGAATTTCTACAGAAACCGGTGCCTGTCCGCGTTTGTTTATTCAGGTAAACACTGGCGAAGAACCCCAAAAGGCTGGAATTCTGCCCGCCGACACGGATGCCTTTATTACCGAATGCCGCGCGCTGGGCTTACAGATCGAAGGTCTGATGTGCATCCCGCCAGCAGACGAAGAACCCAGCCTGCACTTTGCCCTGCTTGCCAAAATTGCTGCCCGTAATAATTTGCCTGAACTGTCCATGGGGATGAGCAGTGATTTTGAACGCGCCATCGCCCAAGGCGCCACTTATGTCAGGGTTGGCTCGGCCATTTTTGGCGAACGCAATTACAGCTAACGCACCAGAATACGGCTGCGCGGCGACCAATGCGCAATGATCCATTTCAGATCGGGCGCGGCAAATGCAATGCAACCTTCGGTCGGGTATCTGGGCCTGCGCCAGTTATGCACAAATATTGCCGACCCTTTTGCCGTAACAGCGTCAGGAAAGTTCCAACCGCTGATCAGGATAATATCATACAGCCGATCCGCGCGCCTTAGGCGTTCATGACTGAACGGATGCGCGCGCGCCTTCAAGCCGTGATTATAGTGCGGGTCTGTGCTGTCATCGGACCAGATATCAGATGGTAAAACAGGGCTGAATTTTATATGGCCCGTGGTTGGCTGCGCCCCGCGATCTGGTCGAAACCTGCCACCTGCAATGCGCCAAAAACCACTTGGGCTAACCCCGTCCCCTTCGGTTTTTACGGCTTTGATTCCGCCGCGACCAATAGCACAGGCAAACCGCCGCCCGTGAAACCGTGCGCCCCATTTGGTGACAATCATATCCTGACGCGCGGGAATATCACGTTGGCCGTAGGTGTGGTTTGTTGACATAAAGGCCCTGCTTTCAGGTCCATATCTAGGCGAATATGTTAGAAAGTGAAACATTTACCGGCTTTGCGACACGTCCACGTGAGCCATCGTAGCAATTCTTGTCAAATGCAGCGGTAAGGGACATGTCTGTACCAAGCAACGGAGATATAACATGCCAAACGTGAAAAAAATTCTACTGGTTGATGATGATGAAGACCTGCGTGATGCGCTGGCTGAACAATTGGTTATGACCGAAGACTTCGATGTGTTTGAGGCCGGCAATGGTGTCGAAGCAATGTCGCGCGCCAAAGAGGCCCTGTATGATCTTGTGATTCTGGATGTCGGCCTACCTGATACAGACGGTCGTGAATTGTGCCGCTTGATGCGTAAACAAGGGGTGAAATGCCCGGTTATTATGCTTACTGGCCATGATAGCGATGCTGACACAATCCTTGGCTTGGATGCCGGCGCTAATGATTATGTCACTAAACCCTTCAAGTTTCCGGTTCTTTTGGCTCGTATCCGCGCGCAGTTGCGTCAACATGAACAAAGCGAAGATGCTATTTTTCAGCTTGGGCCATATACATTCAAGCCAGCAATGAAGATGCTGATAGGCAAAGATGACCGTAAAATCCGCCTGACTGAAAAAGAAACAAACATCTTGAAATTCCTGTACCGCGCCACAGAAGGCGTGGTTGCACGCGATATTTTGCTGCACGAAGTCTGGGGATATAATGCTGGAGTAACGACCCACACGCTGGAAACCCATATCTATCGCCTGCGCCAAAAGATCGAACCTGATCCCTCAAACGCCCGGCTTTTAGTTACTGAAAGCGGCGGTTACAGACTTGT
>DAOUQO010000135.1 GCA_030625565.1 Aliiroseovarius sp. | reverse complement strand
TCCCAGTCGCGAACTTGCTGTGCTGCAGATTTATCGTGGCAATCATCGCCAAAAATATGGGGGTGGCGCGCGACCATTTTGTTAGAAATTGCGTTGGCAACGCCTTCAAAGCTGAACAATCCCGCTTCCTCGGCCATGGCGCTGTGAAACACGGTTTGCAGCAGTAAATCGCCCAGTTCGCCTTCCAGTTCATCCCATGCTTTGCGCTCAATCGCGTCGGCGACTTCATAGGCTTCTTCAATGGTATGGGGGGCGATTGATGCGAAATCCTGTTCCAGATCCCACGCGCATCCCGTGTCGGGGTCGCGCAGGCGGCGCATGATTTCAAGCAGGCGGGGCATCCCGCCTTTGGGGTTGTGAACCAGTTGATCAGAACGATTAGCCATTGCATCGGTACCTTTTTTCGCGAAAGTATTGGCAGGAATACTATCATCCCTGTCAGGAGAAAAACCATGCCCGTTATTAACAGAATTGCCGGATATAGCGAAGACATGAAAACATGGCGCCACTGGATGCATGCGCACCCAGAATTGCAACTGGAATGCCATGAAACTGCCGCCTATGTGGTGGCGCGCTTGCGCGAATTTGGTGTTGATGAAATCCACGAAGGTATCGCGCAATCTGGTGTTGTGGCGATCATAAACGGGCAGGGGGCGGATGGCGACGCTGCCCCGACAATTGGCCTGCGCGCCGATATGGATGCGCTGCCGATGCAAGAAATGACAGGGCTTGATTATGCTTCGACAATTGAGGGGCGGATGCATGCCTGCGGCCATGACGGGCACACAACAATGCTGTTGGGTGCTGCGCGTTATCTGGCAGAAACCCGACGTTTCAAGGGGCGCGTCGCGCTGATTTTCCAACCTGCCGAAGAAGGCGGCGGTGGCGCCAAGGTTATGTGCGACGAAGGGATCATGGATCGTTTCGATATTGGCGAGGTTTACGCGCTGCATAATATGCCGGGCATGGACGAAGGCAGCTTTTTCACCACCCCCGGCCCGTTGATGGCCGCTGTCGATACCTTTGAAATTCACATTCAGGGCAAGGGCGGGCATGGTGCGTTTCCCCATGAAACCCGTGATCCGGTGATTGCAGCGGCGGCGCTGACCCAAGCCTTGCAAACCATCGTCAGCCGCAACCACGCCGCGACCGAAGATCTGGTGGTTTCTGTCACGCAAATCCATACCGGTTCTGCTGATAATATCATTCCCGACACTGCCTTTGTTGGCGGCACTGTGCGTACCTTTAACCCCGCGGTGCAAGACATGGTCAAGGCCCGCGTGGCCGAAATTGTTGCCGGACAAGTGGCTAGTTTCGGCATTACCGCTGAATTGATTTACACGCGCGGATACCCTGCCACGGTAAATGATGCGGCCAAGGTTGAATTGGCCGCCGCCGCTGCGCGTGATGTTGCGGGCAAGGCCGGTGTTCAAACTGATGTGGGGCGTGAAATGGGGGCCGAAGATTTCGCCTATATGCTGAATGAACGCCCTGGCGCATACTTGTTTTTGGGGCAGGGCGAAGGCGCGATGGTGCATCACCCTATGTATAATTTTAACGATGATGTTGCCCCGATCGGGGCCAGTTTCTTTGCCCGAATGGTCGAGATGCGGCAGCCGGTATAAAATTCTTCGAAGAATTTTGGCCGGATTTTTTAAAAATTCCGTGACGACAAAGGATGCGAAAATGGCACTGGAAGATGCGAAAAAACAGGTGGATACGGCCATAACCCGTGCCGGCCTTAAGGGGTTGAGCGCGGAAAATACCTTTGGCGGGGTCATGTCTTTCTTGCGCCGGACCTACACCAAGGATCTGACCCATGCCGACATTGCTGTCACGGGCATTGCGTTTGATCAGGCGGTCACCAACCGCCCCGGCACCCGCCTTGGCCCGCGCGCTATTCGCGAGGCAAGCTGCCTTCAGGCCCCTGATCAACCCTATGGTTGGGATTTTGATGTGATGAGCGAATTTGCCATCGCAGATTATGGCGATCTGGCTTTTGATTACGCCCATATTGACCAATTCCCAGCGGCCTTAGAGGCGCATATCACTGGCATTTTAAACCAAGATGCCGCCTGCCTAAGCCTGGGTGGCGATCATTACATCACCTTTCCGATCCTGCGCGCGCACGCGAAAAAATACGGGGCTCTAAGCTTGCTGCAATTTGATGCCCACACCGATACGTGGCCCGATGATGACATGATGCGCGTTGACCACGGCACCATGTTTTACAAGGCCGTCAAGGAAGGCCTGATTGATCCCGCGCGTTCGGTTCAGGTGGGTATTCGTACCCATAATGACGACACGCTGGGGGTCAATATCATTGATGCGCGCGAGGTTCATGAAATTGGCCCAGCCGCCACAGCCGCCAAGATCAAGGATATTCTGGGCGATCACAAAACTTATCTGACGTTTGATATTGACGGGCTGGACCCTGCCTTTGCGCCCGGCACAGGAACGCCGGTCTGGGGCGGGCTGACCAGCGCGCAGGCGGCGCATATTTTGCGTGATATTGCCGGAATTAACGTGATTGGCGGTGATGTGGTTGAGGTGTCGCCCCCCTATGACACCACCGGCGCCACAGCGATTGCCGGCGCGCATATAGCCACAGAAATCCTGTGCCTGATAGCAACGCAGATGCGGCAGGGCTAGGATATGGTGCTTAAAATTCTGATCGGCTTTGTTGGGCTGGTTGTCACCTTGATGTTGTATGTTCGCCTTGCCCCCACAGATGTGGCCAAGTGGCATGTTGCCCCACCCGATACGCCCCGCGAAATGGCGGGCGGGGTGGTGATGGTGTTGGCTGGCGATGAAAACCTGCTGGTCGCACTGGCCAAGGTTGCTGAGGCGGCCGATCGCACGCATCTATTGGCAGGAAGCATTGAAAGCGGGTTGCTAACCTATGTAACGCGTTCGCGTATTTGGGGGTTTCCAGATTACACCACCTTGGCGCTAACCAATGATGGCCAGATTATCGTGTATGCACGGCTGCGTTTCGGGCAATCTGATCTGGGGGTCAACAAAGCACGGCTTGTTGACTGGATTGGGCAGCTAAAGGCTGCACCGGCAGGGAATTGATGCCCCTAGCCCTTGACCAATGCGCGCCAATAAGGGACAGGGAAGCATGGTTCCAATAGAAAAACTTGAAGCGATTACGCAAAGATTTCAATTCCTCGAGGCCCGCATGGCCGAAGGGCTTTCTGGTGATGAAATTGCGCAGGCAGGGCGGGAATATTCCGAACTGCGCCCCGTGGTTGAACAGATCACCGCATATCGCCAGCTGCTGGATGATATCGAAGCCGCAGAAATGATGCTGGAAGACCCCGAAATGCGCGCGCTGGCTGAAGAAGAACTGCCGGATTTGCGCGCCAGCCTGCCCGATGCCGAACAGGCGATGCGTCTGGTTCTTTTGCCCAAGGACGCCGCCGATATGCGCCCCGCAATGATTGAAATTCGCCCCGGTACGGGTGGCGACGAAGCGGCGTTATTCGCCGGTGATTTGTTGCGGATGTATCAGCGCTATGCCGAAGGGCTGGGCTGGAAATTTGAAATCATGCAGCAACAGGTTACCGAACTTGGTGGCATCAAAGAAGTGGTCGCGCATATCAAAGGCGACGGCGTGTTTGCCCGCCTGAAATATGAAAGCGGCGTGCATCGGGTGCAGCGTGTTCCGGAAACCGAAAGCGGCGGGCGGGTGCATACCTCGGCGGCGACGGTTGCGGTGATGCCCGAGGCCGAAGATGTCGATATTCAGATTGATGCAAAGGATTTGCGCATTGATACGATGCGCGCCTCGGGTGCTGGTGGCCAGCACGTGAACACCACCGATTCCGCGGTGCGTATTTTGCATATTCCGACAGGAATCATCGTCGTTTCGGCCGAGAAAAGCCAGCATCGCAACCGTGAAATTGCCATGCAGGTAATGAAAACACGGCTGTATGATCTGGAACGTCAGCGGGTCGATGACGAACGCGCCGCTGATCGGCGTTCGCAGGTTGGTTCTGGTGACCGTTCCGAACGGATCAGGACCTATAATTTCCCGCAAGGGCGCATGACTGACCACCGTATCGGCCTGACGCTATATAAGCTGGATCAGGTGATGCAGGGCGATCTAGACGAAACTATTGAAGCCCTGACCGCCCATGACCAAGCCGCACAATTGGCGGAAATGGACGGATGATGACGGGGGCCAGGGCGCTGGCTTTGGCCGTGCCTTGCCTGCGCGCGGCCGGTGTGGATGACCCGATGGGGGACGCGCGCCGCTTGCTATCTCACGCCATGGGCCTTGCACCGGGCCGGTTGACGCTGCATTTGTCCGACACCCTTTCCAAGGCACAAAATACTGCCTTTAGCGGTGCGATCACTGCCCGCGAGGCGCGCGTGCCGGTATCACATCTGGTTGGCGGGCGGTGGTTTTTTGATCGTTGGTTCAAGGTTACGGCGGATGTTTTAGATCCGCGCCCCGACACCGAAGCCTTGGTACTGCAGGCGCTGTCCAAACCGTTCACCAATGTGCTGGACCTTGGTTTAGGAACCGGCTGTATCCTTTTGACATTGCTTGCTGAAAATAGTTCGGCAAAAGGTACTGGAACAGATATTTCCCCCAAAGCACTTGCCGTGGCGCACCAAAATTCTGTGGCACTTGATCTGCAAGACAGAGTTCAGGTTTTACGCTCGGATTGGTTTGAAAAGGTTCAGGGGCAGTTTGATTTGATCGTTTCAAATCCGCCCTATATTGGCGCCGATGAAATGGCCGGCCTTGCGCCCGAGGTGCGCGACCATGAGCCCCATCTGGCACTAAGCCCCGGTGGCGATGGGCTGGATGCCTATCGCATCATCACCAGCAAGGCCTGCGCGCACCTTACCAATGGTGGGCGCTTGATTGTCGAAATTGGCCCGACACAGGGCAAAGCCGTCAGAAAAATGTTTGACGATTCCGGTTTTTGTGATGTCCGTGTCGATCAGGATTTGGATGGCCGCGATCGGGTTGTTCAGGGCGTAAATCCGGCCTAATCGATGTAAACCTGCCATATGACATAATAAAATTCAGTTTTTGCTAGGTTTTCACATGTTTTTACTTGTCTTGATTGGCAGGGCATGTTTATTCGTGCCCCAAGCGACTAGGTGATATCTTTTAGATCCCTGACGCTATAAGCCCAAAAAGTCTGATACGGGGAACCACGCGGTGCTACTTGTGCCAAGGCTCAGACATAAAGCCAACAAAGGCTGGAAAACAAATACATGAGATCTTCTAAAAATCGTTCACGCGGCAAACCAAGCCGTAATCGCAATAATAGCCCGGGTAATAACCTTAATCGGGTGTTTGATTCGTCAGGCCCCGAAGGCAAAGTGCGCGGCACACCGCAGCAAATCATTGATAAATACACCCAGTTGTATAGCGATGCTACCTTGTCAAATGACCGCGTTGCCGCAGAAAACTTTCAACAACATGGCGAACATTATACCCGCCTGTTGGGGGATGCGCAGCGCGCGGCCGAGGCCAAGCGTCTGCAATCTGAACAGGTTAACCGTGATCGCCAGGTGCGCGAACGCGAAGAACGCGAAGCTCGCATTGCCCGTCAGGAATCCGCCTCTGCGCCAGAACAAGTTTCGGCTGATCCAGTAGTAAGCGATCCGGCAAATATGCCGCAGCCTGTTCCGGCCCGCGAAAATGACCGCAGCACCGAAACTGCGGATGCTGGTGGCGAAAATACTGACGCTAATACCGGGCTTGTCGAAACACCTGAAAGCAAGCCCAAACGCCGCCCGTCCCGGCCACGCAAACCGCGCCCGCCAAAGGTTGCCGAGCAACCAAAAGGCGACGATGACGCACCAAAGGCCGCCGAGTAAGCTTTACTCGGCGTCCCTTGTTTTCAATATTGTTGGATGTGGGTTAGTCGTTTCCGCGAAACGGCTCAACATATTGCAGCGCCATGTCCCATGGAAAGAAAATCCATGTGTCTTGGCTGACCTCGGTAATAAAGGTTTCAACCATTGGGCGGCCCATTGGTTTGGCATAGACCGTCGCAATATGTGCTTTTGGCATCAATTCCTTAACCGCCTCTAGCGTGCGGCCGGTATCAACCAGATCATCGATAACCAGAACCCCGGTGCCATCGCCAATCACGTCCATATCCGGTGATTTGATCACCTTGGGCGCGGATTGTTCTTGGTGGTTATAGCTTTTGACACTGACGGTATCGACCATGCGAATATCCAATTCGCGCGCCACAATCATTGCCGGAGCCATGCCGCCACGGGTGATGGCTACGACGGCCTTCCATGGGGCGCCGTCCGGGCCTTGGCCGTCCAGACGCCACGCCAAAGCGCGCGCATCGCGGTGCAGCTGGTCCCAACTTACGTGAAACCCCTTTTCATGTGGTAGCTGGGTGCTCATATCTTTTTCCTTTCGGATGGGAGGTCTATATTAGGGCTATCGACGGCTTTCCATGG
>DAOUQO010000137.1 GCA_030625565.1 Aliiroseovarius sp. | reverse complement strand
CCATGAATGGGCCATGTGATCGGTTAACGGCGCGGTTATCGTCAGCTCTTTGCCTGTTTCGGGGTGGGTCAATGTCAGGGAACGTGCATGCAGGTGCAGCTTGTGGCTCATGTCGCCGCCTAGACCCGAGCCCCAACCATCGCCCAGGTTTTCCTGACCGGATCCACCATATTTTCCGTCGCCAATAATCGGATGCCCCAGTTCGGCCATGTGGGCGCGCAACTGGTGGGTTCGCCCTGTGATTGGCACCAGCGCAACCCATGCGGCGCGCGCAGCCAGCGTTGTCAGCACCGCGTAATCCGTGGTCGCACGCTTGGCACCTTCGGTTTCGTCAATACGGCGCGGATGAATACAATGCATTTTTTCGCCCTCGCCGCCGGCCCCGTGGCCGCCGGCCTTAACCAGACCAAAACGGATAGTGCCCTTGCGCGGCAACGGTGTGCCGGCAACAATTGCCCAATAAATCTTGCGCGTATCGCGATCACGAAAGGCCCGCGTCAGGGCGCTGGCAACCCTATTTGTTCGCGCCATAATCAGCACGCCGGACGTATCCTTATCTAACCGATGCACCAAACGGGGCTTATCGTCATAGCCAAAGCACAGCGCATGGGCCATGCCATCAACGTGGCGTGTGGTTTTTGAACCACCCTGCACCGCCAAGCCCGAAGGTTTATTCAGCGCAATGATGTGGTCATCTTTGTAAATCACACAATCCCGGATCATTTGGGCGTCAGAATCATTCACATAATCGCTGGGCCGTTTTGGCACTTCGCCCGGTTCAGGCAATGGCGGTACACGCACATATTGCCCGGGTTGCACCCGCGTCGAGGGCTTTACCCGCCCGCTATCGACCCGGATTTCACCCTTGCGACACATCTTTTCGATGCGCCCCTGTTGCACGTGTGGGAACTGACGGCGAAACCAGCGGTCCAGTCGTTGCTCGGCTTCATCATTGCCAATTTTAATCGTTTGAACTTTGCTCATGCTAGTACCATTCGTGCTGCAAACACGCCCAAAATAACTGCCCCAAGGGACAAAATAACCGATCCCGCCACATAGCCCGCAGCCGAGCCAAACTGCCCGCGTTCAAACAATGTCAGCGCATCCAGTGAAAATGCGGAAAACGTGGTGAACCCACCCAACATGCCAGTCAGCAGCAATGGCGCATAAGCGTTTGCGCCCTTTTTTGCCAGCACAATCACCAGAACACCCATGATAAACGAACCCACGATATTGACCGCAATTGTGCCCCACGGAAATCCCGCGCCAAAGGCACGCGTCAGCGTAACATTGGTTAGATAGCGCCCCGAGGCCCCTAACGCGCCGCCAATGGCGACCTGTAATAAAGGTGTAAACATGGGCCTGTCTTGGGTTTTTGTGGCGGTTTTGTCAACCGTCGCTGCGCCGCGCACGCAGCTTGGCAAAGTAATCCAGACGTTTTTTCAGGTCACGTTCAAAGCCGCGCTCAACCGGCATATAATACGCCCCACGCGCCATTGTATCAGGGAAATAATTTTGGCCCGAAAAACCATCTTCGGCATCGTGGTCATAGCTGTATCCATCGCCGTATCCCTGTTCCTGCATCAATGCAGTCGGGGCGTTTAGAATATGTTTTGGCGGTGGTTCAGACCCTGTTTTTTTGGCCGCAACCATTGCCGCCTTGAACCCCATATAGGCAGCATTGGATTTCGGGGCCAGCGCCAGATAGGTCACGGCTTGGGCCAAAGCCAGCTCGCCTTCGGGGCTGCCAAGGCGTTCATAGGTTTCCCATGCATGTAGGCAAATAGTGTTGGCCTGCGGGTCTGCAAGACCGATATCTTCGATCGCCATTCGGGTCAGGCGGCGCGCCAGGTAACGCGGATCTTCACCGCCGGTTAGCATCCGCGCAAACCAGTAAAGGGCAGCATCTGGGTCTGATCCACGGATTGATTTATGCAACGCCGAAATCAGATTGTAATGTTCATCGCCCCCCTTGTCATACACTGCAGCGCGGCGCATCAAACGGGTTGAAAGCGCTTTGATATCCAACGGTTTATCCAGCTTCCACGCCCAGATTTGTTCTATCAAATTCAAAATGGCGCGCCCGTCCCCGTCTGCCATTTCCAGCAAGGCCGCGCGGGCATCAGGCTGCAATGCCAGTGCTGCGCCCAGTTCTTGTTCGGCGCGTTGGGCCAGCAATTCCAGATCATCCAACGATAGCCGTGTAAGTACCATAACCTGAGCACGCGAGAGTAACGCGGCGTTCAGCTCGAACGACGGATTTTCCGTTGTGGCCCCAACCAGCAGGATGGTGCCATCCTCCATATAAGGCAGAAACCCATCTTGCTGTGCTTTGTTAAAACGATGGATTTCATCGACGAACAACAATGTGCCACGGCCATTTACGCGCCTGATTTTGGCGGCCTCAAATACCTTTCGAAGGTCAGCCATACCTGTGAAAATCGCGCTTATCTGCACAAAGGCAAGGTCGGTTTCATTAGCCAAAAGTCGGGCAATCGTGGTTTTCCCCACCCCCGGCGGGCCCCAAAATATTAATGACCCCAGCGTGCCAGCCCCAAGCATTGCACCAAGCGGCGCCTCGGGGCCAAGAACCTGATCCTGGCCTATCACATCGGCAATATCCTTGGGTCGCAACCGATCTGCCAACGGACGCGGCGCGTCACTGGTTAACGAGGTTTTAGCAGGGGTTGCAAAAAGGTCGGACATATCGCCAGACTAAGGTCAGGAGCCAAGACAGGAAAGCGGCAAGTTCATCAAAATTCATTGCAGCGGCAAATTGAGCCGCCAGAAAGTAAAACAAGTATGACATTTGCACTGAGCTTGCTATAAGGGCGCATGAAATTTTCTGATGCGGACCTTATAGAAAAACTGAACGCGCTGCCCGACCACGAGCGCGCAAACCTTTTAGAGTTCCTAAGCGACAGTGGTGCAGGCCAGGAAAACCAGGTAAATTTGGCAAACCGGCTGGAAGCATCAATTGAGCTGCATCGAAAATTTGCCCCCACAACAAGACACTAACTAAGTCTGACAAAGCAAAAGGCCCTGCGCACATTGCACAGGGCCCGATAATTTTTGTCTGGAACTGCCTTCCAGTTTATTCTTCTGCAGCTTCCTCTGCAGCAACGCGGGCTTTGTCACCGGCGCCTTTGGCGTCTACGTCGCGGTCAACAAGTTCAATGATCGCCATTGGCGCCATGTCACCATAACGGAAACCAGCCTTAAGAACGCGGGTGTAACCACCTTGGCGATCTTTATAGCGTGGGCCAAGAATTGCGAACAATTTCGCAACATCTTTGTCCTGGCGAAGCTGGGATGCGGCCTGACGGCGCGCGTGCAAATCACCACGTTTGCCAAGAGTGATCAGCTTGTCCATGTAACGCTTAAGCTCTTTAGCTTTGGGCAGCGTTGTTTTAATTTGTTCGTGCTCAACCAATGATCCGGCCATGTTGCGAAACAGGGCTTTACGGTGTTCATGGGTTCGATTCAGGCGACGATAGCCTTTTGCGTGGCGCATATTGGTAGTCCTTATTTTTTATACTTTGTCCGGGGCCACATGCGTGTGCGACCCTCACCTTGGGGCGGGATGCCCAGTTTTTGTAAGGCAAAATGCCCGTGTGGAAAGGTGCGCGAACGCACCCTTCCGATTGCTTATTTAGAACTGGTCTTCAAATTTCTTGGCCATGTCCTCAATGTTTTCAGGCGGCCATTCTTCGACATCCATTCCCAGATGCAGCCCCATACCTGAAAGCACTTCTTTGATCTCGTTCAAAGACTTACGGCCAAAGTTTGGCGTGCGCAGCATTTCTGCTTCGGTCTTTTGAATAAGGTCGCCGATGTAAACGATATTGTCGTTTTTCAGGCAGTTGGCGGAACGCACAGAAAGTTCAAGTTCGTCGACTTTCTTGAGCAGAAGCGGGTTGAATTCCAGCCCGTCATCTTCTGCTTCGCGGCCCGCTGTTTCGGGTTCATCGAAGTTCACGAAGATCGACAGTTGATCTTGCAAAATACGCGCGGCGAAAGCCACAGCATCTTCTGGTGTGATCGAACCATCTGTTTCCAGCTTCAGCGTCAGTTTGTCATAATCAAGAACCTGACCTTCGCGGGTCGGCTGCACGTCATAGCTGACTTTTTTCACTGGCGAATAGATCGCATCAACCGGGATCAGGCCAATTGGCGCATCTTCCGGCTTGTTCTTTTCGGCCGCGACATAGCCCTTGCCGGTGTTAACCGTCAGCTCCATGTACAAATCAGCGCCGTCATCCAGATGACAGATCACGTGGTCTTTGTTCAAAACCTCGATACCGGCACTTTCCGAAATGTCACCAGCGGTAACAACCGATGGCCCTTTGGCTGAAATCGACAGGCGTTTCGGCCCTTCGACTTCCATCAAAATGGCAACACCTTTAAGGTTCAAAACAATGTCGGTCACGTCTTCGCGCACACCAGCAACGCTGGAAAATTCGTGCAGGACGTTATCGATTTGAACGCTGGTTACTGCAGCACCCTGAAGGCTTGACATCAGAACACGGCGCAGCGCGTTACCAATGGTCAGGCCAAAGCCGCGCTCAAGCGGTTCAGCAATTACAGTGGCCTGACGTGCAGGGTCATTGCCCGGCTTGACGTCAAGTTGTGTAGGTTTAATCAGCTCAGCCCAATTTTTGTGGATCATGCGTCCCTCCATTCCAGTCCTGCCCTCATGTCCAAGGGGCAGGATGCCCGAGGTTAAAATGCGGTCGGCACGGGGGGAAACCCTCCCGTGCCGAAAAGGTTGTTAGACCCGGCGACGTTTTGGTGGACGGCAGCCATTATGGGCAATCGTCGTTACGTCACGGATGGAAGTGATGTTGAAACCAACAGCAGCCAATGCGCGCAGCGCACTTTCACGGCCTGAACCTGGTCCCTGCACTTCAACTTCAAGCGTTTTCACGCCATGTTCCTGGGCTTTCTTACCAGCATCTTCCGCAGCCATTTGCGCCGCGTAAGGTGTGGATTTACGTGAGCCTTTAAAGCCCATTGTACCAGCCGAGGACCATGCAATAGCATTGCCTTGCACATCCGAAATCAGGATTTTTGTGTTGTTAAACGAAGAGTTCACATGCGCCACACCAGCGGCGATGTTCTTGCGTACTTTACGCTTTGTCTTTTCTCGTGCCATGTTTCAGTCCCCCTACTTCTTCTTGCCAGCAATAGCGCGTGCTGGGCCTTTGCGCGTACGCGCGTTTGTGTGGGTCCGCTGGCCGCGAACAGGCAAATTACGACGATGGCGCAAGCCACGGTAGCAACCTAGATCCATCAGACGTTTGACGTTCAGCTGACGTTCGCGACGCAGGTCGCCTTCGACAGTGAAGTTTGCGTCGATATGTTCGCGAATGGCCAAAACTTCGGCATCCGAGAGTTCGTTCACACGACGGGTGTCATCAATTTTCACGGCTTCACAAATCGACTTGGCCGATGTGCTTCCGATTCCGGTAATATAAGTGAGGGCGATCAAGACCCGTTTATGGGTCGGGATGTTAACGCCGGCAATACGTGCCACGTGGTCTTTCCTTTTCGTTGCGGCTCCGTAGTTCCGGAACCTTTTTTCACAACACAAGCCCGCCGGACATTTCCCACGGGCCTCGCTGAATTTCCAATTTCGGCGGGTGAGGCGCGACCTCGGACCCAATGCCGATTCCCGTTAGGGATAACGTGAATTAGATGGGATTTGCGCGCGGGTCAAGGGGACACAACCGCTTATTCCAAAGCAGTGCTAATTTCACCCGCAACCTCAGTGATTTCACCCAAGCCGTTTACCGAACGCAAATCACCCTTGGCATAGTAATAGCCAATTAGTGGCGATGTTTTTTTGTAGTATTCCATCAGCCGCGTGCGCAGGCTTTCTTCGTTATCGTCAGCGCGGCGTTTGAATTCAGTACCGCCGCAATTGGTGCATTTGCCGCTTGCCGGAATTGGCTTTGAGATATCATTATACCCCTCACCGCAATCGCCGCAGGTTGAACGCGCGGTGATGCGTGAAACAAGTTCATCGTCATCCACCCGCATTTCCACAACAGCGCCCAGCGTGGTTCCGTGTTCTTTCAGCAAATCACCCAGCGCGTCAGCCTGTGCCAAGGTACGTGGAAAACCGTCAAAAATGAACCCGCCCCCATTATCGCCCGCCAGCTTTTCTGCGATCAAGCCAATCACGATCTCATCGGTAACCAGCTCACCCGCATCCATAATGGCCGCAACTTTTTTACCCATCTCGGACCCGCTGGCTTTAGCATCGCGCAGCATATCGCCAGTCGAAAGCTGGATCATGCTGCGTTCTTTTACAAGAATGCGTGCTTGTGTGCCTTTGCCGGCACCGGGTGGTCCAAGAAGGATAATGTTCATTTGCGCGCGGGTCCTTTGCGGGCCTTGCCGCGACGTTTACCGCCACCGCGAAGCTGTG
>DAOUQO010000092.1 GCA_030625565.1 Aliiroseovarius sp. | reverse complement strand
TTAATGCGCCATCAAGACCGGCACTTTGGCCAGTTCCAGCATATGGCGGGTTGCGCCGCCCATGATTGCCTCGCGAAAACGCGAATGGCCATAGGCGCCCATCACCACCATTTGTGCATCTTTATCTTTGACATACCGGTTCAGGATATCCGAAACGCGCGGCATGGTGCGTGCCAGCACGCTTACCTCGGCGCGCACATTGTGGCGGGCCAACATTTGGCCAAGGGCACCGCCGGGGTCTGAACGGTCGGGGCCGTGGGTCGGCGGGTCGATAATGGCGATGCAGACATTTTTGGCTGCTTGCAAAAACGGCAATGCTGCACGGGTAGCACGCAGCGCTTCGGCGCTGTCATTCCATGCAATAACAATGGTTTCAACCGGATCAGGGAAGGGTTGCGTATCAGGCAGGACCAAAACCGGTACATTGCCGTTAAACAGCGCGGCTTCCAGAATTGCTTCGTCTTCGTGGGTGCGTCCGTCGCCATATGGGCGCGGAAGAACCACAAGGTCGCAAAATCGTGTTCGGTATGCAACCAGCCCGTTAAGTGCCACAGATTGCGCCGTTAGCCCCGTGGCGGACCAGTTGAAATCCGCCCCTTGCAGGGTGTCTTTGGCGGCGTCTTCAAGCGTTTCAGCCTGCTGGCGTGCCTGCGACAGGTTATCTTGGAAAATCACAGCCGAGGTGCCGGTATAATACAGCCCCGGCTGGGTCCGGTCCAAGCCAAGGCACAGGACATCCAGATGGGCGCCAACCTGTCGCGCGATGCTTCCAGAGGTGTCCAGAAGCGCCTTTTGTTCGGAAATTTCAGTTGTTATTGCGGTGATTGATCTGAAAGCCATTAAATCAGCCTTTGCATACTTGTTTTTTCTTCTTCACGACCTTATTGCCCACCCGACGCAAGTGGCGCCTTGATTTGGGTCACTTTTGTGAATGTTGCACAGGCTCTGCCGGGGAAAATTGATATGGATCAATGTAATATTTACTTGATCGGTTCACACCCAGCAGAGTCATCAAATGCCTCGGTCTGGCTCGGGCGCGGCATTAATGATAAATGAAGGGACAAAAGATGTGGAATTACATTAAGTTACTGTTGCTTGCCTTGGTCGTATTCGCGGCTGGCTATGCGGCAAGTAATGCCCGCGATTTGGCGTATCAGGTCCATGCGATTCTGGTACTTCTGATTGCGGCAGGCGTTTTCGTCTATACGTTGCGAAATATGGAGGGCGCGCTTGCGGCACCCGAAACCGGATATATGGACGGACCAGTCAGGGTTGGCGTTATATTAACGGCCTTTTGGGGTGCGGTCGGGTTCCTGATGGGAACTTGGATTGCGTTTATGCTGGCCTTTCCGGCGATGAACTGGGAATGGGCCGAAGGGTTTTTGAATTTCGGTCGTTTGCGGCCACTTCACACATCTGCTGTTATCTTTGCCTTTGGCGGCACGGGCCTGATCGCCACGTCGTTTTACGTTGTTCAACGAACATCCGGCGCGCGGCTCTGGGGCGGCAATCTGGCATGGTTTGTTTTCTGGGGTTACCAGATCTTTATTTTGCTGGCTGCAACTGGCTATGTCATGGGTTCAACCCAGTCCAAGGAATATGCCGAACCTGAATGGTATGTTGATATCTGGCTGACCATTGTTTGGGTTGCCTATCTTCTGGTGTTCATGGGCACATTGATGAAGCGCAAAGAGCCGCATATTTATGTGGCCAACTGGTTCTATCTGGCCTTTATCGTTACCATTGCAATGCTGCATATCGTCAACAACCTAGCGATTCCTGTTTCAATCTTTGGTGCCAAATCTGTTCAGCTGTTTTCGGGCGTACAAGACGCGATGACGCAGTGGTGGTACGGCCACAATGCCGTGGGCTTTTTCCTGACCGCTGGCTTTCTGGGGATGATGTACTATTTCGTGCCTAAGCAGGCTGAACGCCCTGTCTTTTCTTACAAGCTGTCGATCGTTCACTTTTGGGCGCTGATCTTCTTGTATATCTGGGCTGGCCCGCACCACTTGCATTATACTGCGCTGCCTGATTGGGCCGGTACACTTGGCATGGTCTTTTCGATCATCCTGTGGATGCCTTCATGGGGCGGTATGATTAACGGCCTGATGACGCTTTCTGGCGCGTGGGACAAGTTGCGCACCGATCCGGTTATCCGGATGATGGTTGTGTCTATCGGGTTCTACGGCATGTCGACCTTTGAGGGGCCGATGATGGCGATCCGGGCGGTTAACTCGCTCAGCCACTATACCGACTGGACCATTGGTCACGTGCATTCTGGCGCGCTTGGCTGGAACGGCATGATTACCTTTGGTGCGCTTTACTTCTTGTTCCCGAAATTGTGGGCCAAGCAAGGGCTGTACAGCCTGCGGATGGTAAGCTGGCATTTCTGGCTGGCCACGATCGGTATCGTTTTGTACGCATCCGCCATGTGGGTGACCGGGATCATGGAGGGGCTGATGTGGCGCGAAGTTGATGCGCAAGGCTTCTTGGTGAATTCGTTCGCAGACACTGTTTCGGCCAAATTCCCGATGCTGGTTGTGCGCGGAATTGGCGGGATCATGTACCTGACCGGTGCGCTGATCATGTGTTATAATCTCTGGAAGACCGTCACGAGCGCTCCGGCAATTGCCGAAGCTCCCGTCGCGGCTCCGGCTGAATAGGAGGGCCGGATAATGAGTATACTTGATAAACACGGCGTTATCGAACGTAACGCGACCTTGTTGCTGGTTCTGTCCCTTGCGGTGGTTTCCATTGGCGGGATCGTTGAAATTGCCCCGCTGTTCTATCTTCAGAACACCATCGAGGATGTGGAGGGCATGCGCCCCTACACCCCGCTGGAGCTGACCGGGCGTGATATCTATATCCGCGAAGGTTGCTATGTTTGCCACAGCCAGATGATCCGGCCCATGCGTGACGAAGTTGAACGTTACGGCCCGTACTCGCTGGCGGCAGAATCGCAATATGACCACCCGTTCCAATGGGGCTCAAAACGTACCGGGCCTGATCTGGCACGGGTTGGCGGGCGCTATTCGGACGAATGGCACGTTGACCACCTGAGCGATCCACAAGCGGTTGTGCCTGAATCAATCATGCCAAAATACGCGTTCTTGTCGCACCGGATGATTGATGGCGAATATGTTCAGGATTCTGTTGCGACCCACGCCATGGTCGGTGTGCCGTATTCGGAAGAAATGATTGCCAATGCACAGGCCGATTTTGCTGCACAGGCTGATCCTGACGCCGATACTGAAGGCCTGCAAACCCGTTATGGTTCTGAAGGGGGCTGGGGCGGCAATGATGTGGTTGTTCGCAATTTTGATGGACAGCCGGGCATTTCAGAAATGGATGCGATGATTGCTTACTTGCAAATGTTGGGCACGTTGGTTGATTTCTCGACCTTCACACCTGACGCCAGCCGATAGGGGGGAATATGGATACCTATTCAATCTTTCGCCAAATCGCTGATAGCTGGGTGCTTTTGGCCATGTTCGCATTCTTTGTTGCAACGGTTATCTGGGCGTTTCGCCCAGGCAGCAGCAAGATGTATGCAGACGTTGCCGACATTCCGTTTCGTCATGAATTTCAACCCGCTGGTGATGGGGATAACACCCCTGCTTTGCACCCCAAGGAGGCGCGGTAATGGTTAAGAAACCTGAAACTAAAGACGTCGAAAATAACGAAGTCGGCACCACTGGCCACGAATGGGACGGCATTCAGGAATATAATAATCCTATGCCTGCATGGTGGGTCTGGACGTTCTATGCCACGATCATCTGGGGCATTGCCTATATGATTGCCTATCCTGCATGGCCGCTGATCAAGGGGGCCACACCGGGCCTTTTGGGCTGGTCCACACGCGGCGATGTTGCGGCTGAAATCCAGAAGTTCACCGACATGAACGCTGATCTTGAGGCAGAGCTGGCCTCGGCTGATCTGACCCAGCTGGAAATCGGATCAGATTTGCACAACTACGCGATCCAAAGTGGTCGGGCCACATTTGCGACGTTCTGTTCGCAATGCCACGGCTCGGGTGCTGCGGGTTCAACCGGCTATCCAAACTTGTTGGACGATGATTGGCTGTGGGGTGGCGATATCGAAACCATCCAAGAAACGGTTACATACGGCATTCGTTCGCCGCATGATGATACGCGTCTTGGCGATATGCCCTCTTGGGGCGATGTTCTGGAAGACGACGAACTGGCACAGGTTATCGCATATACGATGACCCTGTCGGACGAACCAGCGGACGCCACATTGGTCGAAGCCGGCGCGTTGGTCTTTGAGGACAATTGTTCTGGCTGTCACGGTGAAACCGGTGCGGGCGACCGCGATCTGGGCGCGCCTAACCTTACCGATGCAATCTGGTTGTTTGGCGGCGACAAAGCCGCGATCACCGAAAGCATCGTGATGGGCCGCAAGGGCGAAATGCCCAACTGGAACGCCAAACTGACAGCGGCACAAATTGCGGCTGTAACGGCATATGTACACACACGGGGCGGCGGCGAATAAGCCGGCCTGTGTAAAAGATACCGGGGCCTCACTCCCCGGTAAGGCATCGACCCCTGATCCTGTTCGCGCGTTTCTCCGGGGTCGATGCCGATTTTATCCCCCCATTTTGAACCTTTCCACAACTTCCCTAGCGTCAAGTAAAGCGTTGCAAAAAAGGCCCGACTGTATTTATTAGCTGTGCGGTGCATTGACCAAAACGGCGGATTTTTGCTTAGTGGTTTCCAGAAATAGAATCGCATTGGGATAGTTGGGGAACAAATGACATATAAAGTAACAAATATAGCTAAAGGCTTCGCCTTGGCGCTTGCCGCAAGTACAGGAATGGCTGCTGCTGGTGGCCTTGATCGTTCAGGTCAATCCATCGATGTATTATTCGAAAGCGGCAATCACGCTGAATTATCGTTTGGGTTTATTACCCCATCGGTGACGGGCGTTGATTTTCTTGCTAATCCAACAGGCAACATGGCACCAGCATATACGATTGCCGGGTTGGGCCTTAAGATTGGTGTCAGCGATAAGCTTTCATTCGCCCTGATTTATGATCAACCGTTTGGGGCCTCTGCGGAATATGGCGCTGGCAGCATCTATGCCGGTATGGAGGCACACGTGACATCAAGCGCCATAACGGCCCTTGCCCGTTATGACGTGAGCGATCGGATTATCGTTTTTGGCGGTGCAAGCTTACAAACCATTTCGGCAGATGTTAACAATCCGACTGATCCATATGCTTTGGATGTTGCTTCCGGCACGGGCACAGGCCTTGTGGCTGGGGCTGCATACCAAATTCCTGAAATGGCTTTGCGCGTAGCATTGACATATCGGTCCGAGATCACCTCGACCCACGATGTTATCGAGGATGTCGGGATTGCTTTCCCCGATACAATGGATATTACCACGCCGAAATCTATCAACTTGGAATTCCAGACCGGAATAAACCCGAAAACACTGATCTTTGGTTCGGTACGTTGGGTAAATTGGAGCGCCTTTTCAGTGGATGCGCCATTGGCTGGCGTAGTGCTGGATTATGACAACGATGTAACCACCTATTCGCTTGGTGTCGGGCGCAAGATTACCGATAACCTGTCTGCTGCCATAACCATGGGGTATGAGCGCGCAATCGGTGGGGGCGGCGCAAACCCGTTTGCACCAACGGATGGCAATGTCAGCCTGGGCCTTGGGGTCACATACACAATGGGTGCCACCAAAATCACGGCTGGTGTGCGTAAAGTATGGCTGGGCGATACAACAGATGTCGCTGGCGGTATCTGGAACGGAAACTCGGCCATTGCTGCCGGGGTTAGCATTGGCTTTGATTTCTAAGCAGCTTAATATCGTAAATATTATAAACGGCGTTGCATTAGCAGCGCCGTTTTTGTTTGGATAGGACGTAAAGCTGTGCTGGTTTGTCACGGTGTAGTATGGCGGCATCTCTGTATATGCAAAAAGCCAAATATACAGATTGATCCACGTCAAGGTTGTATAAACGCTCTTTGTTCTATACGGGGCTACGCGAATATTAGGATCGGAATGTAATGTCTTCCCCGGATGAATCTGAAAAGCTGTATAAATCCCGCGAGCCGGTGTTTCCGCGTCGGGTGAATGGTATGTTCCGGTCGCTCAAGTGGTGGCTGATGGCTGTTTTGCTTGGGATATATTACCTGCTGCCATGGGTGCGTTGGGACCGGGGTAGCAATCTGCCGGATCAGGCAATTCTTATTGATTTGGCCGAGCGGCGCTTTTTCTTTTTCTGGATCGAAATTTGGCCGCATGAATTTTACTTTATCGCGGGCCTGTTGATCATGGCCGGGCTGGGGTTGTTTTTGTTTACCTCGGCGGCAGGTCGGGTCTGGTGCGGCTATGCTTGCCCACAGACGGTTTGGACCGATCTTTTCATTTTGACCGAGCGCTGGATCGAAGGCGACCGCAACGCCCGCGTGCGCCTGTGGAATGCCAAATGGGATGGGCGCAAACTGCGATTGCGTGTTTTCAAATGGATTATATGGCTGGCAATATCGGTGGCCACCGGCGGGGCGTGGGTGTTTTTCTTTGCTGATGCGCCAACCTTGCTTGTGGATCTGGTGACACTGAATGCGCATCCGGCCGCCTATGGCACCATCGCGGTTTTGACGGCGACAACGTATCTGTTTGGCGGAATTGCGCGCGAACAAATCTGCATCTATGCCTGTCCGTGGCCACGTATTCAGGCCGCGATGATGGACGAAGACACCATCACCATTGCGTACCGCGATTGGCGGGGCGAACCGCGAGGCCGGGGCAAAATGCGTGAAGATCTGGGCGATTGCATTGATTGCAACGCCTGCGTGAATGTCTGCCCTATGGGCATTGATATTCGTGATGGCGAGCAGTTGGAATGCATTACCTGTGGGCTGTGCATCGATGCGTGCGACGAAATGATGGATAAGGTCGGCAAGCCGCGCGGGTTGGTCGATTATCTGGCCCTTAAGGATGAACCCGACGAACGTGCCGGCGCCACGCCGGTTTCGATCTGGAAACATGTTTTGCGCTGGCGGACAATTGTTTACACTCTGCTGTGGGCCGGTGTCGGTATTGGGCTGACGGTGGCGTTGTTTGTGCGGGCCGATATTGATCTAACGGTGCGCCCAGTGCGCAACCCGACCTATGTGATGCTGGGCGACGGGTCGATCCGCAATACCTATGATGTGGGCATTCGCAACATGCATGGCGAAGACACGCCGTTTTATTTTTCAATCACCGGCGCTGACGGGATCATGATCGAGCTTGAGGGCGAAGATGGCCTATCAGTTGTTGCGCCTGCTGATATGGAGTATAAACAGCGCCTGTATCTGGTGGCCGCAAGGGGCAGCCTTGAGGCGCAGGCAGATCGCACCACGCTGCGGATCTGGATCACCGACGGTACAACTGGCGACCGCGCATTCAAGGATGCGGTCTTTAATGGAAAAGGGCAGTAGCATGGCAGAAATTGATACTCCTGTGGCCAACGGCAAGGTGCTGACCGGACGCAAGGTGCTGGCCATTGTCGTCAGCTTTTTCGCGGTCATCATCACGGTGAACCTGTATATGGCATCGCAAGCTATCGGCACCTTTCCGGGGCTTGAGGTGAAAAATACCTATGTCGCCAGTCAGGAATTTGACCGCAACCGCACCGCCCAAAAGGCGCTTGGCTGGACCCTGACATCGACCATCGAAGGCACCCAGTTGCATATGTCGATTATCGACCGCGATGGCGCGGCGGTGTCCCCTGACACGATCGAGGCAACGCTGGGCCGCTCAACCCATATGCGCGATGATCAGGATTTGACCTTCGTGCGGGGCGCAGACGGGGCTTATGTTTCCGAAGTTGGCGCGCTTGCTGGTGGAAACTGGAACTTGCGTCTAAAGGCGCAAGCCGCAGATGGCACCCTGTTTCAACAGCGCATCGTGATGTACCTTTCAGGGTCTTAACACATGCCGAGCAGCATACCAATTTCAGCTTGTCCGGCATGTGTTGCCGCCCCCTTGGCGGGCGATACCGCAGGGAAATACGCGGGCAATGGCGCCGATGCGGTCGGAATTATCCTGTCATTACCGGCGATACATTGCGCGGCCTGTATAACCGGGGTTGAACGCGGCCTGTCGCTGCAGCCCGGCGTGCGTTCAGCGCGGGTGAACCTGACGCTGAAACGCGCAACGATTGTGGCCGACCCTGATACGATCGCGCAGGATTTGGCCGATTATTTGATTGGCCTTGGCTATGAGGCCTATGAGCTGGACGCCGCCAGCCTTTCAGCCAGCCAAACCGACAAGCAGGGGCGCGATCTGATGATGCGCCTTGGCGTGGCCGGATTTGCAATGATGAATGTCATGTTGCTGTCGGTCGCGGTCTGGTCCGGAGCAGAGGACGCAACGCGCGATATGTTCCACTGGATTTCGGCGGCAATCGCCATTCCTGCCATCGCCTTTTCGGCGCAAATATTTTTCCGCTCGGCGTGGTCGGCGCTGCGGGTTGCGCGCCTGAACATGGATGTGCCAATTTCGTTGGCGATTATTTTGGCCACGGGCATGTCGGTTTACGAAATCAGCCAATCAGGTGAACACGCCTATTTTGATGCGGCGCTGTCGCTGACATTTTTCTTGCTGGCGGGCCGATTTCTGGACCACCGAACACGTTCGGTGGCGCGCTCGGCGGCTGAGGAGCTTGCGGCGCTGGAGGTCCCTCGCGCGTTACGCGTTGTGGCTGGGAAAGAGACCCTTGTGGCTGTTGGCGAACTTGTGTCCGGCGATGTCGTTCGGGTGGTGCCCGGTGCCAGAATGCCGGTTGATGGCGTTGTTATTAGCGGCGAAAGCGAAGTTGACCGTGCCCTGCTTACTGGCGAAAGCCTGCCTGCTTTTACTGGGCCGGATACGCCGGTTTCGGCCGGTGAAATCAACCTGACCGGCCCCTTGATGGTGCGTGTGGTTGCGGCTGGTTTTGACACCAACCTGCACCGCATGGCTGACCTTGTGGCGGTCTCGGAAAATGCACGCAACCGCTATACATCGCTGGCCGATAAGGCCGCGCAAATCTATGCGCCTTTGGTGCATTTACTGGCGCTGGCGGCGTTCGTGGTCTGGCTGTGGATATCAGGCGGCGACATCCGCCTGTCGCTGAATATCGCCGTTGCGGTTCTGATTATCACCTGCCCCTGCGCACTGGGCCTTGCGGTACCGGCTGTGACCACCGCGGCGTCGGGGCTGTTGTTCAA
>DAOUQO010000285.1 GCA_030625565.1 Aliiroseovarius sp. | reverse complement strand
CCACCCCGGCACGCGGTATCTATATGAAACCGATTTCCCAACCCCGTCCGGCAAGGCGACATTCCACGCCGTGCATCAGGATGATGCGGGCGAGGATGCGGTTGATGATCTGTATCCACTTAATCTGAATTCAGGTAGATTACTTGAGCATTATCATACGGGTACACAGTCTCGCCGTTCATATGGCCTGAACCATATGCGCCCTGAAGGCGAGGTTGAAATCCACCCCGAAGACGCGCGTCGTTACGGATTGACCAGCGGTGATCTGGGTCGGATAACCACCAAGCATGGTGTGATCGAGGTCAAGGTTTTCGTCACTGACCGCACCCCCGAAGGCGCAATTTTTTATCCATTCCATTTTGTCGAAGCACCCGCAAACAAACTGATCGGGGCAAAGATGGATGGGGCGTCAGATACCCCTGCATTCAAGCGCACAGCCGCGCGGATTGAACGGGTTTAGCAGGTTGCTGTTTCCAGATTAACGTAACATCCAGGCTCGAACCTGGGGGTGCAGGTGACGGTAAAAACCAGCACGCCGTCTCCGGTGTTTTTGATGCGTTGGGCATGGCCGGATTTGATGGCAATTGCATCGCCCTGCACCACCGGAAAGCCGGAATTTTGGCCGTCATCCATGATGCCAGATCCGGCCTCGATTAAATAGGTTTCATGCACGCCTGTTAGTGAATGCAGCTGCGTTGTTACCCCCGGTAAAACCCTGCACCGCGCTATCGATAGATCAGGCGAGGCGGGGTCATTCAAAAGCTCGGTTATATAACAGCGTTCATCGGTGAAAAATTCACTGCCGGTGTTGCCTTTGATGTGTTTGAGCATTGCACGCCCCTTGGGTTGGTGTGAAAACGATCCTATAAAGTTACTATCTTAGACCATCGGGGGCAATCGGTTGCACACTGAACTGACCATTAAAAATGCATTGCTGGTGACGTGCGATGCGCGTCATACCATTCGTGAAAACGCCGCGATCCGCATCAAGGGCAACACGATTGTCTGGATCGGCGACACAGGTGATGTCACGGGTGATGCGCTGGATGCAGGCGGTAAAATCCTGATGCCGGGCTTGATAAATATGCACGCCCATTGTGGTGATAGCCTGTTTCGCGGACTGGTTGAAAACCTGTCGCTAGAGGATTGGTTGGCTGAATTATGGAAGGCGCAGGCGGTAATTTTACGTGCGCCTGAAAACTGCCGCCTTGGCGCCGAACTGGGCATTGCCGAACTGCTGTTGGGGGGCACAACCACGGTGATGGATAATTACTGGGCCGCTGACCAAACCTTTTTGGCGGCCAAGGCGCTGGGTATTCGCATTGCGACGGGCGGTATATTTTTCGACCCGCCCGGCATGGATGGTTTCGGGGCCGAAGTGCGGGTGGATCAAGCGCAGGATTTGTTTGATCTTTACACTGATGACGACGAGGTTTTTGTCGGCACTATGCCGCACGGTACCTATACAGTAGGGCCGGAAAACGTGCGGGCGGCTGCGGATTTAGCCAGAAAAAACAAAGGGTTCTTTTCTGTTCATGCGGCGGAAACCAAGGCTGAACAGGCGACTATTCAGGACCGCTACCAAACCAGCGTGATCCGGCATTTGCACGCGCTGGGTGCGCTGTCTGAACGCGCGGTTTTGGCCCATTGTGTGCATCTCGATGACCATGAAATGGAACTAATTGCCACCGCTGGCGCGCATGTGGCCCATAACCCGCTGTCTAATCTCAAGCTGGCGTCGGGCTTTGCACGGGTGCCTGAAATGATGGCGTCGGGCATCAATGTAGCGCTGGGAACTGACGGGCCGATCAGCGGAAATGACATGGATATGTGGCTGGCAATGCGGCTGGCAGCGACGATGCACAAGGCTGCCAGCGGGGATCCGGCTGCTGTGACGGCACCCGAGGCCTTGCATATGGCCACCTTGAATGGGGCCAAAGCGCTGGGCGCGAAAGATATTCTTGGCTCGATCGAGGTTGGTAAACGCGCTGATTTTCAGCTGGTTG
>DAOUQO010000002.1 GCA_030625565.1 Aliiroseovarius sp. | reverse complement strand
TTCTTTGTTACCGCGCATATAGCCGACACCGTAAATATGCGTGACCATCCATAGGCCCGAGGCAACGATGACAAACAGCAGCCCCAGTGGCTCGACATGAAATGCCAGATCAAGGCCGGGCATCACCGTTAGCAAGGTCATGGTCGGGCTGGTTACATTACCGTTCAGCGCCAGAAGCCCCAGCACACAGGCAAATGTTGCCATGCTGGCCAGCAGCGTCAGCGTGTCGCGCAAATCGGGCCTGTCGCGGAAAATTATGTTGGTGGCGGCGGCCCCTGCGGGGATGATCATGCTCAGCGCGATCAGGGTGCTTGTGTCAAACATGCGTTAATGCCCCCCCAGCAATAGCGGGCCGGGGCCAGCCATCAGGCCTTGGGCCGCATCACGGGCCGCGCCTAAGGTCACGTCAGTCGCTAGCCCGAAATAGACGCAAGCGCCTGCCATAATCCAGATCGGGATAATCATCATAAGTGGTGCTGGGCGGCGGTCCACATCATCGGCGGGTTGTTTCATGAACACAACTTCAACGCCGCGCCACACATAGATAACCGCCAACAGGGATGAGGCCACGACTAGCAGCGCAATCCACCACATGTCTTGTTCCAATGCGGCCTGTACCAGCACCCATTTTGAAATAAACCCGGCGGTTCCTGGCACCCCGATCAGGGACAGCCCGCCAACAATTGCGGCGGCAGATGTCCACGGCATAGTTTTGCCCATGCCCTCAAGCGAGCGATAAAACGACCCGCCCGAACGTAGCACATAGGCCCCAACAACCATGAACAAAGTCGCCTTGGTGATCGCGTGATTAAACAGATGCACAATGGCGGCGGTCAGGCCGGTTTCCGACATCAGGCTGATACCCAATAGCATATAACCGATCTGCGCGATTGAGCTGTAGGCCAGCATTTTCTTGAAATCGTTTTGGAATATAGCAATGAAAGATGCGGCAAACATCCCCAGAAGAGCAAAGGGCATGACGATGTATTGCAAGGTCTCGGCGACAAAGCCGAAATCAGGCTGAAACACCGAAAACAAAAACCGCATCAGCACGTAAACCGCAACCTTGGTGGCTGTGGCGGCGATGAAGGCGGAAATCGCGCTGGGCGCATAGGTATAGGCGTTTGGCAGCCACAGGTGCAGCGGGTAAATCGCCACCTTCAGGCCGATGCCAACCACAATGAAGGCAAAGCCCGCGTGAATGGTCCGGTTGTCAGGTAGCTCGGCAATGCGGGCGGCCAGATCGGCCATGTTCAGGGTGCCGGTCGCCATATATAGAAAACCGATGCCGATGATGAAAAACGTGGCACCAATTGTGCCCATGATCAGGTAATTAAACGCGGCCGTCAGCGCGCGTTTGTCGCGATAGCCGCCAAGCGCAATCAGTACGTAGGTTGATAGGGATGATATTTCCAAAAACACAAATAGGTTAAAGGCGTCACCCGTGGCCGCAACGCCCAAAAGGCCGGTAAAGGCCAGCAAAAACAAGGCGTAAAACAGCGGAACATGGCGGTCCGGCAGCTCAACCCGGACCGAGGCGCGCGCATAGGGCAAGATCACCACAGCAATGGCGCTGACGATCAGCAACACAAAGGCATTGGCGGTATCGATCCGGTATTCAATGCCCAAAGGCGGCGCCCAACCACCCATATGGTATGACAAAACTTCGCCGCCACGCACCTTGGCCAGCAACATTACCGACACGATGAACGACCCAAGTGCTGCCATGAACGCCAGCGGCCATGCCAGCCAGTTGCGCCCGATCAAAACCACCAAAGGGGCGGCCAGAAACGGGATTAAAACCACCAGAACCGGCAGGTGATCAAGCAGGCTTAGCGCCGTGTGTTGCACAGATCCTTCGGCCATTATTCCGGCCCGCCCATAGTTTCACCAAATTCACGAATTTCGCGGGTGGCTTTTTCAAGTTCAATTTTTTGTATCAAGGCTTCCTCGATGGTGTGGTATTCTTCGCGGATGCGCACAATCAGCGCCAGACCCAGCGATGTTGTCGCGATGCCAACCACAATCGCGGTCAGGATCAGCACATGTGGCAGCGGGTTTGAATACACCGCTTCGGGGTCGATATTCATGTCGGTTGGAAAGATTGGCGCAGTGCCGCCCGTGACCTTGCCCATGGAAATATACAGCATGAAAACTGCAGTCTGGAACATGTTCAGCCCGACGATTTTCTTCACAAGGTTGCCCTTGTCCACGACAATATAAAGTCCGGTCATCATCAGCAGCGTGAACAGCCAGTAATTCATGTGGCCAACAATAAAGGATAGGGTGAATTCGGTCATTTCCTACCACTCCTCGTCGCTGATTAATGGCGCACGCCCAACAAAGGCATAGTGAATGGCAACCATTACGGCGGTAACTGTGATGCCAACACCTGCCTCGACCAATAAAATGCCCCAGTGTTGCCCATGCGAGGGGTGGTGGGGCGAAAGTGCTGCGTAATCCAGAAAGGCATAGCCCGTCAGCATTGAATAAACGCCGGTGCCCGCATAGATCAGCACGCCCAGCGCGACCAGTTTATGCACCAGCCAGACCGGCAAAACCTGCTGGACCTGTCCGACCGAAAAAACCAGCCCATAAAGAATGAAGGCAACGGCCATGATCACGCCGGCCTGAAAACCGCCTCCGGGGGAATAGTCGCCGTGAAACTGTACATACAGCGCAAATAGCATGATCATTCCAACCAGCAATTTTGTGACAACCCGCAAGATAAGGTGGTGACGCATCAGGCTTTCCCCCCCTTGTTTTGGGTGTCTTCGTCTGGATCGCCCTTGCGTTTGCGTCTGCGCAGACCGGAAAGCAGCAGCATCACCCCAACACCGGCTGAAAACACCACGGCTGTTTCGCCCATTGTGTCGTAGCCCCGATAGCTGGCCAAAATGCCGGTAACGACGTTGGGCACGCCAATTTCATGTGGCGAGCGTTCAAAATATTCTGGCGCAACATGTTGGTGCACAGGCGCGGCAGGGTCGCCAAAGTTGGGCATGTCCAGCGTGCCGTAAATAATTGCAGCCCCGGTCAGGGTGACAACAAACAGCGGCAGGGCGGGCGAATGGCTGGCATGGCGTTCAAAACGCGCGGTCAGCGCCATGGTGCCCAGCATCAAAACCGTGGAAATGCCCGCGCCCACGGCCGCTTCGGTAAAGGCGACATCGACCGCGTCAAGCGTGACAAACAACAGCGCTGAAAGCAGGCTGAACGCCCCCGACAGCATCGCCACCGCAAACAGGCTGCGCATCCGCACTACCGCGATTGCGGTGACCACCAATAGGGTAAAAAGCGCTATGTCGATAAAGGTTTCTATGGTTTCACACCCTTGATTTTATGGGGGTCTTTCTTGCTATTTTTACTTTTATGCGAAGGTTCGGCAGCGGTCAGGCCCTCGGCTTCCTTAGGGCGCAAGCCTGACACCAACGCGGCATTTGCCGTGGCGTGGGTGGCGGTCGGGCCGGTGATGAATAAAAACGCGCCAATAATGGCCAGCTTGACTGCGATCAGCGAAAAACCGGCCTGCATTGCCATGCCTAAAAACAACAAAATTATTCCGGCGCTGTCTGACACCGATGCGGCGTGCAGGCGTGACCAGAAATCGGGGAAACGCACTGTGCCAATGGCGCCAATCAGGACGAAAAATGCGCCGGACAGGATTAAAATCCAGCTTAGAGCTTCGTTAAGGATAGACAGAATATTCATTTACTGCCCCCTGTTTTTGGGCGTTTACCCAGCTTTGGCAGACGAATGCGCCGCGATGCGGATTTGCGCCGCCAAATCGGCGCGCGCCCCACATCGCCAATGGCACGATAGCGAAAGAATTTCAGGATTGCGACGGTACTGACAAAGTTAATCAGCGCATATAACAGCGCGATATCCAGAAAATCAGGCCGCCCGGTCAAGAAGCCCAAGATACCAATGAAAACAACAGTATGCGTGCCAAACAGGTTTACAGCCAGCACCCTGTCATACAAGGTTGGTCCGGCAAACAGCCGGTACAGCGTCAGCAACATGGCAATAAGAACGGCGATCGCCGCGATTTCAAACATTACGCTGCCCCTTCGCCGGCACGTGCGGTTTCACACGCGACAACCCGACGGTCCATTTCGGCAATACTGGCTGGGTCTGCATCTGTGTAATCCAAAGCATGCACCAAAAACCGGCCTGGTTCGGTAAAGCGCCCCGGCTCGGTCTCGATCGTGATTGTGCCGGGGGTCAGGGTGATTGAATTGGCGAACATCACTTGGGCAATATCGCTTTCGGCCGTCACCGGCACCGCAAACATATGTTGGCGTAAATGCAGGTTGGGCGACAATATATTGCGGGTAACAACCCAGTTTGCCTTGGCAATTTCGCCCATCAGCCATGCTTGATATTTGAAAAATGCAAAGGGTTTTATGTGCCAGTGCAGCAGGTCGCCATCGACCCTGTCCATCCGCGCCATAACCCAACTGACCAGCAAAACCGAGACCACGCCATAGCCAACCAACATTGGCTCGTATATCCCAGACATCAAAAGCCACAGCCCCATCATCGCCAGAGCCGTTATAATCCGTTTCAAGTCTGCCCCCGATCCTTGCGCTGCGTATTCTTCGATCAAATATAGGTTGTGAAAAACCGAGTGTATAGTTCTGGATCGCATCTTTTTACAGAAACCCAATTATTCTGAACTCTGAATGTCTGCCCTAAATTAGGCAGATTTGCATGATATCCATTGCAAAAGGGGCACCAAAGCCCGCATATCATAAGAAATGCAAGCTTAGACCATTTAGTGGGTATTTATTAGGAATTGTACGATAGGCTTGCAAAAACGTACGCTGAGGCACTTAAAACCGATCGGGTAAAACCCAATGTTGGAATTTATTAATGTAAGCAAGTCCTTTTGGACGGGTAGGCAACGCAAGGTCATTCTTGATCAGGCGTCGTTTCGTGTCGAACTTGGTAATTCCCTTGGTATTCTGGCCCCGAACGGTAGCGGGAAAACCACCCTGATCAACATGATGGCCGGGCTTGAAAAACCGGATGATGGTGAAATCCGGCGCAACTGTCGTGTGTCATTTCCGCTTGGCTTTATGGGCGGGGTTGTTCCGAAATTATCGGCCAAGGAAAACGCCCGCTATGTGGCGCAGCTTTACGGGCTTGACCCCGATTATCTTGAGGCATTTACCCGCTGGTTGTGTGGTCTGGATGAATATTATGACATGCCTGTCGGCACTTACAGTCAGGGAATGCGGGCGCGCCTGACTTTTGCACTACTTTTAGCGCTGGAGTTTGATATATACCTGATTGATGAAGGTATGCCGCAAACCACGGATGCCGAATTTAACAGAAAAGCCGGTGACGTGCTACGCCAGCGGTTAGAGAAATCTACAGTTATTGTGGTGTCACATCAGGCGAAAACGCTTGAAAAATTCTGCCGATCGGCCGCGGTTTTGAAAGATGGTCAGTTTTACATGTTCGACACCTTAGAAGAGGCAAAGCAGCTTTATGACTACCAAACCCAGGGCTAAAAAGTTTCGTGTGCGCCGTTCTTCGGCGCCGCATTCTGCATCCGAGCAGCCCGCGCGGGCTGTACGTGGCACGCCCCGTACGCTGAATGCTATGGAGGAGGCCGCTTTGGCCCCCCACGAAGACGGGTTTGGCGAGGGAAAATTTGGTGCAGCTGCGGCTACTGCCCTAAAGGGCGAAGGTTCTAAGGGTTCTGAAGATGAAATATCCGCCATTCGCAAAGAGGGCCTGACAGGCCGCCAGTTGCGTATGGCCAGACGTATTGCGCAAAAACACGGCCTGCCGGCAATTTCCGATTTTGATGCGGTGCGGGTATTGCGCCAAGCTGGAATTGACCCTTTTCAGCGCTCGACAATGCTTGAACTTGTGGCGGCCGAAGGCACCCCCACGACGTCGGCACCTGTGCAGTTGCCGCAGGTTGTGGATGCCAAATCAAACCTTCCATCCAAAGATGTGATGGATGCGACCAGCCGGGCAAAATCCATTATAGATATCCAAGTGGATATCGCCAAACGCCGGCGTCGCAAGGTCTTTTTGTTATTCACCCGTTTGGCGTTCTTTGTCTTTTTACCTACATTGCTGGCGGGGTATTATTATTACGCTGTTGCCACGCCGATGTTTGCCACAAAATCCGAATTTGTGATTCAAAAATCCGAAAGCGGCGGTAGCGGTTTGGGGGGGTTGTTCAGCGGTACGGGATTGGCAACATCGCAAGATTCGATAACTGTCCAAAGTTACCTGACCTCGCGCGAAGCGATGCTTAGGCTGGATGCCGATGTTGGCTTTAAGGCCCACTTTTCTGACCCAAGTATTGATGCCATCCAGCGCCTAAGCGAAGACGCATCCAATGAAGAGGCCTTCACGCTTTTTCGCAAAAACGTAAAAATCGGGTTTGACCCAAGCGAAGGCATCATCAAGATGGAGGTGATCGCCGCCAACCCTGAAACCAGTGCGCTCTATTCGCAAGCTTTGATCCGGTATGCCGAGGAACGTGTGGATAATCTGACCCTGCGAAAACGCGAGGACCAGATGCAAGGCGCGCGCGAAAGTTTTGAAGAAGCAGAAAGAAAAATGCTAGAAGCCCAGACCGAAGTTCTGCGTTTGCAAGAAGGTTTGGGCGTGTTTGATGCCGGGTCTGAAACGGCTTCGGTTATGCAGCAGATTACCAGCTACGAAGTGCAGTTGCTGGATAAACAACTGCAGTTGCAGCAGCTAGAAGATAATACAAGCCCCAACCAAGCGCGTGTTGAAGGGGTCAAAGGAAGCATCGTGCGGCTTCAAAGTGTCATTTCAGCCCTGCGCAGCAAGTTGAC
Organism: Aliiroseovarius sp.; assembly: GCA_030625565.1. Taxonomy (GTDB): domain Bacteria; phylum Pseudomonadota; class Alphaproteobacteria; order Rhodobacterales; family Rhodobacteraceae; genus JAAEUB01. The sequence continues at coordinate 32,258 of DAOUQO010000002.1, read as the reverse complement.
CGAGGGTAGCAGTTCAAATGGGTCCCTTGCACGCAAAAGTGCCGAACTGATTATTGCACAGACTAATGTTGAAACCCGAATCATGTTGATGCAGCAGGCATTGCAGCAATTGGAAACCGCGCGGATTGAGGCAAACAAACAGACCCGGTATTTATCGCTTGGTGTGACGCCTATCGCCCCTGACAGTGCAACCTATCCACGGGCGTTTGAAGATACGATATTGGCGTTTTTGATCTTGTCGGGCATTTACCTGATGATGTCGCTAACCGCATCAATCCTGCGCGAACAAATTTCGTCCTGATATGCAAAATGTGCGCGTTGGCAATGTAACCTTCGGCAATGATTTACCATTGGTGGTCATTGCCGGCCCGTGCCAGTTAGAAGGCACTGATCACGCACTTGATATTGCCCGCACCTTGCAGGAAATCTGCGCCAATCTTGGGTTGGGTTTTGTCTTCAAAGCATCGTTTGACAAGGCAAACCGCACCTCTGCCAGCGGGCAAAGGGGGCCAGGAATGGCCGAAGGTTTGCGCCAACTTGCCGCCGTAAAAAATGCGCTTAACGTGCCGGTAATCACAGATGTTCACCTGCCTGAACAATGCGCGCCGGTGGCCAAGGTTGCTGATATTTTGCAAATCCCCGCTTTCTTGTGCCGCCAAAGCGATCTGTTGGCCGCCGCCGCTGCCACGGGGCGTGCTGTTAACGTCAAAAAGGGCCAGTTTATGGCGCCGTGGGATATGGAACATGTGGCAGACAAGCTTACACAGGCAGGCTGCAACGACATCTTGTTATGCGAACGCGGCACCTCATTCGGATATAATACGTTGGTCGCCGACATGCGCAGCCTGCCGATTATGTCGGGCTTAGGGTATCCCGTGATCATGGATGCCACCCACGCGGTTCAAGAACCCGGCGGGCAGGGCGCGGCGTCAGGCGGGAACCGCGCTTTTGCACCAGTTCTGGCGCGCGCGGCCGTGTCACTTGGCATTGCCGGTGTCTTCCTTGAAACCCACCCAGACCCAAATTGCGCCCCCTCCGACGGGCCAAATATGATTGCGCTTAGGGACATGGAGGCAGTTTTATCTGACCTTGCCGCCTTTGATGCGTTGGCCCGGTCGCGCCCCCTTTCCATGCCCGCGCGATAGGTTTATTAATTCCCTATTGGTTTTAGGGGATATTTTATGACATCTATACGAATTGCATTTGTGGCTTTGGCGCTAAGCCTTTTGATGCCGTTTCTTGCCGTGGCCCAAGGTGGTGCAATCAGCACTGAAACCGGCACCGCATTGATCGAGCAAGACGCCGCAATGGCCGTAAAAATCCGTGAAATTGTTACCGAACTGGATGGGTTTGATGATATCACGGTGGTGGTGAGTTCAGGTATCGTAACCCTGCGCGGCACCACCCTGGATGCCTCAGGCGGCACGCGCCTGTCCGAACTTGTCAGCCGGATCCAAGGCGTGGTTGCGATTGAAAACAAAGTGACGACATCAACCAATATTGGCGAACGTTTCAATCCTGCCAAAGAACGTTTCATGGTGCGTGCAAAACAGGCAATTTCGTTTATTCCACTGGCCCTTGTTGGCTTACTAACTTTTGGGGTCATTGTTTTCGCAGGTTTTTTTGCGGCCCGCCAAAAACAACCATGGAACAGTTTGGCGCCAAACCTGTTTATTGCAGATATTTATAGAACTTTAATCCGGCTGGCTGCAATTGCTTTGGGCATTGTGGTGGCGTTGGATGTTTTGGGGGCTACGGCCCTGCTTTCAACAATTTTAGGCGCGGCGGGCATCATGGGGCTGGCCTTGGGTTTTGCGGTGCGCGACACGGTTGAAAATTTCATTGCCAGCTTGCTGTTGTCCATACGCCAACCGTTTCGTCCCAATGATATGATTGAAATCGGCGGTGATGTGGGTAAGGTGATTCGCCTGACATCACGGGCTACAATTTTGCTTAGTCTGGATGGGAACCATATCCGCATTCCCAATTCGACTGTGTTTAAATCGCGCATTATCAACTATTCGCGCGGACGTGGGCGGCGCTTTCAATTTCCAATAAAACTGGCGGCTGGAATAGATCCCAGTATGGCGCAGGACCGTGGGATTGATACGCTAATTCGACTGGATTTTGTTCTTAAGCAACCCAAGCCCACCGCCTGGATCGAAACTGTTGATGGCAATGGTACGGCGCTGTGCTTTGCTGGCTGGATTGATCAACATGAAAGCCATTTTGAACATGCGCGTGGCGAAGCAATGCGTTTGGTCCAATATGCTTTGGCGCAGCCCAAAAACAGTCGGGCAAAAGCACCCGAAGCACGCGATGTGTCTACCGGAAATGCCGGGGCAGAAGAGGCTGAACTGGACCGCCTTGTGGAGCGCGATCGGACCGCAAATAGCGAAGGTGACCTGCTTAGTCGCGAGGGGTTAGACGAGTAGGGCAAAAACTTGTGTGATTTACATGCATTTTAGGCTTGAACCGGTGCAGGACATTGCGTAAATGTGCCTCGGTATTTGGGACGTGGCCTAATGGCAGGGCAACGCTTTTTGGTAGCGCAGATTGTAGGTTCGAATCCTACCGTCCCAGCCAAACACTTCAGTTCATTCCTGTAAGGCCCTGAGATCGGCCTTTCCGGTGGAAAAGCCCCACCTGCCGCCCATGCCCTGGAGGGGCTATCGGGGTGTGGGGATAAGAAATGGGTAAGGTAGACGGGTTACCCCTTCGCAGGATGGCATGTTAACAGGATTTGGCCTGTTTAATTTGCTAGCGTAACGTATGGCCGTTTTATTTCCATGGCGGGATGTAAAACGAGGCTTTTATTCTATCCATGACAACGGTGGTTTTGAAACCCTTGATGTCGGGATTATTATAAAGAAAGTTACGGGTGAACGCTTCGTATTCCTCCATATCCCTAGCGCTGACAACCAGGATAAAATCGTTATCACCAGTTACATAATAGGCGCTCATCACCACAGGTTCACGCTGCACGGATTTCTTGAAGTAATCAATAATGTCCGAACGTTCACGCTCCAATGTGACTGCAATCATCATGGTCAGCGAACGCCCCAATGCTGCGCTGGAAACAACAGCGATGTCGGCCTCGATAACCTTATCGGCACGCAACCGGTTTAGGCGACGCTGTATCGAGGTGGGTGAGAGGCCGATTTTTTCAGATAAATGCGCCGAAGTGATTTGATTGTTTAACTGAACTTCATGAAGGATTTTGCGATCCAAAGCGTCTAATGTGCTCATATTCCTCATGCCCTTCATAAACTTGCATCTTTTATGCAAAACAACCAGATAGTTGCACTTTTTCCCTAACTTCAGTTTGTTACAGTAGGTAAATGACTAGTGCCAGATATTTTACTGAAAAATGAAAACCCCTGCTTTGGGGTTTGCTGTCCCAACCACAAGCCAAAACTTGGAGATAGACAGATGAGCAATTCAAATTTGCCGTTTACTCTTGCGGAATATGAAATCCGGATCGCCAAAGTGCGCGCGGCGATGGAGGTGGCGGGCTGTGACGTGTTGCTGGTCACGGATCCTGCCAGCATGGCATGGCTGACCGGTTATGACGGCTGGTCATTTTACGTGCATCAGGCGGTGATTATCGGGCCGGTCGGCGCACCGCTTTGGTGGGGGCGCGCAATGGATGCGCTGGGGGCCAAGCGCACGGTGTATATGGATACGGGCAACATCTTTGGCTACGAAGATACCTTTGTGCAAAACCCCGATAAACACCCGATGGAGGATTTGGCGCAGCTGGTCAAAGCGCAGGGTTGGGCGGGTTCGCGTATCGGGCTGGAAATGGATAATTATTATTTCACCGCGGCGGCCTATATGTCGTTGGTGCAAGAACTGCCTGATGCGAAATGGGTTAATGCAAATGTGCTGGTGAACTGGCAGCGCGCGGTCAAAAGCGAAACCGAAATCACGTATATGCGCCGCGCCGCCAGGATCGTCGAAAAAATGCACGCTACTATTTTAGAGCGTGCCGAACCGGGCATGAATAAAAATCAACTGGTCGCGGATATTTCCCACGCCGCCATTACCGGCGCAGACGGGTATTGGGGCGACTACCCTTCAATTGTGCCGCTGGCCCCGTCGGGCAAGGATGCAACCGCACCGCATTTAACGTGGGATGACAGCCCCCTACAAAAGGGTGAAGCAACATTTTTTGAAATTGCTGGTGTTTACCGCCGCTATCATGCGCCACAATCCCGCACCCTGTTCTTTGGGGAACCACCAGCAAAATATCGCACTGCCGAAGCTGCGGTGCTTGAGGCTGTAGAGGCAGGTATGGCGCAGGCCAAGCCGGGCAATTTTGCCGAAGACATCGCCAATGCGTTTAACGCCACGTTGAACAGGCTGGGGTTTAAAAAAGACAGCCGCTGTGGTTATCCGATTGGCCTTTCCTATCCGCCGGATTGGGGCGAACACACCTATTCCCTACGTCGCGATGACAAGACAGTGCTAGAGCCTGGAATGACCTTTCATTTCATGCCCGCGCTTTGGCTCGATGATGGCGGAGTTGAAATGACCGAGCCGGTTTTGATCACACAGACCGGCGCGGAAAACCTTTGTACAACCGCGCGCGGGTTGGTGGTGAAAGGATAACAAATGCTCAAATCGTCTATAACCCCAACGATTAATCTGAATGGCGAGGGCGTATCGCATGGTTTCCTGCGCCTGCCGCACAGTCGTGACGACAGCGCTTGGGGTTCGGTGATGATCCCGATTACTGTGGCCAAAAATGGGGTTGGCCCTACTGCGTTGTTGACCGGGGCCAATCATGGCGATGAATACGAAGGACCTTTGGCACTTGTTGAACTGGCGGCGAATATCGACGCTGCGGCACTAACGGGGCGGGTTATTATTATTCCGTTTATGAACATGCCCGCGTTTGCGGCGGGGAAAAGAACATCACCTATTGATGCGGGCAACATGAACCGCGTATTTCCGGGGCGGCCGGATGGTACAGTTACCGAAAAAATTGCTGACTATTTTCAACGCTATTTGTTGCCGATGGCTGATTATGTGCTGGATTTCCATTCAGGTGGTAAAACGTTGAATTTCCTGCCTCTTGCAGCCTCACACGTGTTGGAGGACAAGGAACAACAAGCGCGCTGTAGCGCCGCCCGTGATGCCTTTAACGCGCCCTTTGCATTGCAGATGTTAGAGATTGATAGCAACGGAATGTACGATGACGCGGCCGAGGCCATGGGCAAAACATTCGTCACAACCGAACTGGGTGGGGCCGGAACCAGCACCCCTGAAACGGTGGCTATCGCGCGTAAGGGCCTGCGAAATCTGTTGATTCACGCAGGGATTATGCAAGGCGAAATGGAGCTGGCCCCAAGTCAGCATTTGATACAAGACGACGACAATTGTTTTCATTTTTCCCCGATTGGCGGAATGATTGAATACACCAAAACCCTTGGTGACCCCGTCAAAAAAGGCGACGTGCTGGCACGTATTTGGGACACCACACGTACAGGGGGTGAGCCTCTGGAGATTTATTCAAAAATGGATGGCTTGCTGGCTGTCAGACACACGTATGGCTTGATTCAGTCAGGCGATTGCCTGGCCGTTCTGGCGCAGAAAAACTAAAGGTAAAATGATATGCTAACCAATGACCAACTTGCAAAATGGGATCGTGAAAACTTTTTTCACCCCTCGACCCACCTTGCCCAACACGCACGCGGTGAGACACCAACACGAGTGATCAAGGGTGGTGAGGGCGTATATATTTATGATCGTGATGATCGGAAAATGCTTGATGCCTTTGCCGGCCTTTATTGTGTGAATGTTGGCTATGGCCGCACCGAGATTGCCGAGGCAATTTCAAAGCAGGCGCATGAATTGGCCTATTATCATTCCTATGTGGGTCACGGAACCGAGGCTTCGATTACCCTGTCCAAAATGATTTTGGATCGTGCGCCTGACAATATGTCCAAGGTTTATTACGGCCAAAGTGGGTCGGATGCGAATGAAACCAACATCAAGCTGATCTGGTATTACAACAATATCCTTGGTCGCCCGAAGAAGAAAAAGATTATTTCGCGCTGGCGGGGTTATCACGGCTCGGGCCTTATGACCGGCTCATTGACTGGGTTGGAATTGTTCCACAATAAATTTGACCTACCCCTGACACAGGTCATTCACACCGAAGCGCCATACTACCTTCGACGGGCTGACGCAGGCATGTCCGAAGAAGAGTTTTCAGCCGATTGCGCCGCCAAGTTGGAAGAAATGATACTAACCGAGGGGCCAGATACGGTTGCAGCCTTTATCGGCGAGCCGGTGTTGGGCACAGGCGGCATTGTGCCCCCACCTGCCGGTTATTGGCCTGCTATTCAGGCAGTGCTGAAGAAATATGACATCTTGTTGGTTGCGGACGAAGTCGTCACAGGTTTCGGGCGCCTTGGTTCCATGTTCGGGTCCGATCATTATGGAATTGAAGCTGACCTTATTACAATCGCGAAGGGCCTGACCTCGGCTTATGCGCCGCTTTCGGGTTCGATTGTGTCCAAGAAAATGTGGAAAGTATTAGAGCAGGGCACGGATGAAAACGGCCCAATCGGCCATGGCTGGACCTATTCAGCGCACCCGATCGGTGCGGCGGCTGGTGTTGCCAACCTGAAACTGATCGATGAAATGGGTCTGGTGGAAAATTCGGGCACAACGGGGGCTTATTTGTTGGAACAGCTGACGGCAGCCTTTGCTGACCATCCCAACGTGGCCGAAGTGCGTGGTGAAGGGCTGATGTGCGCGGTTGAGTTTGCCGAGACAAAATCACCACTAGGGTTTTTTGATCCGGCGAAGAAAGTCGGCTATGCAATATCCGGAGCGATGGCTTCGCGTGATGTAATCGCCCGCGCCATGCCCCAAGGCGACATCATCGGCTTTGCCCCGCCACTTTGTATTACCCCTGACGAGGTGGATCATGTTGTATCGATCGCCAAAGAAGCCGTGGCCGAAGTGCTGGGATAACGATACATTCGCCCAAAGCCGGACAGCCTTTGGTTCGTTCCGGCTTTGGGGAGGCCGCACTGCAGCATGGGCCGACTCGCAAATATCGGGAATGGGCCGGTAGCGCCGGATGGCGGCTTAGAACCCACACTGGCGGTTATTGAGAACGGCCTTGACCGGGCATTTTGGTTCAAGGCATCAGCCTGGAAATAATGCTTCTTGAATTACCGTGTCCCAGCCTAGATAAAATTTGTCCCCATCGCGTATTACAGGGCGTGCCATTACTTTGGGTTTGGCTGAAATCTGCGCCTCTGCCTCTGAATTTTTAAGCCATTGATTTAGTGCTCGGTAATCATTCGTCGTGCGATCCACCAACCGATCCCCGAATTCTGCAATCAATTCAGCCAATTCTGCCTCACTCAGAGGTTCGGCTCGGACATCGCGGAAATTGATGTCTTTGCCTGCGGCCTCTAACGCCTTGCGGGCTTTGTGACAAATTGGGCAGGTCTCCAATCCATAAATTATCATATCGCAATCTCCTTTGGCGATGATCGTGAAACTTCACACAAATCGCAGGTACTTTGAATTAACTACTGTTGTTTGGGGGTAAGGTAAGCGATAAGCTTCTCTTTATGAAACAGATTCCTAAAGAAGTAACAAATGATGTCCTTATTCAGGAATTCCTGAACAAAGGTGGAAAAGTCAGTGTTGGTAAAACCAAACCCATGCCTGCCGAGTTAGGTATTAGCAAAAATGTTTGGAACAACATACTGACAAAGGAAGAAAAAGCTGCACGCGACAAAAAATGACTTTTCAAGGCTAACCCAACTTGAATTTGGGGGGCCGTTCCAAGTGAAATCAAGGCGGCTTTTCACCATCAGGCAACCCAGCGCAATAGGTTTTTCTGTTTTGTAGTGGTGTGGATACGTGCAACCCATGCAATATTTTTTACAATTTGGTTGTCGCAGAGCGGAGCGATCCAGCCTGCCGGAATTCCAAAGCCCTGAACCTATTTCACGACTTCCATCACAGCAAAGGAATTTGTCTGGAGGATGCCTGGCAATTTGTTGATCTTTTCGCTCAGCACCTGTCGAAAGTGCAAGATGTCCCGCGTGCGGATGGTAAGCATGTAGTCAAACGAACCTGCGATCATCAAGCAATTCTCAATTTCAGAAACAGTGCTTACCGCTTCGTTGAAGGTATCAAGCGAGTTGTCACCGGTGGTCGCCACAAGTGAAACTTGCACTACTGTCAAATACCCCAGACCCAGTTTTGCCATGTTCAAAATGGCGCGGTATCCGCTGATATAGCCTGATCTTTCCAAGCGTTTAACCCGCTCTGAACAGGGCGTATTTGTCAGGTTCACACGCGCCGCAAGTTCCACTATGGAAAGCCGCCCATCTAATTCCAGTTCCTCAAGGATCCTTTGGTCGATCCTATCTAAATCCCTGCCCACCAGTTAATTTACCTTTCAAATGGCCATTCTGCATGAAGAAACACTGCAATATTTCTGAATAGATGTCCAATGTCTAGTAATTATCACTGATACTGAAACTAAGGTGATTGAGAATCAACAATCTGATTTCGGCCGCCTCAACCCGAGGGCATTCGCTCTCCAACAAAAAAACCAACTGAACAAGGAGGACAAAATGACTGTCAAAATTGTCATTGGACTTGACGGGACAGACACCGGTGAACGCGCACTTGCATTCGCAAAAGATTTGGCATCCAAGATTGATGCTTGTGAGCTGCTTGCCATCTACGTCATCGAATGGTCACCATTCACGTTCCAAACACCGGAAGAGAACGAACAACGTCACAAGCGCCGCGAAGAAGAGATCGCGCTTGCCATGGCGCGGATTGTCGAACCGGCAGTTGCCGCGCTGCAAGAAGCTGGGTTCAAAGCCAGCGGTCTTGTGCGCCACGGCGATGTCGCCGAGACGTTGAACAAACTCACCGTCGAAAACGGAGGATCGCAGATCATCGTTGGCCGCGCATCTTCGGATGGCTTCGCCAAGCGCATCTTCGGCAGCTCGACTCAGAATCTTGTGATGCACGCAGACGTGCCCGTCACAGTCGTCGGATAGGGACATATCATGAAAAATATTTCAAAATTCTGGCTGACTTCTACGGTTGCAGCCATGGCTTCAAGCCCGCTTGCCGCACAGGAGGCGATGGGCATCGATGAAAAGGTCAATCAGGTCTTCGCAAACCTAACCGGCCCGTTCGTCGGCTTGATCTTTGCGCCATTTCCGGGGACCAGCTTCCCGTGGATCGTGATGTGGCTTGTCGTCGCTGCCACCATTTTCACTTTGTACTTTGGTTTTGTTCAATTCCGTTTCTTTAAGCATGCTATCCAACTGGTCAAAGGTGATTATTCTGACCCAAATGATGCGGGTGAGGTGAGCCACTTCCAAGCGCTTGCCACGGCCCTGTCGGGCACCGTTGGTCTTGGAAACATCGCCGGTGTTGCCGTTGCCGTCGGCATCGGTGGACCCGGCGCGACGTTCTGGATGATTCTTGCAGGTCTTCTTGGAATGGCGTCCAAATTCACCGAATGTACGCTTGGCGTGAAGTACCGCAATGAATACCCAGACGGCAGCGTCTCGGGTGGTCCAATGTATTACATCTCGAAGGGCTTCAAAGAATTGGGCCTGCCGGGCGGTAAGTTCCTGGCGGTCCTGTTTTCTATCTTCTGTATTCTAGGTGCTCTTGGCGGCGGCAACATGTTCCAAGCCAACCAGGCGCACGCTCAAATCTCGGGCATTGTCGGTGACTATCCGGGTTGGATCACGGGGATCATCTTCGCAGGCGCGGTCTTTGCCGTGATCGTCGGCGGGATCAAATCCATCGCTAACGTAACCGAAAAAGTTGTGCCGTTCATGGGCATCCTTTACGTCGGTGCAGCGCTGATCATCCTGATCGTGAACTACGATATGATCGGTTGGGCCTTTGGTCAGATCTTTACAGGTGCCTTCACAGGTCTTGGCGTGGCTGGCGGTTTTGTCGGTGCTTTGATCCAGGGGTTCAAACGTGCAGCCTTTTCAAACGAGGCCGGCGTTGGCTCTGCAGCGATTGCACACTCGGCTGTGAGAACCAAAGAACCGATCACCGAAGGGTTCGTTTCCTTGCTTGAGCCGCTGATCGACACCGTGGTCATCTGTACGATGACAGCGTTGGTTATCGTCATCTCGCAGCAATTGATCGTGGACCCAACAACCGGCAACTACCTGCTAACTGAAGCGGGCAACGCGATTTCGACCGTTGACGGAAATACGGGCGTTTCCCTGACCTCTGCCGCGTTCGGTTCCAGCATCAGCTGGTTCCCCTATGTGCTTGCCATTGCGGTTGTGCTTTTCGCCTTCTCAACCATGATTTCGTGGTCCTATTACGGATTGAAATCATGGACGTATCTTTTTGGTGAAGGCAAAACCTCCGAGCTGACGTTCAAGATCATTTTCTGCATCTTTATCGTCATCGGGGCTGCCGCGAGCCTTGGCCCGGTCATCGATTTCTCCGATGCCGCGATATTTGCCATGGCTGTGGTGAACATCTTCTGCCTCTACTTCCTGATGAAAGTGGTGAAGAAAGAGCTCTTCTCCTACACCTCACGCCTGAAAAGTGGCGAGATCAAGAAGTTCACGCATTAAGCAACAGGCTCCGACGCGACTGGTTTGCGTCGGAGCAACTTTTATACGGGTTCTGTGAATGTTCGAAACAGCCACTTACTGGGAACCCTACTGTCCCAGCCAAACACTTTAGTTCAATCCTGTAAGGTCCTAAGATTGGCCTTTCCAGTGGCGTACCATATCGTCGCAGGATAAGGCTTTTCCCGATATTACCATTATGGGCGCTTTCGTCCACTTGCGCTTGGCTACCCCCCCGAAATATACTTGGCGTGAAACCTATAAAGTCGGGAATATCCAGATGCGTATCGTACAAATAAGTGACCTTCATATTGGCGAAAAGGGCGATGACAGCCCGGTTAGTGTGAAAATGCTGGCCAATGTGGTCAAAACCATAACCCACATTAACCAACTGGATCCGCAGCCCGATCTTGTGGTGATCAACGGTAATATCACCGCAAACGGTACAATCGAGGCCAGCATGCATGCCCGCGAGGTGCTTGACGTGCTGAACTGCCCTTACAAGCTGGTGCCCGGCCCGAATGACGAACGCCAAAACCTGTTTGGCACCTTTGCCGACAAAGCCACCGCAAACGAGGTTGGCGGGGTCTTAAGCTATCTGGTCGAAGGCTTTCCCATCCGCCTGATCGGGCTTGACAGCTTGGGTCATCACGGTGTCGGCGGGCGCGTTTGCCCCAAGCGTCTGAACTGGCTGAATACCCATCTGTCCAGCGATACCAGCGTGCCGACCATTATCTTCACCCACCATGTGCCCATGAAAACTGGTGCCGCAGCGGCGGATGCGGACGGGTTTGATAACGGCGAAAATCTGGGGGCTGTAGTGGCGCAATATTCCAACATCAATCGCATCCTGTGCGGCCATATCAATCTGGCGACCCATACGGCCTGGCACGGCACGATTGTGACCTCTGCCCCTTCGATGGGGATGCCTTCGGGGCTGGAGGAAGGCGAAGCGCCCGCCCCAGCCTATCACCTGCACCAAATGGGTGAACATGGTGATCTGGTGACACGGACAGTATTTGTGGAATAAGTGTTTGGCCCCGACGCATTTCAAACTTGATGCGCCTAGCTTGGGTTCCACAGGTCATCTGACAGGTATTATTCTTCGGTGGATTGCCTGTGTCAGACGATGCCGCCGCCAAGCCCCAATTGAGCGGGCCGCATTTCAGATACATGTGCGCGATATCCCGAAGCCCGATAACACCAAAGCGGTGCAATCGCGCCGCCGCTTTTCTGACGGGCCATAGCCAAGATTGGCTCAACGTCTGTCCGAAAGGCAACTTTGAGGGTTTCACTGGCCATCAGCGCATCGTTTTCTGCCTGATATCCGGCAAGCGCCGTACGGTCCACTAACAGGGCTTGCGCGTATGCCCGCTGGACCTCCATAGCGCTGTTCATCAGGCTTTCGATCGGGTCAGTTACGTTGTGTGACTGGTCCAGCATGTGGGACGGGTTGAACCCCTTGGGGTCGCGCAATTCAGCCTCGACCAATTCATTAAACACCAGGAATAAACGATATGGGTCGATGCTGCCGGTATCTAGGTCATCGTCGCCATATTTTGAATCGTTAAAATGAAACCCACCAAGTTTGCCAAATTGTATAAGGCGCGCGACGATCATTTCAATGTTTACATTCGGGGCGTGGTGGCCCAGATCGACAAGACAGAACGCTTGTTCGCCCAGCTCCTTAGCGATCAGGTAATTTGTGCCCCAATCCTGCACCACAGTTGAATAGAATGCAGGCTCAAACATCTTGTGTTCGGTTAGCAGCCGCCAATCCGCGGGCAGTCCGGCATAGATCTGCTTCATGCCGTCTAGATAACGTTCAAACGCGCCGGTAAAGTTGCTTTGCCCCGGAAAATTGGACCCATCACCAACCCAGACTGTTAAGGATTTTGACCCGATCGCCTTTCCAATTTCGATACATTCCAAGTTGTGCTCAACCGCCTGCGCCCGTGTCGCGGCATCGGTGTTTGAAAGGGAACCAAACTTGTACGAATGTTTTTGATCAACCTGATCTTGGAAGGTGTTTGAGTTCATCGCATCAAACCCAAGCCCGACTTGTTTTGCTTTGGCGATCAGGTCGGCAGGGTCGGCCTTGTCCCACGGGATATGCAGCGACACATCCGGCGTTGCGCGGGTTAGTTGGTTGATCACCCCGCAATCGTCAAGCTTGTCAAAGATGTGGCGCGGTTCGCCTGCGCCTGGAAATCTGGCGAAACGGGTTCCACCGGTACCAACGCCCCACGAAGGCACCGCAACGCCGTAACCCGATATTTTTTGGGTCAGCATTTCGATGTCAATATTGCGCCGCGCCAGATTGTGCCCCAAAGCGTCGTAATCTTTAGCCAGTGTTGCCTTGCGTTTGGCATTGTCTGCTTCGATCAGGTTTGCATCAATCATAATTTAATCCTTAGCGTGTGAACGACTGGGCATTGCCGGCATCGACGTTGAGAATGTTGCCCGTTGATTTTGACGACAGCTCTGAGGCCAAAAAGAAAGCGGCTTCGGCAATATCTTCTGGAAAAACGCTTCGTTTTAGCAAGGATCGTTTCCGGTAATGTTCTTCCAAATCAGTCGGCTGCATGGCGTAAGCTGCGGCGCGTTGTTCGCGCCATTCGCCGGTCCAGATTTTCGATCCACGCAACACCGCATCGGGGTTGACTGTGTTGACGCGAATTCCGTCTGCGGCGCCCTCAAGCGCCAGACAGCGTGCCAGATGGATTTCTGCAGCTTTGGCCGTGCAATAAGCGGCGGCATTAGGCGACGCGGCAAGGCCATTTTTTGAGGCAATAAAAATTATGCTGCCGCCGGTGCCTTGTACTTTCATAATGCGGAATGCTTCGCGCGAAACCAGGAAATACCCTTTGACTAAAATATCCATGTTCTTGTTCCACATGGATAATTCGGTATTTTCAATCGGTGCCGAAGACGAAATTCCGGCATTTGAAATTAGAATATCAATGCCGCCATAGGTTTTTGCCGCGTCTCTATAGGTTGCCTGAACGGCGTCCTCATCGGTTACATCCAATATGGCGGCATGGACGGCGTCCGCCCCGAACATATCCGCAAGTTCAGAGCTGGCCGCCGACAGGCTGTCTTGATCAATATCGGCCAAAACGACACAAGCACCATCTTGCAAAAACCGCACCGCACTTGCCTTGCCAATGCCGCCAGCACCGCCGGTAACCAAGGCAACTTGACCCGCCAGCGGTTTTGGTTTTGGCATGCGCTGCAATTTGGCTTCTTCCAACAACCAGTATTCGATGTTGAATGCTTCTTGTTCGTCCAGACCTATATAGGTGGACACAGAAGACGCCCCGCGCATCACATTGATTGCATTGATGTAAAATTCAGCCGAAATCCGGGCGGTGGGCTTGTCCTTGGCAAAGGTAATCATACCGACACCGGGGATCAGATAAACAACTGCATTAGGGTCACGCATTGGCGGGGACGTGTCTATCTTACATCTTTGGTAATACGCGGCATAACCATCGCGGTAGTTACTAATGGCGGCCTCAAGCCCGGTAATGACAGCGTCCACATCGCCCTTTTCAGGGTCAAAATCGACAACTAAGGGGCAGATTTTGGTCCGCAAGAAATGGTCAGGACAGCTGGTTCCAAGTGCCGCCAATGGCAGCAATTGGGCAGAGCAGACAAATTCTAGCGTTGCCGCACTGTCATCGAAATGCCCGATTTTTCGTTCATCCACCCCGATCATTCCGCGAATGGCGGGCATGATTTTAGCAGCAAACTCTGCGCGGTCCTCTTTGGACATTGGCGCACATACCGCACCGCCAAAAGGCGCAACGCCTTTGGACTTATTTTCGATCCAGACCGAAGCACGGTTAATGATTTCAAGCGTAACTGCGTAACATTCTTCGGCCGTATCGCCCCAAGTGAACAGCCCGTGACTGCCCAAAACCACACCGCGTGCATTTGGATTATCTGCGCAGAATTTCCCCAGCCAAAGCCCCAGTTCAAACCCGGGCCGGCGCCATGGTAGCCAGCCAATGTCATCGCCAAAAATTTCTTGCGTTAATTCTTGTGAATTTTCCGACGCCGCGATGGCGATAATTGCATCGGCGTGAACGTGGTCAACGTGTTTGTAGGGCACGTATGCGTGCAAGGGCGTGTCAATTGATGCGGCCCTAGGGTTTAAATTGAAGGTGCAATGGGGCAGGAAACCTACCATTTCATCCTCATGTTCGGGGCCGCGATAAATATTTTTAAGCGCTAATAGCTTTTCCATGTAGAGCGTTGCAAACCCGTCCATTTTAATGGAGCCGATATCACCGCCAGACCCCTTGACCCACAGCACTTCGACGGGTTGACCAGTCAACGGATCGGTCTGGGTCGCTTTTGCCGATGTATTGCCGCCACCATAATTTGTGACGCGCATGTCTGAACCCAGAAGATTTGAACGATACAGTAATTTGTCAGCTTCGCTCATCCCGGAGGCTGCTGTGACATCCCACAAATTTTCAAGAGACTTGGATTGCGATATGTCGGCCATGGTTGACTCCTTAGGCTATTTTTACTTTTGAGCTTACGGATAAAATCTGCGTAAATTCGACTCTTGTCAATCAAAAACGATCATTAACACGCATGAATCACCAGATTTGGCATCTATTGATTGTTTTTGATTGACAGGTGTCTTTTCTGTCGCCAACATCAATGAAAATTGGAGAGAAAATGCTTGAAGCTGAGCGCCACCGATTGATTCTATCTGCTGTGCAAGAGAAGCCTGTTGCTACGGTGCAAGAGCTTGTTGCGCTGACAAGTTCATCTGAGGCAACCATCCGTCGTGACATCGCGGCGCTGCATTTGGAGCAAAAGCTCCGGCGTGTGCGCGGTGGGGCCGAAGCCTTGCACCCACCGCAATTTGTTGGTCTTGCCGGGCGTACGTTCAAAGTAAATGCATCCGCCAACGCAATACAAAAAAGCGCAATCGCGAAGCGCGCTGTTGAATTGTGTGAAGACGGTGATCCGATAATTATCAATGGCGGAACAACGACCTATCAAATGGTGCATCATTTGGCCGGTTCACGGCTGCAGGTCTTTACCAATTCATTCCCGATCGCAGAGCATTTGCTGCACAATTCCAAAAATACCGTAATGCTGTCGGGTGGTGTTATTTACCGCGAGCAAAACATAATATTGTCGCCTTTTGAAAATGATGTGACCCGAAATTTCTATGCAAAGCGCATGTTTATGGGTGCGCAAGGGTTAGGTCCGCTTGGTCTAATGGAAGCGGACCCATTACTAATTCAAGCCGAACACAAATTGATTAATCAGGCGGATGAGCTGATCGTACTGGTCGATTCAACAAAATTCAAAATGCGCTCCAGCCTAATCCTTTGCGGTTTGGAACGAATATCTGCCGTCATCACTGACGACAGAATAGAAGATGCTTCGGCACGAATGCTGGACGCCGCTGGCGTGCAATTGATTGTCGTGGATATCCAAGAGGGAGAAAAGACAGCTGAAAAATCCAGCTGAAAAAAACCAAGCTCAATAGGAGGAATTATTATGAGCGTTATGAAAAAACTATTCGCGTCTGCTGCTCTTGCGGCGACTATGTTTGGGGGTGTTGCCTCGGCCGAAGATATGCGCATTGCGCTGGTCGTGAAAGCCTTGGGGATCGGGTTCTTTGAAGCCGCCGCCAAGGGGGCCGAAGAAGCGGCCGCTGAACTTGGTGGGGTCGAAATCATCTATACCGGTCCGACAGATACCACCGCCGAAGGTCAAATCGAAGTGATCAACGCTTTGATTGCGCAGAGAGTGGATGCTATCGCCATCTCGGCCAACGATCTGGACGCATTGGTTCCAGCGCTGCAAAAGGCAATGGATCGTGGGATCACAGTGATCTCATGGGACAGTGGTGTCGCGACTGCCGGTCGCCAGATGCACCTGAACCCATCCTCCAATTCATTGATTGGTAATATGATCATCAAACTTGCGGCCGATCACTTGCCTGATGGTGGTGATGTGGCGGTTCTTTCGGCCTCGGCCACAGCAACGAACCAGAATATCTGGATCGATGAAATGAACAAAGTGGCCGGAAACTATGCGGGCATCAATGTTGTAGCCACGGTATACGGCGATGATCTTGCCGATAAATCCTACCGCGAAGCCCAGGGCCTTATGGCTAGGTTCCCCGATCTGAAGGCCATCATTGCGCCAACAACAGTGGGTATTGTGGCTGCGGCACAAGCCGTGACAGACGCCGGTAAAATCGGCGAAATCAACGTCACAGGCCTTGCCTTACCATCCGAAATGGCTGGTCATATCGACAGCGGCGCCTCCATGTCTTTTGCGATCTGGAACCCGATTGATCTTGGTTATGCGGCAACAATGATTGCCTATAACCTTGCCAAGGGTAACGATGTTGCCGAGTCTGGTAAAACCATTTCGATGGGACGTATGGGCGAAGTTCTTCTGGATGATGACCGCTCAGGTGCTATGTCGGACCCGTTTGTCTATGATGCATCCAACGTTCATGATTTCAAAGACATCTTCTAATCACAAAGCGAATAGGCCGCCCCCAGATATGTTTTGGGGGCGGCTGCATTGCCGAATTAACAAATTACATCACGCACCCGGTGCCTGATTGGTGAAGGACCCCCCGATGACTGATCTTCCGGTTTTAACGCTATCGGGCATCACCAAAACATTTCCCGGTGTGAAGGCCCTGTCAGATGTCTCGCTATCGCTTTTCCCCGGGCAAGTTACAGCCTTGGTTGGTGAAAACGGTGCCGGAAAATCAACCTTAGTCAAAGTTCTAACCGGAATTTACCAGCCCGACATGGGCAAAATCCTTATTGACGGTGCACCTGTCATATTCGCATCTGCCATAGCGGCCAGTGAACATGGCATCACGGCGATCCATCAAGAAACGGTGCTGTTTGACGAACTTTCGGTTGCCGAAAATATTTTCATTGGCCATGCGCCATGTACACGTCGCGGCTTGATTGACTGGAAAACACTGAATTCGAAGGCACGTGATCTGTTGGCGCGTATTGGTGCCGATATTGATCCGAACACCCCGTTGAAAGAACTGGGCATTGCCAACAAACACCTTGTCGCGATTGCCCGTGCTTTGTCGGTTGATGCGCGTGTCGTGGTCATGGACGAGCCGACGGCGGCCCTGTCACACAAAGAAATTCAGGAATTGTATGATCTGGTTGACCGCCTGAAAGCCGAAGGAAAGGCGATCTTGTTTATCAGCCACAAATTTGACGAGGTATTTCGCCTTGCGGACAGGTTCACTGTTTTTCGCGATGGGAAAATGGTTGGCGAAGGCAAAATCGAAGATACAAATTCCGACGCCCTAGTCCAGTTAATGGTGGGGCGGGAAGTCAGCCAGATTTTTCCAAACCGTACCTCTGTGATTGGTGATCCGGTTTTGACCGTTGCGGGCTATGATCACCCAACCGAATTTGCAGATATCGGCTTCACCCTGAACAAAGGTGAAATCCTTGGGTTCTACGGTCTTGTGGGGTCAGGGCGCAGCGAAGTCATGCAGGCATTATTCGGAGTGACCAAACCCACAAGGGGGGTCATGCGCATTGGTGGAAAAATCGTAATAATACGAACGCCGGCAGAGGCGATCCAGCATGGCATTGTTTATGTCCCCGAGGATCGAGGCGCGCAGGGCGCGGTTGCCGGGCTTCCAATTTTCCAAAATGTGACTTTACCCTCGCTGGTGCGCACATCGCGCAAGGGCTTTATCCGGCTGGCCAAGGAGTTTGCACTGGCGCGCGAATACACCACCCGAATGGACCTTCGGGCCGCGTCATTGAACCAAGATGTCGCCAACCTTTCGGGCGGAAACCAACAGAAAGTCGTCATCGCCAAATGGCTGGCAACCCAGCCTAAAGTCATAATTATGGACGAGCCAACAAAGGGCATCGACGTTGGCTCGAAGGCCGCTGTTCATAGCTTTATGGCCGAACTTGTTGCACAAGGATTAAGCATCATCATGGTTTCCTCGGAAATTCCCGAAATCATCGGCATGTCTGATCGGGTTATCGTTATGCGAGAGGGCCGTTTAGTCGATGAATTAGCGCGCAAGGACATTACTGCCGAGGCCCTGATCCGTGCCGCAGCGGGCATCGAGGAGGTCACATCATGAAACGTATTTTGCTGTCGCGTGAGATAATGCTGGCCTTTGCAATCGTCCTTCTTACCGGCGGGATTGCACTGCGTTTTCCCGGCTTTATTGCGCCGAACAATATTGCGCTGGTATTCAACGACACGTCCATCCTGATCATATTGGCATTGGGCCAGATGGCCGTAATTCTAACCCGTTGCATCGACCTGTCTATGGCATCCAACCTTGCCCTAAGCGGCATGGTTGTGGCGATGATCAACGCGGCATTTCCGGGCGTTCCGATACCGGCACTGATCGGTTTGGCCATAATTGTGGGAACGATCTTAGGTGCGGTTAATGGCTTGTTGGTGTGGAAACTGGACATTCCGCCAATCGTTGTCACCCTTGGCACCTTGACTATTTACCGTGGACTAATTTTCGTCATTTCCGACGGTGCTTGGGTGAATTCGCATGAGATGAGCGCCGCTTTCAAGGCTTTGCCACGCAGTGTGATTGCAGGTTTACCTGTATTATCGTGGGTGGCCATCGCGACAATTGGCCTTGCCTTCTTTGCAATCCGGCGGCTTCCGCTTGGGCGATCCCTGTATGCAGTTGGTGGTGACCCGCACGCAGCTGTGTACACTGGAATTGATGTTGGAAAAACGCGTTTCATGGCGTTCAGTATCGCAGGCGGGCTGTCCGGTCTTGCCGGTTATCTGTGGGTGTCGCGTTATGCGGTATCCTATGTGGATATCGCTGGTGGTTTTGAACTTTCTATTATCGCGGCCTGTGTCATTGGCGGGGTTTCAATTGCGGGCGGCATCGGTTCGGTAGGCGGGGCTGTTTTGGGCGCGCTGTTCCTTGGTGTTATCAACAACGCATTGCCTGTCATCAATGTTTCGCCGTTCTGGCAAATGGCAATTTCAGGAACCGCAATTATTGTTGCCGTAGCCCTGAACGTCCGCTCTGAGCGGACCAAAGGTCGAATTATCCTTAAACGTGCGGAGGCAGCGGTATGAGCCTGCAAGATGACATCAAAACCCGCATAATTCCCGACCGCCTGAACAGCCGCCTTTCAGGGTATCTGAAAAGCTGGGAGTCGTTATTGGTGGCTGTCGCGGTGGCCGTGTTTATAATCAATTCCCTAAGCTCGCCATATTTTCTGGATGCATGGAACCTGTCTGACGCCACCTTCAACTTCACCGAAAAGGGGTTGATAGCACTGGCAATGGCGCTGGTTATTATTTCGGGCGAAATCGATCTTTCCGTCGCCGGCATCATCGCCTTGGCATCAACTGCCATGGGATATGCGCTCCAGTTCGATGTAGGAACCGTGGGGCTGGTTGCAATTGGCCTGAGCGTTGGCGCACTTTGTGGGCTGTTCAACGGCGTGCTTGTGACGGTCATGGGCTTGCCTTCGATTGTCGCCACCATTGGCACGATGAGCCTGTTTCGCGGCTTGTCCTTTGTCGTTCTGGGCGACAAGGCTTTTAACGGATATCCAACAAGTTTTGCCTTTTTCGGGCAGGGTTATGTATTTTGGGTGATCACCTTTGAGCTGGTTCTTTTTGCCGCCATGGCCGTTCTTTTCGGCATATTACTAAGCAAAACAAATTTTGGCCGGACAATTTATGCGATTGGCAACAACCCAACAGCAGCCCTGTTTTCGGGAATTCGGGTTGATCGGGTCAAAATGATCCTGTTTCTGCTCACCGGATTAATGTCGGGCCTTGCGGCGGTGTGCCTGACCTCGCGGCTTGGCTCAACCCGCCCTTCCATTGCTACTGGTTGGGAGCTGGAAATCATTACTATGGTGGTGCTTGGGGGGATAAATATTCTGGGTGGATCAGGAACAATTGTCGGTGTCGTGCTTGCCGCCCTTGTCATTGGCATGGTCACTTTCGGTTTTGGCCTGCTGAACATACCGGGAATTGTGATGTCGATTTTCATAGGTTTGCTGCTGATTTTGGTAATCGCCCTGCCAATCGTCTATCGCCGGGTTCGCAAGGGGTAAGGTATGAAAAAATATGCCTTCAAAATGCAACTGAACAAAGGGTGTCGCGAGGAATATATCCGGCGACATGATGCAATCTGGCCTGGTTTGGTTAAGCTGCTGAAGGCTTCCGGCGTCGTTGATTATTCGATCTATCTTGATGCTGACACTGACGCCCTGTTCGGCGTTCTTTGGTGCAGCAACGCCAAAGCGCTGGATGCCTTACCGGAAACCGAAATCATGCAACGTTGGTGGGCGCATATGGCCGATATTATGGCGGTTAATCCCGACAATTCACCCGTGTCTATTCCCCTCGACCACGTCTTTCATCTGGAATAATCGACATGGTAAAATACAAGAATATAGCCGTTATCGACATTGGGAAATCCAATGCAAAACTTGCAATTGTTGAAGCCGAAAACTGGACGGAAATTGCCGTGCGAAAAATTTCCAACAAGGTGCTGGGTGATGGGCCTTACCCACATTTCGATACCGACAGGATTTGGGGTTTCCTGCTCAAGGCGCTGGGCGAACTACACGCATTGCATGGCATAGACGCCATTTCGACAACAACCCATGGATCAGCGGTTGCTTTGCTTGATCAAAGTGGGCATCTGGCGTTTCCCGTGCTTGATTATGAATATATGGGCGTGGAGGACCTGCGCGAGGAATATGACCGCATTCGTCCAAATTTCAGTCAAACCGGTTCACCAAGTCTGGCTGGTGGGCTGAATGTTGGTGCACAGATATACTGGCTGGAAAAGCAGTTTCCTAACACGTTTTCAGAAGTTCAAACAATCTTGATGTACCCGCAATATTGGGCCTTTCGCCTGTCCGGTGTGGTCGCCAACGAAGCAACATCCTTGGGGTGTCATAGCGACCTATGGCAACCCGGATCAGGTTCCTATTCGGATTTGGTCACACAACAGCGCGGTTGGTTGGAAAAGATGGCACCAGTAAGGTCTGCATTTGAATGTTTGGGCCAATTAATGCCTGATATTGCTGAAGAAACAGGCCTGCCTAGCCACATTCCGGTCTATTGCGGCCTGCATGATTCAAACGCTTCGTTGTTACCACATGTGCTTCGCCCCACGCGTCCGGTAAGTGTGGTGTCGACCGGAACATGGGTTGTCATCATGGCTCTTGGTGCCCAGATTGAGGGGCTTAATCCAGCACGCGATACGTTGGTAAATGTAGATGCCCTAGGCAACCCTGTTCCCACCGCCAGATTCATGGGCGGGCGTGATTTTGAGGAACTATTGGGATTGGATGCTGCTGAGCCAACGCCAAAGGAAATCAATTCGGCCATGGCATCGGGTATCACGGTTCTTGCGGCTAATCAGGTACATAAAGCGCGCTGGTCTTCAAATCCTGATGCTTTGTCCAAGGGTGAAAAGACGGTGCTTGTCTCGGTTTATCTGGCTAAAGAGACGGCAGTTCGGCTGAAATTAATTGGGGCACAAGGGACAATTTATGTAGAAGGACCATTTTCTAAAAATGGTGTTTTCACCTCGCAACTTGCAGAAATAACCAACCGTGTCGTTAAGTATGATCATTTTGCATCAACAGGTACGGCGGCCGGTGCTGCGATGTTAACGATCCCGCAGCAATAAAATATAGTGAAACTTCTTTATTCTGCGACCATTTCTAGACAGCCCTGCGCTTTAGCGCAGGCTTGACCCCGGACTATAGCAACGCGTGGTTAACCCGGTTCCCCTTAGCCATACTTTTGGGGTGCAGCACCTTCAAATAAAGCCGCGGTGGCCCTGATTTCACGCTGCATATGCTCACGAAACAAGGCCACACGTTTGATGTTGCGCAGATCGCGATGATACAGCAGCCAAAGCCCAAGCTCGTGTTTTGTTTCAGGTTCGTGAAATCGCACAAGTGCGGGGTCGGTATCCCCCAGAAAACAAGGTAAAAAACCAACGCCCAAACCCTCTTTCAGGGCGGCAAGTGTAAGTGACGTTTCATCAACATAAAACGCGTGTTCGGCTTGTGGCCATGCCTGCTTGGTCCATGTTCTATGATATTCGCAGCAATCAACCCCAATCCATTTTTCCACAGCTTGGCCTGATTTGACCGCCGCGCAATATTTGCGCGATCCATAAACGGCAGAAGCCACAGTTGTCAGGCGCGTACCGATCAGGGTATCCAGCGGTTTATTGGTCTGGCGGATGGCAATGTCTGCTTCACGCTCGGACAAACGTACCGAGTTATTGGTGACCTGGACGCTAAGTTCAATCTGGGGATAGGCCGCACTGAACCGCGCAAAACATGGCATCAGAACAGTCGAGGCCATGTTGGCAATTGCAGTAACGCGCAATTCACCTGCGACATCATCGGCCTGCCCGCTAACCGCCCCCTCAAAGGACAGTAATTCGTTCTCGATCCGACACGCGGTTAGTTTCAATTCTTCGCCAGCCTCGGTCAGGACATAGCCGGATGCTTTGCGTTCAACCAACGGTGCGGCCAGCTTTTTCTCTAATGCACGGATACGTCGCGAAACGGTGGAATGCTGCACGCCTAACCGCTTGGCGGCGCTACTGAACGAACCTTCACGGGCTACGGCCAGAAATATCCGCGCGTCATCCCATTGCATCTGGTTTCCCCCGCTATGTGCATTTTTGCAAAGTCATTGTCGATTTTTTTCTAATTCCCAAAAAGGATATCAGGTGCGACCATTTTAGCAATTAGTAAAGTTCGGGTTCCACATGCCGAAAAATAAAATTCGGAGGCGGCAAAGGGCCTCGTAATATTTGGATTAAACCCACAATATTTGTATCAATCAAGGAGAACAGGATGTCTATCAAACACATTCAAAATTCAGTTAAAGATGTTATCGCCTATTTGAAAGGCAACCCAGAAGATGCCGTGAGCACCGATTCAGCGGTCACCGCGGTGATGGAAGATGGTCTTCGGTGCCGGGCCACCGGGGTGAACGGCGAATCGATCGTAACCGACATGCCCAAAGCCATCGGAGGAGGTGAAGCGGCACCGTCCCCCGGCTGGCTTTCACGAGCTGCCAACGCAACCTGCGATGCTACCAGAATTGCGCTGCGCGCTGCGCAGTTAGGGGTGAATCTGGACACACTTGAGGTCACGGTCGACAGCGTATCGGATGACCGCGGCCTGCTTGGACTGGACAAATCTATTTCAGCCGGTCCTGTGAGTGTGCGAACTCGCGTTACTATTGGCGCCGCAGGAGTGGCTGAAGAAACCCTGCGCGAAATTGTCAATTTTTCGGTGGCCCATTCTCCGTTAGCCGAAGGCTTTCGCCGGGTAACGCCTACAGAGCTTGATATCAAGATCGCCTGATCTCTCGGCCAAATATAGGAATTATAAAATGACTGACCCTCTTTACTCCCGCCTTGGCGGCTATGACGGCATCGCCATGTTTGCAACCAACGTAGTGGGCCTTGCCCGGAAAGATGACCTTTTAGGGCGTTTCTGGACCAATCGCGGCGAAGACCGAAACGCGCGCGAACTCCAACTTTTGATTGACTTTTTTGTCAAAGAAACTGGGGGCCAAATGTATTACCGTGGCCGTGACATGGTTCTTTCCCATCAAGGTATGGGGATCACCGAAGATGACTGGAAACGGTTTATTGAAATTGCAGTAAGCGTTGCCGGTGACATGGGCGTCGGCCCAGATGAAGGCGGCGAAGTGATGGCCTTTTTTGACGGGCTCAAAAGCGATATTGTTTCAGGATAACCAAACGTCTGCCAACCTATGACTTGTGTGAAAAACGGAGGAAATGAACCATGAGCGAACAAACCAAAACCTGCGAAGGTGGCTGTATATGTGGAAAAGTCCGTTACGAAACAACCTTGGAACCCCTTATCGTCCACGGCTGCCATTGCCGTGGCTGCCAACGCAATTCCGGCACTGCCTTTGCAATAAATGCACTGTATGAAGCGGACAAGGTCACGCTTCTGTCCGGTGAGATTGAGGAAATTACCGTGCCTACGCCTAGCGGAGTCGGCCAGATAATCGCCCGTTGTTCAGATTGTAAAACTGCGGTTTGGAGCAATTACAGCATGGGTGGGCTGAAAAAACGCATTCGTTTTATCCGTGTAGGCACCCTTGATAATCCCGACACGTTTTCACCCGATGTTCATATTTACACCGGCACAAAGCATCCAGTGGTTCAATTGCCGAAAAACGTTCCGGCTGTTGATGAGTTTTATGGATGGAGCGATGTCTGGCCGGCAGCAAGCTTGGAACGCTTACATGTCATAGAAAAAGAAGCTGGTATCTGGATTACTTGACTGGCCCTTTATTGGTATCCATCCAATGATGAGCGGCACGCCGCACTTTTGATTGTTACCAACCGCCGCAACACATGGTGGTTCCACCAAATGGCAGCACCTATAAAAGGGGCTCTTTCAGAGCAGGTAGTTGCGGTGTGGCCAATATTGTTCATGTGATCATAATAGTTGTATAATTCATTCGAACGAATTATACAACTATGCTTAACGCATAGGTGAGGTAACATGCTACAGCAGGCAATATCCCAAAATAGTAAGACTAAGGTGGTTCTTTTAGAGGCCGCAAAAACAGTCCTGTTGGCTGACGGTTTTTCAGGCCTATCGACACGGGCCATTGCCGCTGCGGCCAACACACAGATGAGCCAGATCCGGTATCACTTTGGATCAAAAGACGGCATTGTTCTGGCGCTTTATACCTATATGACCGACCAGATAATCGAACGTCAAAGTAGCTTGTTTACGGACCCGAATATTTCGCTTTCAACAAAATGGGATGTGGCCTGTGACTATCTGGATGCGGATATTGCATCCGGGTATGTGCGGGTGCTGCAGGAACTAATCGCGGTGGGCTATGCCAACGAAGACGTTCGCAATTCGTTGCGCGGCGGCTTTTCGCTTTGGCGTGACTTGCATGTCCAGTTGGCCACAGAATTTTCCGAAACCTACGGATCTTTAGGGCCGTTTGGGCCCGAGGACCTAGCCGCCCTAATTGGTCCGCTTTTTATTGGGGCAGAATCGTTTATTCTGCTTGGTTGCGAGGATGAATTTTTACCGGTGCGTCAGGCGCTACGCCGTCTTGGCAAGGTGATCCAGTTTTTTGAAACCCAGACAAATTTAGAGGTGACCTGATGCGCGCCGTATTGCCCAACCATGAAGGCATAATTGATCGCAATGGGGTCAGGCTGCACTATGAAATTTACGGCAACGGACCGCAGACAATCCTTTTCATTCCCACATGGATGTTGGTGCATTCACGCAGTTATAAGGCGCAAATACCGTATTTCAGTGATAAATACCGCTGCATCACGTGGGATCCGCGCGGCAATGGCAAATCCGACAGGCCAACAGACCCTCAGGGGTTTGGCCAAGGCCAGTATGTCGGTGATGCGCTTGCCATCCTTGATGCAACGGACACGAAATCGGCAATTGTTTTCGGCTATTCGCAAAGCGGGCCAACCTGTGCAATTTTAGCCGCCTATCATGCGGATCGCGTGCAGGCGGTTGTGACCGTGGGCACCCATACACCGCTGGTCCCCCGCTTTGAACATAACAGCGAAGCCTCTTATAATAGTGTGGTTAAAAACCCCAAAGGCTGGGAAAAATATAATCGCGGCTATTGGAAAACCAACCTTCCTGATTTTGCAGAATTCTTTTCAGATCAGATATTTATTGAGCCACATTCAACAAAACAGCGCGAAGATGTGCGCCATTGGTCGAAAGGAACAACCGGCGAAGTTCTGGCCGCCTCAATGGCCGCGCCGGATGCTGCCCAATACCCGCTAGATGCAGCAGCCTATCAACGCATTACCTGTCCAATGTTGGCGGTACATGGGCGGCTTGACCCAATTGCCCCGCTGGCTGCATCGCAAAAAGTTGCCGAATTAACCGGTTGTGATTTGCTTGTATTTGATCAGGCAGGCCATGCGCCACATGCCCGATATCCGGTTAAATTTAACTTGGCCGTCCGTGATTTTCTAAACAAACATTTGGGGACAGGGCACCTAAATTCTGCAAAAGGAAAGGTGTCTTAAATGAATAAAAAGCGCATCAAAGCCCCAAAAAGGGT
This sequence comes from Aliiroseovarius sp., assembly GCA_030625565.1. Taxonomy (GTDB): domain Bacteria; phylum Pseudomonadota; class Alphaproteobacteria; order Rhodobacterales; family Rhodobacteraceae; genus JAAEUB01. The sequence goes on along the minus strand of DAOUQO010000002.1, from coordinate 5,496 downwards.
TCTGTACCTTTCTTCGCCAATTGGCTTGGGACACGCACGCCGTGACCTTGCAATTGCGCGTGAATTACGCACGCATTTCCCCGATATGCAGGTCGATTGGTTGGCCCAAGATCCGGTCACACGGTTTCTTATGGCCAACAATGAACGGGTGCATCCAGATAGCGTGCGCCTTGCCAATGAAAGCGCCCATATCGAGGCAGAATCCGGCGAACATGACCTGAATGCCTTCATGGCAATCCGCAATATGGATGAAATTCTGGTCAAGAATTTCATGGTATTTCAAGAGGCGGTCGAGCAACAGGATTATGATCTTGTCATCGCAGACGAGGCTTGGGACGTGGACCATTTTTGGCACGAACATCCCGAATTGAAACGTACCCAAGTTGCTTGGTTTACCGATTTTGTCGGCTGGGTACCTATCCCAGAAAATGGTGCACGCGAAGCCTTTTTGACCACCGATTACAATGCCGAAATGATTGGCCATGTGGAAAACAACCCAGACATTCGCGACCGGGCTATTTTTGTCGGAAACCCCGATGACATCATCCCCCACAGCTTTGGAAAAGACCTGCCACAAATGCGCGATTGGGTACCGCAACATTATGATTTTTCTGGATATATCATCGGCCAACACCCTGACGAATTTGGCTCACGCGCCGAATTGCGCCACAAATTTGGCTATCAGGATGGCGAGAAAATCTGCATCGTCACCGTTGGTGGATCAGGCGTTGGCAGCAATCTGATCCGTCGCATACTGGCGGCATATCCCGCCGCCAAATCCAAGATCCCTGAACTGCGAATGATTGTTGTGACCGGCCCGCGTTTGGACCCCGCCATGTTCAATTTCCCCACCGGGGTCGAGGCCCGCGCCTTTGTGCCAAATCTAGACCACCACCTTGCCGCCTGTGATTTGGCGTTGGTGCAAGGGGGCCTGACCACCTCAATGGAACTGGTTGCGGCGGGTACTCCGTTTTTGTATTTTCCGCTGAAAAACCACTTTGAGCAAAACTTCCACGTGGCCCAACGTTTGGACCGCTACAATGCCGGTCGTAAAATGATTTACGATGATTGTGACCCCGACAATATCGCCCAAGCGATGGTCGAAGAATTATCAAATTCCAAAACCTTTAAGCCTGTCGAATCTGATGGTGCTGAACGTGCGGCCAAGATGCTAGTTGATCTTTTTTAAGTCAAATACCTGCAACCAAAATACACGGAGACCAATTTAACCAACCAAAAAGGAGAAGAAGAATGACCCCTTGGAAAGTGAAAATGAAAGAGCTTGTTAACTGCAATTGTGACTATGGTTGCCCTTGCCAGTTTAACGCATTGCCAACACATGGTGACTGCTACGCCATTGCCTGTTTTGAAGTATCCGAAGGCCATTTTGGCGATACAGACTTGGCCGGCGTCAAGGCCGTCGCAATTCTGTCTTGGCCCGGCGCCATTCACGAAGGCAACGGCTCGGTCGAGGCCATTGTCGATGAATCCGCCTCAGACGCCCAAAAAGAAGCGATGCTGAAAATAATGACCGGTCAAGATACGACTCCTATGGCCACAATGTTTTCGGTTTTTGCCTCAACCATGACCACTGTACATGACCCGGTATTTGCGCCAATTGACATGGAAATCAATGTTGAAGACCGCACGGGCCGCGTCAGTGTTCCTGGTTTGATTGAAGTTACGGGCGAGCCTATTCGCAATCCTGTAACCGGCGACATCCATCAGGCGCGCATCGATATCCCCAATGGGTTTGAATATTCCATTGCCGAAATGGGTTCCGCATCGGGCGAGGCCAAAGGCGCAATCAAGCATACATTGAAAGATTCATACGCCCAGTTTGCGCATTTGCACCTGACAAATGACGGGCCAGTGCACGCCGCCTAAACACGTGTTTGTCGAAACAAAAACAAGGAAGCCCAGATGATTGAGCAGTTTTTCAAGCACGACAAACTTATTGTGCTCAGCAGTCTAATTTTGGCAATTGGGCTTTCTTGGACCTATCTATTTCTTGGCGCCGGGATGGATATGGGCATGCCTGCGGGAATGCAGATGCCCAATAGCGGCCCGGTTTGGTCGCTGCAATATACATTAACCATGTTTGTCATGTGGTGGGTGATGATGGTGGCAATGATGCTGCCCAGTGCGACACCCATGATTTTGCTTTTTGCCACCGTCAATAAGAAGGCCGCCAAAAGCGTGCCAACCCTGATATTCGCCGCCAGTTATTTACTGATCTGGGGCGCCTTCAGTCTGGTGGCGGTAACGCTGCAATGGCTTTTGAATGCATCCACATTACTGGACCCAATGATGAAATCATCCAGCCATATACTTAGCGGCGGGTTGCTGGTTATTGCGGGGGTGTATCAGTTTACGCCGCTCAAAAATGCCTGCCTGCGTCATTGCCGAACACCTATGCAATTTGTGATGGGGCATTGGAAACCTGGCCATATGGGGGCCTTGAAAATGGGCGTCCAGCATGGGGCATTCTGCCTTGGATGTTGCTGGTTTTTGATGGTGCTTTTGTTTGTCGGCGGGGTGATGAACATGCTCTGGATCGGCGGGTTGGCTTTGTATGTCTTAGTCGAAAAAGCCCTGCCGCACGGGCCGTTTGTGGGCAAGTTAGCGGGCGTGGCCCTGATTGTCTGGGGCGTAATTTTAACTGTGAATTGAAAGAGATAGGAGATTAAACAATGACAAAAGATCACCTGATAAAAAAAGAAGCCTGAGGCCTGTCTTGATACAGATAAAACCACTGTGGTTCTTGAGGATGGCCTCAAATGCATTGCCCGGCAGGGCGAACATTCTGTGGTCATCGATATGGGCGAAATTATGGGCGGTGAAGGTGCCGGCCCGACGCCGGGTTTCTTTGGCCGTATCGGGTTAATTAGTTGCATCGCAATCGGGATAAAAATGACCGAAGCACGTGCAGATATCTCGTTTGATAAAATCTGTGTCGACGTTGAAATGGTTTGCGATAATCGCCGGTCTTTTTGGAATGGAACCTAAATTACAATTGCGCGTACAGCGCTATGGCTGGGACGCGGCAGCAGCCCATTATCACAATGATTGGGCCGACCAATTGCGGCCAGATTAGGATACATTGCTGGAAATGGCGGGCCTGAAAAAGGGCTTGCCGACCCTTGAAATTGCGCGCGGCACAGGCTGTGGGCGCATCTGTATCGGTATTGGCGTCCGATTTATCCGGTGAAATGATCAACCAGATTACCGACAAATGCGCCGGTGCGGGCCTTTGAAACATCGCGTTCGCACGCATGGGGGCCGAAGCGCTAGACCTTACTGACAATAGTTTTGACATGGCGATTTGTGCCTTGGGATTGATGTATGTCCCCGACCCACGCAAAGCGCTTGACGAAATGGCGTGTGTTGTGCGCCCTGGTGGCAAGGTTATAGCAACGATCTGGGGCGAGCGGCGCAAATGTGGCTGGGCCGATATTTTTCCGATTGTTGACGCGCGCGTGGCATCAGATGTCTGCCCGATGTTTTTTGCATCCGGTGCAAGGCTTGACTGCCAAGGTAAATATCTGCGCTGGACTTATGACAGACTTCCGCCGCGATAATCACTAAGGCAGCGCTGGGCCGTTCGTGGCCAACTAGTCGATCTTTCTGAAAAGTCTAAAATACCCCTAATTTCGGGCCTAGGGCCATCTGGAACAGCCACTTACTGGGAATTCCACCGTCCCAGCCAACATACATATTTATGATATTGTTTATCCTTTATTGGATTTTGCAGCAAAGCTGATAGCTGGATATTTAGTTGTCAGACCGTAATAAAACCAGCTCAATCCGATTATTTCGAATTGCCATTGGATTGCTTGCAGCTGGTTTTCTGTCTGCATGTCCGGTGACGCGTTTAGTGCGGCTAGGATGCAATCCCGAGGCTTCAAGTAACTGACGTGCGGTTTGTGCCCGGCCCGATGACAGCGGCCAGATAGAATTATCTGCAATGACAACGGGCTGTGCGCTGACATGGCCGGTGATTGCGACCCCGTTTTTGACAAGCATAAAAATGCGTGCCATCATTCCGGCCAGTTCGGTCATCACCGGCGTTGGTACGACACCATTGCTGGAAAATAGCGGCTCTCCGGGAAGGTCGAAAAGTTCAATCACCAGCCCGGCATCGGTTACTTTTGTAATAATATGACGCTGTGCCATTTCGCTGACCATGCTTTCGCCCGAGCGACCTGTTAGCATCTCATCAAGGCGCTGAAGGGATTGGTTTTCTGCTTCTATGTCTGCAGTTTCATCACCATCGGTTTTTGTAGGCGGCGTCGGCATACCACCCACGCCGTTATGCGAAAGTGTTTCTTCGGTGAACACGCTATCGCCCCCGAAATTACCGTCACCACCGCCAGAAACACGCGAAACCGGCACCGTTGGCGAAAAATAATCCGCGATACCTTTACGTTGTTTTTCCGTTGTTGCGTTAAGCAGCCACATCAACAAAAAGAAAGCCATCATTGCGGTTACGAAGTCAGCATAAGCCACCTTCCAAGCGCCACCGTGGTGACCCCCGCCAACCACTTTTTTAACTTTCTTAATGATGACGGGCGCATTTGATTGCGCAGCCATCCCACCACCTCTTTTATATTCACCCAATGCCAGTGGTATCAGCTCTATGTAAACGCGACCTTAACCTTTCAAATTGTCATGAAATAAACACTAGGGCCGGCTTGCAGGCAGATGCGTCCCTTTGGCTGTCCACTTCCGCCGGAAAAATGTTATACTGTTCGCAACAAGTAGCCCGCGATGCGCAAGGATCAAGCATGAACAAGAATTCCAAAACACCGCCTTATCCCTATGAACGGTCCGCCGATCAGGATGGCGAGGCCATTGCCCACCACAAGGTTGTTATAATTGGTGCGGGCCCTGTCGGCCTTGCTGCTGCAATTGACCTTGCCCAAAATGACATTCCGGTTTTGGTGTTGGACGACGCTGATAATGTCAGTGCTGGTAGCCGCGCCATTTCATTTTCCAAACGCACCTTGGAAATCCTTGATCGTTTGGGGTGCGGGGACGGCTTGGTCGAAAAAGGCGTTAAATGGGATCAGGGCAAGGTGTTTTTTGGTACCCATGAGGTTTGTAATTCCAGCATGCCGGATGAAGAGGGCGATAAGCGCCCCCCCTTCATAAACCTGCAGCAATATTATCTGGAAGAATTCCTGCTGAACCGGCTGCGTGAATTACAATCACTTGGCAAACCGGTTCAGTTGCGTGGCAAAAACAAAGTTTCCGCAATTGGGGCGCATGAACAATCTGCCATCCTTGAAATAGACACACCCGAGGGGCCCTATAATATTGAATCAGATTGGGTTATCGCCTGTGATGGCGCCAATTCTGCCACCCGCCAAATGATGGGGCTGGAATTCGCAGGGCGCGTGTTCGAAGATCACTTTTTAATCGTTGATATCACCATGCAGGCCGATTTTCCGGCCGAACGCAGGTTCTGGTTTGATCCTCCTTTTAACCCTGGCC
>DAOUQO010000188.1 GCA_030625565.1 Aliiroseovarius sp. | reverse complement strand
GCCAGCCCATCATGGCGCGCAAGGGTTTCGCGCGTCAGGCACAAGGCGCGCACGTCAAAGCATTCGCCTTCATCTGCACCGGTATGTTGCAGCCAGCCCGCATCACCCAGATCGGTCACAAGTTTGCGACAGGCTGCATCGGTATCTGCGTGGTCAATGGTGTTCAGGTTTGTGCCTGCCCAGCCTTCAAGCCGGTTTGCAAAATCCGCGTGGTGGTCCGCAAAAAATGGCCAGCTCAGGAATGATTTATCTGCCATTAATCGCCCTCGAATACTGGTTTTTGTTTATCCAGAAACGCATTGTACGCCCGACCAAAATCAGCCGTTTGCATGCAAATTGCCTGCGCCTGCGCTTCCGCCTCGATTGCTTGTTCCAGCCCCATATTCCATTCCTGATTAAGCTGGGTTTTCGTAATCCCGTGGGCAAATGTTGGCCCAGATGCCAGCCGCGTGGCCAACTTTTGCGCCTCGGCCTCCAGCGCGTCAGGGGGATGCACCGCGTTCCAAAATCCCCATGCATGGCCTTCATCAGCGGACATGGCGCGGCCAGTATATAACAATTCCGCCGCGCGGCCTTGGCCAATGATACGCGGCAACATTGCACAGGCGCCCATATCACAGCCGGCAAGGCCAACGCGCGTGAATAAAAAAGCACATTTTGCATCAGGTGTGGCAAGGCGTAAATCTGACGCCATCGCAATGATAGCACCCGCCCCGACACACACACCATCAACCGCCGTAATAATCGGTTTGCTGCAGGAAATCATCGCCTTTATCAGATCGCCGGTCATACGCGTGAACGCCAAAAGCTGCTTCATATCCATATCAACCAGCGGGCCGATAATGTCATGCACATCCCCGCCCGAGCAAAAATTCCCGCCGTTCGAGGCAAAGATCACCACATCCACATCATCCGCGTAAGCCAGCGTGCGAAAAGTATCACGCAGTTCGGCGTAGCTATCGAACGTCAGGGGGTTTTTGCGGTCCGCCCCGTGCAGGCGAATGGTGGCGATGCGCGCATCAACCTGCCAGTCGAAATGCGTTGGGCTATGGTTGGCCATTTCACTCATCAGGGCCTCCTTCAATTTGTTTTAGCAGATCGCGGAGCAGATCCAGATCATCGTTGCCAAGGTTTGCAAACAACTTGTTTATCTCAATTTCATTGGCGGTTGCCTGTTCATTGAACTCGGACAACCCCTTTTCAGTCAACCCAACCAATACCACGCGTTTGTCGTGGTCTGACGGCACGCGCTGGGCTAGCCCGTCCTTTTCCAGCCGGTCAACCACCGCCGTTGCGTTACCATTTGAGACAAGCAACATTTGGCTAAGGTCGCTCATTTTCATTGGGGATTTACTGCGGTGTAGGGCCGCCATGACATCAAAGCGGGGCAGAGTGGTTGCGTGATTCAGGCGCAGGAATTCGCGCAAATGCCGTTCAGTACCGCGTGTGATCCGCAGCAGTCTGATCCACATTTTCAGGCGGCGCTGGGAAAGGTTGTCGGTATTCATGTCTCACCCCCGTCAATGGCAATTGCCTGCCCGTTGATAGCGCCTGATCCAGGTCCGCACAGCCATAGGGCTGCGGCCGTTACTTCGGCCGGTTGTATCAGGCGTTTTTGCGGGTTATTTGCGGTTAGGGCGGCCAAGGCGTCATCGGGCGATTTGCCGGTTTTGGCCACGATATTGGCAATTGATCTGTCGGTCATTTCGGTGTCCAGAAATCCGGGGCACAGGGTGTTTGCGGTGATGTCTGTTTGTGCAATTTCAAGCGCCAGTGATTTGGTCATGCCAACCACGCCATGCTTGGCGGCGGCATAAGGCGCAACATAACCATAACCCTTTAATCCGGCGGTCGAGGCCACTGAAATCAGCCGCCCCCAGCCCTGCATTTGGTTCAGGCCTTCGCGCAAGGTCAAGAATACACCTGTCAGGTTAACCGCCAGCATTTGGTTCCAGTGCGCCAAAGTTACCTTGCCAAAAGGCGCGCTTTCGGCAGCCCCTGCATTGGCGATTACAATGTCTATCTGACCTGCCTTGTTGAACAGATCTTTCATTGAGGCTTCGTCGGTTACGTCAGCGGTAAGGGCGCTTATGTTTTTAGTGGCGGCCAGCGCTTCAAGTGGGGCGATTCTGCGCCCAACTACCACGACTTTGCTGCCTTGGGCGGCAAAGCTGCGCGCCATATCCGCGCCTAACCCAGTGCCGCCGCCAGTGATCAGAATGCGTGCGTCTTTTAGGATCATACGCGGATCACCTCGGCTGCTTTTTCGCGTAAACGGTACGCTTGGTCGCGTCCGGTCAGGTACGGGTCGGGCCATTTGACCGCGTCATCGCCCAGCTCCACCCCTGCATGCAGCGTCCAGTAAGGATCAGCCAAATGCGGGCGTGCAAGGCAAACCAGATCCGCGCGTCCAGCAATCAAGATGGAATTCACGTGGTCGGTTTCAAAAATGTTCCCGACGGCCATGGTAGGGATATGCAACTCGTTACGAATAATGTTGGCCATCGGGGTTTGATACATACGCCCGTAAACGGGTGCTGCATCAACGCTGGTTTGGCCGGTAGAGACATCAATGATGTCAGCACCGGCGTCACGTAGCATACGTGCAATTTCAACAGCTTCTTGCGGGGTGACGCCGTGGCCTTCGACCCAGTCAGTTGCAGAAATTCGCACAGATAACGGTTTGGATTTGGGCCATGCCGCGCGCATGGCTTGCAGGACTTCCAGCGGATACCGCATTCGGTTTTCCAAGCTGCCGCCATATTCATCGCACCGTGTATTAGATAGCGGCGATATAAATGATGAAATCAGATAGCCATGGGCAGCGTGCAGCTCGACCATATCAAAACCGGCGCGCGCTGCCATTTTGGTTGATGACACGAAAGCATCACGCACCACATCCATTTCTTCACGGTTGATTTCACGCGGGGTTGCGTTGTTTTCGGACCACGCAATTGCGGACGCTGATACCAGATCCCAATTGCCGGATTTCAGCGGGGCATCCATGCCCTCCCACCCAATGCGGGTTGAACCTTTGCGCCCTGAATGGCCGATTTGGCAGCAGATTTTCGCGTCGGTTTCGCCATGCACAAAATCCACCAGACGCATCCATGCGGCCTCATGTTCGGGGGTATACAGGCCGGGGCAGCCCGGTGTGATGCGCCCGTCTGCCATCGGTGCGGTCATTTCGGTATAAACCAGTCCTGCGCCGCCTTTGGCGCGTTCGCCGTAATGCACCAGATGCCAATCTGTGGGGCATCCATCTACGGCTTTATATTGCGCCATTGGTGATACGACCACGCGGTTTATCAGCTCCATATCGGCCAATTTATAGGGCGCAAACATTGGTGCGCGCACAGGTGCATCAGCAGGCACGCCCGCCTGTGTCTGGAACCAGCGTTCGGCCTTTTCAACCCATTCAGGATCGCGCAAACGCAGGTTTTCATGGCTGATGCGCTGTGAGCGCGTCAGTAGGTTGTAATTGAATTGCACGGGGTCTTGGTCCAAATAACGCTCGACCTCCTCGAACCATTCCAGTGAATTTCGCGCTGCCGATTGCAGACGCAAAACCTGTAAGCGACGTTCTTCCTGATACCGCTCAAATGCCTGCTCCAAAGTCGGTTCGGAATGCACAAAATTGGCCAAGGCAATGGCGCTGTCAAAGGCCAGACGCGATCCTGACCCGATCGAGAAATGCCCCGTTGCTGCCGCGTCGCCCATCAGCACTACATTTTCATGATACCACTTGCCACAAATCACCCGAGGAAAATTCATCCACACCGCTGATCCGCGCAAATGTGCGGCGTTCGACATTAGGTCATGGCCGCCCAAATGGTCCGCAAATATTGCACGGCAGGTCTCAACAGTTTCTTCCTTGGTCATGTCTTCGAACCCCCAAGCGTCCCATGTGGGTTGCAGGCATTCAACGATGAAGGTCGCGGTGTTGTCATCGAACTGATAAACATGCGCCCACATCCAGCCGTGTTTGGTTTTTTCAAACAAGAAGGTGAAGGCGCCATCGAATTTCTGATGGGTGCCAAGCCAGACAAATTTGCACAGGCGCGTGTCGATATCGGGCTGAAATATGTCTTCGTATTCTTTACGAACCAACGAATTGATCCCGTCAGCCGCGACCACAAGGTCGTAATCCTTGCGGTATTCTTCGGCCGATTTGAATTGCGTTTCAAAACGCATTTCAACGCCCAGTTCGCGGGCGCGGGCTTGCAGGATAATCAGCATTGCCTTGCGGCCAATTCCGGCAAAACCATGC
>DAOUQO010000130.1 GCA_030625565.1 Aliiroseovarius sp. | reverse complement strand
CAGACGGTCAACAGCAATTTCGACCGGACAAATCTGTGCCGTGACCGGATCAAAATAGCGCGGATAATCTATCAATGTGGCGTAGACCAGCCCCATCAGATCGGGGCGCGCAACGCGCCGGGCCGGGATGGCCCCCAAATCATTGGTCAGCCCCCAGCCCGCATAAAACGGCGCACCCAATGTGGTGACTTTAACGCCGCGCAACAGGGCTTCGAACCCAATAAGCGATGTCATTGTCCAGACTTCGTCGATCTGATCCAGCAATGACATTGGATCAGTCTGTATCGCGATCACATCCGCCAAGCCCGTGGCGTCCACATTGCCGATGCGCAACCCTGCCTCGACGTCCGGGTGCGGTTTATAGACGATCACGGCGTCAGGATGGGCCGCGCGGGCTGCGCGCAGCAGGTCCAGATTGGTGCGGACCTGCCCAGCCCCGGTGCGGATCGAGGCATCGTCTTCGACCTGTCCGGGCACCAGAATTTTGTGGCCATCCGGCAGATTTATTGTCGCCCCCGAGAGGTTGTATTTTGTCAGTTTAGCTGTGCGCAATTGCACAATAAGGGCTTCGGCGCGCTGGATTTCGTATTCTGGCAACAAAGCGCTTTCAGCGATCAGGCGATCCAGCCTGCTTTCGTGGTTTGGATCGTAATAAATTCCAAGGTCATCACGCACCAGCGACAGCGGCGGTGTAAGCTGGGCACCAAGGCCGCGTGAGCGTAAAAAACCATCTTCTACGCGCAAGGTTTGAACGGTTTCAGATATCTGCGTCGGAGAATTTTTACAGCCCCAAACCAATATATTGCGCCCGCTATTTTCAGCCTGTTCAAGGGCTGCATCTGGATTGTCGTTGAAAATCAAACGTTTGGTTTGACCAAAAAAGCCCTGAAGTGGTCCACGTTTCCACAACCGCATGCCGCTTGCAACATAGCCTGCTTGATCTTCGCGCCATGCGCGCGCCTGCGCTTGCAGGTTATTAATCACGACTTCCAGTTCGCACAGGGCATCGGTGTGGGGGTCATACCATGTGGGATACAAGATCATCGCGGCGGCAAATAATTGTGTGCGCGTCAGTTTGCGCGTGCGTCGGGCAACGGGGTTTTCGTCATCGCTTAGCCCCCAACCTGAATAAAAAGGCTGGCCAAAAACACGGGGTTTATGGCCGGCGATGATGGCCTCAAACCCCATACCTGAACTAACGGTATAAACGGCGCGGGCATTTTCCAGCAGGTTCCACGGGCTGTGGGCACCGCTTACCAGTTTTACATATTCGCTTTCATCTTCCGGCCCGAAATGGCCCGCGCGAAAACCGGCATTGGTTTCAGGGTGGGTTTTGATCAGGATTTGCATGCGTGGGTGTTCAAGCTGGGCAAAAACCAGCATTTCGCGAAAGGTATTGGCGCGTGCGCCTGCATGTTTGATCGAGGCATCGCCTTTGGTCTGATCAATCACCAGCACATAAGGTTTGCCCGGATGCGGGTGCGCCAGTTCAGGGTCAAAGGCGTTATATTTGGAAATATGCGCCCGCGAAAGGCGCGCCATCGCAACGCGCGCACGTTCTAGAATTGGGTTATCATCCAGCCGGTGGGTGGCCAGTATGTGTTCCAGATCCGAAGGGGTCGAGCTGTCAAAATGCACGCCACGCTGGTCCAGCAGTAATCCCAGTGGCGGGCTATCGGGGCTGCGTCCGGGATGCAGGGATCGCAAAAAAGCATCCTCGACATGCAGTAGTGGGGCGCTATGGCGAAGGGCCGCGGCCTCGCCCCGATGGGCGGTCGGGCTTTTGCCCCAAACCCCGATATGGTCACTTTCTTTGGGGGGGGACAGCAGGCCAGCCCGTATGTTCCAGCCCTTAAGCGCCAGAATGCGGCGCAGGCGCCTTTGGGTAAGGAAGCCACCATTATAAACGCATAACCGCCGAGGGGTTTGCCCCCCGGCGGCTGTGGAATTATCTGTGCCAGTCATCTTGTGCACGTGGCCTTATGGCGCGACAGCATCAGCAATAGTGGTTCCTGCACCGATCGTGCCGGTTACGGCCGTTAGAACCTTGGTCCATTGGGTGTAGGGCGCTTCGGTTACATAAACGGTATCACCATCACGGATGATGAAATCACGCGCTTCGAACATGCCATTAGGCTGGGTCAGATTCAAAACATAAACCATGCGCTGTGCGCCGATTAAATCGGTGCGTCCCAGAACCTGATTGGCAATTTCAGCGGCTTCATTACGGAAAACAAACACGCCGGTTGGATCCGCGCTGGCCGAAGACAGCCCGCCAACCTGGGCGATGGCTTCGATCGCGCTGAGGGTTTGGGAGCGGAAATTCACCAGACTTTGTGCGCCAGTCGCCCCAAGGGCGGTAAAGGTGCGGGTGTCTTCTTCGACCAGAATGCGGTCACCACCACGCAGGGCAATGTCAAAGCTGGGATTTTCAAACAGGTCCTGAAACCAGATTGATCCGGTGTTAGATCCGCGAATGATTTTCACCCGCGCAATTTCTGGCGTAACGGTCACACCGCCAGCACGTGCCAACATGGCGTTCAGCGTGCGGGTAGGGCGCTCAATCGGGTAAACGCCTTGGCCGCCAACAGTGCCGGTTATGGAAACAGTGGCCCCGTCGCCTGCAAGCCTGCGCACCATGACTTGTGGTTCAGGTGTTTGGCCTTCAAGTTTTTCGGTGATCACACGGCGGATGGTTTCGGGGTTGTTGCCTGCGGCATGAATGCGCCCTGCATAGGGAATAAAGATAAAGCCAGCGCCATCAACCTGCACTTCTTCAAGGGTGGCGGGTGCGCCCGCTGTGGTCAGAATGCCGTCATCAACGTTTTCCCAAATCGAAACCCCAAGGGTATCACCGGGCCTGATCGTGTCGGACCCGACAACACCTGCATTGGTAAAGGCGTCATCAAAGCCAAGGGACGGGATCACGGCCGTTGCTGTTGTGACGCGGCTGTTGACCTCGATGATAAATGCATCGCCGCCATTTTGCACAGATCCTGCAAATATTTCGGCCTTGTTCGGGCCAAAACGCGGAAGAATGTCACATGCGCCCAAGCCAAGCACAAGGCTGGACAATAGGCCGGTAAGCGCCGCACGGCGCCCCCATGGGGATTTTATGGTTTTCACTGCTCTCGCTCCTTTGTGGAGTGCTGCCTCGGGATGTTTTTTTATTTTTAGGGTCGTTTTTTGTTAACATACCGGGAATCCACGCAAAAATAAAGCCTAGAAATCAGGTGTTGTTATTTGACAACGTGCAGCTGTTGGCGCGGGGGGGCTGTGCCGCGTTCAAGGGCATCATACGCATCATCGCGTGCCAGCATCATATCAACCACTTGGCGCAAAAGCCGCCGACGCCCACGGGAAGAATAAAAGCCGCCGGTGATTTGCGAGGTTTCTAGCAAATAATGGCGATAGTCACGATAGGCGCGACTGTCAGGCCGGGTGGGGTGGGCGAAAAATTCAGGTAGGGTTTGGGTCGATACAAATTCCGGTTTGGCATAAACTGCCGCGCCGAACACCTTTAGCGGCAGGCCGCGCCATAATACCTGTTGGGCGGCGGTGGAATTGACGGTAACGGCCGAACGCGCATGGTTCAAAAGACGCGCCAGTTTGCCACCGCGCACATAATGCACGCGCGATGCAACCCCATGTTTTTCCGCAAGTTTTTGGATTTCATTGCGCAGGGGGACGCGGCCATCTTCCAGCGGATGGGCCTTGAAAACAAGGTGGTGGTGCGGGGCTGCGCCTTGGGCGAACCCTTCGACCACCAGCGCCAGAAAATCGGTCATGGTTTCAAACGGGCTGTGCATTTGGAATGAACTGTCATGTTCAAGCTGCAGCAGCGCCAAGTGGTACGGAAAGCCGCCATAGCGCACCTTGGATGTCGCCGCGATACGTTGTGCGGCAAGCACCGGCATCAGCAGCAAACGGCGCAGATAAAGCTGAAATTCCTTGGTCACACCAATGGCGCGGTGCGGGCGAAAATTGCGATAGCGCTGGTTTCGAAACATCACAAACCAGTGGTACAGCGCGCCATAAAAAATGTGCTGGCGCATATCGCCCCAACGGGCCGGGGCCTCGGGTATTTTTAATTCTGCACCGGCCAAAGCCGTGCGCATATCGGCGACGCTTAGCTCCATCAGGCGCGAATTTCCGTTTGCGCCACCACGTTCGTAAGAAACCCAATAGGGGCGAATATAGCCTTCCTCAAACACATGCACGTTGATTTTACGCGCCTTGGCGGCCTGTATTGCTGCATTGTGGATCGGGCGGGTATCGCCATAAAGCACGATATCGGTGATGGATTTTTCAGCCAGAATTTCGGCAATCCGGGCGGGCCAGTTACATTGTTTTTCGGTGAAGGGGATATAGCTGCTGGCATCGCGCCAAAACGCGCGATCACCTTGGTTAAAGCCAACCCGCCAGACCTGTGCGCCGGCCAGACGCAGCATTTTTCCAAGACGCCAGAAAAACGGCCCGTGGGGGCCTTGAAGAAACAAGACATTTCTGCCTGCTCCGGTTATGCCTTGAAATTGTTTGCTCATATATCCCTGGGGCCTTCATAGCGGTTTTTCATACTTAAAACAGCCTGTTTGGGCCAGAATATGACTATTTGATGCTACAGTGGCGGCGAGGTGTGGAAAATACGTTAAAAACGGCGTTTGATATATTCCGGTTTTTCTATACGATGACTGGAAACACCAACAGGAGCCACCCAATGACCCTTATTCGCCCGACCCGCCGTGATCTTTTGCGCCTTGCTGCTGCTGCGCCTGCTTTTGCCATGCCCGCTGCGGCGCGCGCCATGATCGGCGCACCTGTTGGCGGCAATCCGGCGCATTTCAGGTTTACTTTGGGGGATGCAAAAATAACCATCGTGTCGGATGGCTGGTTCACCCAGCCGATGTCAGGTCAGGCAATTAACGCGGACGAAGACGAAAAGCTGGCGTTTTTACAGGCGCATTATCTGGATCTAGAAAATAATTATGCCCACACCAACCACTTATATGTGGAAATCGGCGATGCCAAAGTGCTGGTTGATATTGGGTCAGGCGGGCGCTTCGGGGCGACATCTGGCAAATTAATGGCTAACCTTGAGGCCGCCGGAATTGACCCGTTTGAAATCACCCATCTGGCCATAACCCATGCCCACCCCGATCATATCTGGGGCATTCGTGATGATTTTGACGAAGCAATATTCCCTGACGCCGAATACATTATCGGGGCCGAAGAATATGATTTCTGGATGCAGGATGATCTGGTGAACTTTGTTCCTGAATCCGGCCAACAATTTGTGGTTGGTGCGGTGAATTCGCTAACCGCTGACGGGGTGGAATGGACCATGGCGGGTGCTGGGCAGGAAATCACGCCGGGGGTGCGGATGATCCCGACGCCGGGTCATACCAAGGGCCATATGTCGGTGCAAATCGATAGCGGCGGCCAAACTTTGATTGCGCTAGGCGATTGCATGACGCAGGCGTTTTTGAACTTTGCCCATCCTGAATGGGTTGCCAGCCGCGATGATATTCCTGATGCAACCGTGGCCACCCGCCACCACCTGTTGGATATGGCGGCCACCGACCGGATTGCGCTGCTGGGTTATCACTTTCCGTTTCCCGGCATTGGTCATGTGAAACGGCAGGGTAAGGCCTATGAATTCATCCCCGCACTTTGGCAATTCTAGGCGGCGCTATTAACTTGCATCTTGTTGCACCAGCCCCTAGATGGTTTTGTTCAAACCTGACAGCGGAACTTGAAGCCCATGAAAAACAAACGCCAGATGAAATCAACCGCGCGGCTTTATGCTGTGCAGGCTTTGTTCCAGATGGAGGCGTCGAACCAGACCGTCGATCAGGTAATTGTTGAATTTCTGGACCACCGGTTCGGGGCGGAATATGACGGTGTTGAAATGGCCGAAGGCAATGCCTCGCATTTTCGCAAGTTGATGGAACAAGCCGTTGATCAACAAGCCAAAATTGACCAAATGACTGACCGCGCGTTGGTGGCTAAATGGCCGATTGCGCGCATTGATCCAACCCTGCGCGCCCTGTTTCGGGCGGCTGGCGCCGAAATGGTTGCAACCACCACGCCGCCCAAGGTTGTCATCAGCGAATTTGTTGATGTGGCACGTGCGTTTTTCCCTGACGGGGATGAGACAAAATTTGCCAACGCCGTCATGGACCACATGGCGCGCGAGGCAAAACCCGAGGCATTCACCGCCTAAAAAGGACGCCCCATGCCAAAATTGATCCGTCTATATATTCGTCAGGCAATATATGGCTTTGGCTTGTCGGCAATTTTTGTGGCGGCGATTTTATACAGTAATGTTGGAAATCTTTGGCACCTAATCGCGGGATCCCCATGGGCTGGGTCGCGGTTGTGATGTTGTTCATGTTTCACGGCGTGGTTTTTGGCGGAGTGCAATTTGTGATCGCGATCATGCGGATGGAGAAATCTGATGGTACCCCCACGGGTGGAAGAGACTCGCCCCGGTGGCAAGGCAACCCCCTGTATCTGTGCCGCTTAAGGCCCGTAGTGTTAATCAGCACGAACGTCCTTAGCGGACCTTCAAGAAGTTGGGCTATGCCGCGTGGCTGCAACTCAAAACCAGACATTCGGCAATTCAGATAAAGGCTCTTGGTTCAGACCAGTCAAACACAAATCTTTAACTCTAACCGTAAGGGGATCGAACTGTAAACTCAGTGCAACTCTAATTGAATGGCGCTGCCATTAGAATTTATCGGCGAACTACCAGTTTG
>DAOUQO010000208.1 GCA_030625565.1 Aliiroseovarius sp. | reverse complement strand
GCCAGCGCTGGCCGCGCCTCGGCGTTTCGTTCGGCGATTTTGGTGAACCAGTCCAGCGCGCCGGTGCGCACCAACGCCCCCATCACGATGAACATCGCAGCAATGGTCCAAGGCGCAGGATTAGACAGCACCGCCAGCGCATCGTCATAGGGCAGAATGCCCAGCGTCAGCAACGTGGCCGCGCCTGCAATTGCCACCACTTCGGTGGGCAAGACTTCCCGCAGAAACAGGATGAACATCGCCCCGACCACCATCAGGGTGATGATGGCTTGGGTGGTTTGGGAAAAGGCAAACAGCTCCATGCCGTCAACATAGCCCGCTTTGTAAGGCTGGCACAACAGAGGCGCTGCGCCGCCCTCTACGCACAGCAAGGGGCCAGTATGTTCGCGGTAACGTCCACACAAACACGATTGAAGGGTAGTTAAGTATCTTCAAGCGTGGCATGAAGGGTGTTTATCAACATTGCGATAAGAAGCATCTGCATCGCTATACGGCTGAATTTGAGTTTCGTTACAACAATCGCATTTCGAGCGGCCCTGATGATCAGGTGCGGGCTGATATTGCTTTACTTGGTGTTAAGGGAAAGAGATTACAGTGTCAGGGGATTGATTCGGGCGCGACCGTATAGCACAGATAAGTGACTTGCGTCAATGCACCCGAATCTATATATAAAAGTTAAGCGAGGCCATTACATGTCGAAAATACTGATGATGTCAGTAGAACGCAGTAGCGTATGTGACTGAGAGCGATCTTAATCACTGTAGATATGTAGGGCCTCGCCTTATTTCCTTGGCTGCTTATTCCAAATTGTGAATCTATTCACTGACCTGTGGCTATCAACATCAAAGGTTGTTAGCCCAGACTTTTCCAGAACATATTCAGCAATGTTTTTCTTTGATCTCCGACTATTTGCCAGTAGATGTCTGCCATTTCTAACTGCGCACACTGCCCCTAAGATTACATCGTTCATTTGGAGCATGCAGTCTGCCTTGGAATCTTTTGAAACGAGTTGAGCAAGGGGTGCGTGATGCAGATCGTGGTCCCGCGCCGCAGTGGCATTTATCATCCGCCTAACATCATGTAGTGATGTGCTACTGTTCCGTTGGTCTAAACACGCGTATAGAGAGTTATTAGGCCCGCACCTCTTAACAAATTTATGCAAGAGTAAGTCGTAATACAATTTCGACAGCCCAATGTCGGAATCGCCGTTATTATATTTTCTGTGGTTCCATTTATGGCTATCAAAAATTACGGAATGGAATTGTATATGGTTAGTGTTGTTCAGCGCAAAAAACAAATCGACGAGCGCCATGTATTCTTCTTCTTTCTGGTTGGAAATCTTGCTCCATTTCAGCTCGGCGTTCATATTGTGTCTAGCTCTATAATTTGCTATTGTGTCATAGACTTCTTTCACTGTGTTTTTGTGCATACAGACCCCACCAACAACAGTGAAACGATCTTGACTAATGCCGCTTTCATCAGCGTAGAAAGCAAAGTCTTGTGGTGGTATAAATGACATAATCAACATATATACAGGAAAGGCCAATGTAGTGGAAGAACGAAAAAAAACATCGGCATGGCGATAATCCGTGATCTGGTCGGGGTTCTGGAACGGGAAAAGGCCCAAATGGGCGTGTTCCTAACCCTGACCCCGCCCACCAAACCGATGATAACCAAGGCCGCCCCCGAAGGTGTGGCCCCCGTGCCTCGTGTGCAAATCATCACGGTCGAGGATTTGCTGGAGCATGGCGAACGCGCCCTGCGCATCCCGCTGGCGGTAGACGCTTACAAAAAGGCAGCAAAAGAAAAGGATGCCACGGCACAGGGGGCGCTGGATTTATAGCCCCCCTTACTCCCCGCGCGGTTGCACCAAAAACAGCCCGACCAGCATCAACCCAAGGGCGGCCCAGATATAACCGGAATAGCTTTCACCAAGGATCAGCATTGATCCAAGCACGCCAAAGCCCGTCACCAGATACGCCACCTGCGCGGCAAACACCGTGCCTGCGCGGCCAATCAGCCAGATATAGCCGACGTAAGCGATCTGGTTCACAATCGTTGCCCCCAGCACGGCCCATTCTGGCGTGGCCCAAGGCTTTAACGGGTTGATAAACGTGCCGGTTCCAACCGCCAGCGGCACGGCAATCACAAATCCGACGATACTGGCACCAAACAGTATCTGGAACGCATCCAGCCCCTTGCTGCCAATCCATTGCAGGAAATTCCCCTCGGCCCCGTAGGCCAGTGGCGCCACGATCCCCAGCAGCACAAAACCCATCTTGGCGGGGTCCGGCAGGCTGGCGGCAGGCCCGATCAGCAACAGCACCGCAGCAGCGCCAACCCCGACACCGGCAAACCGGATCAGCGACGGTTTTTCATACCCCATAGCAAGCGCAATCGGCATGGCAAACAGCGGCACCAGTGCGATCAGGATTGACATGATTCCGGCAGGCAAATTGGCGGTTGCGGTATAAGAGAAATAATTCGGGATCACCGCCCCCAAACACGCCACCCCTGCAAACAACAACAGGTAATCCTTTGAAAACACAAGGGGTTTGTGGCGGATCAGGGTTACCCCGCCCATCAACACAATACCGATAACCATTTGCCAAACCACAATGCCAAAGGGTTTATACCCCGTGGATACCGCAATTTTGGTGATCGGAAACACCAGCCCCCACGCCGCCCCCATCAGGATCAGCGCAACATAGTAAAATCCGCGTTGGTTCAAACGTCTGGTCCCTGCGGCTGCAACCGCCCGCCAACGCGCACCATCTGCACATCCACGGCCTTGCCTGTTTTATCGTCAGTTTCTACAAACAGCCCTGACAGCGTGGCTTCGCCCATTGCAGGCGTGAACCGCCCCTTGCCCATGCCGGTAATAAAGCGGCGCAAAGGTTCTTCTTTGTCCATGCCGATCACGCTGTTGTAATCGCCGCACATGCCAGCATCCGCCTGAAATGCCGTGCCCTTGGAAAGGATTTGCGCATCCGCCGTCGGCACATGGGTATGGGTGCCAACCACCATACTGGAGCGCCCGTCGCACCAATGCCCCATCGCCATTTTTTCGCTGGTCGCTTCGCAATGCACATCCACCAGAATGGCCTGCGCCATGCCGCCAAGGGGGTGAGTTTTCAACACGGTCTCAATGGCGGAAAACGGGTCATCATAGGGGCGTTTCATAAACACCTGCCCAAGCACCTGTGTGACCAAAATTTTACGCCCGCGCCCGCCATCAAACAGCCGCGCGCCCCTGCCCGGTGCATTCTTGGCGAAATTCAGCGGCCGGATTATACGTGGCTCCTGATCAATAAACTGCAACATATCGCGCTGATCGAACGCATGATCACCCAAGGTAATACAATCCGCACCCGCCTCAAGTATCCCCTTGGCATGTGCCGCCGTCAGCCCCGCCCCACTGGTTGCATTCTCGCCATTGACCACAACGAAATCCAGCCGCCAATCGGCGCGCAAACCTTTCAGCCGCTCGGCTATCGCCGCCCGGCCCACACGGCCAACCACATCACCTAAAAACAATATCCTCATGCGCCTTGCCTATGGCGCAGCGTCAGTCAGAGCAAGGCCAATCCCCCATATACTTGATGAATTTCGGGCAGGCCCAGATGCGGTGTTGGTTATTCACAATAAAATCACCAGCAGCGTCAGGGCCAGTCCATTCGACCGCAAACCGGACAACCG
>DAOUQO010000086.1 GCA_030625565.1 Aliiroseovarius sp. | reverse complement strand
TTCGCGCACCGCTTTTTGCAAGCTTGGGGAAATCCAGTGATTGGCTGGCAAGTCTTCAACGCGCATATCAATCGCGCGCATATCCGGCAGCACCGCTTCGCCAAAGCGGCTGGTTAGCTCAAGACGGGTGTATTTCCCAGCCTCGGCATTGGCCCAGCTTTCCAAGGACGGCGTGGCCGAGGCAAGCACCACAACCGCCTGACAGATTGACGCGCGCAGCACTGCCATATCGCGGGCTGAATACAAAACGCCGTCTTCTTGTTTGTAACTTTGGTCGTGTTCTTCATCGACAATAATCAAGCCAAGATCGCGGAACGGCAAAAATAATGCCGACCGCGCACCAACCACCAATTGCGCGTCCCCCTGTCCAGCCATGCGCCAAACACGGCGCCGTTCGGTCATGGTCACGCCGGAATGCCATTCAGCAGGGCGCACACCAAAGCGGGCCTGAACACGTTTTAAAAATTCAGCCGTCAGGGCAATTTCTGGCAGCAACACCAAGGCTTGGCGCCCCTTACGCAGGCATTCGGCGACGGCCTCTAGATATACCTCGGTTTTGCCTGATCCGGTGACACCGCGCAACAGAACTGCCTTATAGGCCCCATCCCCCACAGCCGCGCGCAACACATGCGCAGCACTGGTTTGTTCGGCGTTCAGGTCTTTGCCTTTCATGGTGTGATCCAGCGGCGCAAACGCCACATCACGCGGGGTTTCTTGTTCGCGCACAGCCCCCAGTTTCACCAGCCCCTTAACAACAGATGCGGAGACACCGGCCATATCAGCAAGTTCCTTCAGGGTGAAAGACAGCGCAGGCATGTCCGTCAAAACCTGCATTACCTTGGCCCGCGCATCGGTCATTTTATTCGGGCGCGCCCCGCTGGCACAGTACACTTTGCGCATAGAAGGCGGGTCCATCAGCCCCGGTGCGCGGGTGGCAAGGCGCAGCATCGCCGCCATTGGGGTTAGGGTATAATCACCAACGCGCGTCAAAAATGTCGACATTTCCTGCCGCATCGGGGCGACATCCAGAACCCGAATAATTGCCCGCAGCTTTGCCGCAGCAAAGCCGGTATCGCCCGCCTGCCAAACCACGCCAATAATTTTGCGCGGCCCCAGCGGAATTTCCACAAAAGCACCCTGCCAACAGCCACCTTCGGGGGCGCGATAGGTCAGGATGCGATCAAGGGGCTGCGTGGTTAAAACCCCCACACGTTCGCCTTGGTTATAAAAAGCCGGACCGCTCATCGTGTTGCCCCCCACGCAGGCCCAAAGGCAATTGGGGCTTTTCGTACTTGGCTGCCTGCGCTATGCAATTGCAGACTGGATACAATTGCATACGAGGATACGCGCATGAAATTCTTTGCTGATACCGCTGAAATTGATGAAATTGCCGAACTGAACGACCTTGGCATGGTGGACGGGGTTACAACCAACCCGTCCCTGATCCTGAAATCAGGCCGTGATATTTTAGAGGTCACACGCGAAATCGCAGGCATGGTCGAAGGGCCGGTTTCGGCCGAAGTCGTAGCACTTGAAGCCGACGATATGCTGGCCGAGGGCCGAAAGCTGGCTGAAATAGCCCCGAATATTGCCGTCAAAGTCCCCCTGACATGGGCCGGTCTGAAAACCTGCAAAGCCCTGTCAGCCGAAGGCACAATGGTTAACGTCACCTTGTGTTTTTCTGCCAACCAAGCCCTGCTGGCCGCCAAGGCAGGCGCGACCTTCATTTCACCCTTTATCGGGCGACTGGACGATATCAATATCGACGGTATGGAACTGATTGCTGACATTCGGGCCATCTATGACAATTACGGGTTTGAAACGCAAATCCTAGCAGCCTCGATCCGCAGCGCCAACCACATGAAAGACGCGGCCCTGATCGGTGCCGATGTGGCGACCGCCCCACCTTCGGTTATTCGCAAGATGGCCGATCACATTCTGACCGACAAGGGGCTTGAGGTATTTATGAAAGACTGGGCCAAGACCGGGCAAAAAATCCTGTAACATACCACTGATACTGCCCCCAAATGCCGCACCTTGAAGCGGCCCCGGCATTTTCGGGCATTTCTTTTAAGGAATGCCAGATGCGACAACCAAAGATCATAACGACGCTTCGAAATTATTCATGGTCCCTTTTTGCGGCAGATGCGCTGGCTGGCACAACTGTCGCAATGATCGCCCTACCCCTTAGCCTTGCCATCGCGATTGCCTCGGGGGCGGATCCGGGCCAAGGGCTGGTTACCGCAATCATCGGTGGCCTGTTCATTTCACTGTTTGGCGGCAGTCGCGTTCAGATCGGCGGACCAACCGGTGCGTTCATTGTCGTGGTTTTCGGGGTGATTTCCGAATTTGGCTATGACGGCCTTGTGGTTGCGACCCTCATGGCTGGGTTGATTTTACTGGTGGCAGGATTTTTTCGGGCTGGCCGCCTGATCGCCCATATCCCCGAAGCCGTGGTCAACGGTTTCACCATAGGGATCGGCATCATTATCGCCACAAGCCAAATGAACGATTTCTTTGGGCTTTCGCTGGAAACTGTGCCTGCGGATTTCATCGAAAAAATTCCAGCCCTGTGGCAAGCCAAAGAAAGCCTGAACAGCACTGCCGTGTTGATTGCAGTGCTGACAATGGTGCTGATCATCGGGCTGCGGCGCGCAGCACCAAAATTTCCTGGCCTGATCGTAGCGCTGGCAATTAGTTCTGGGTTGGTGGCGTTCGCGAATTTTCAGGTAGATACGATTGCCTCCAGATTTGGCGCGTTACCAAGCCACCTGCCAATGCCCAGCCTGCCATCGCTTAGCATTGCGCGAATGATCGACCTGCTACCATCGGCCATTATCATTGCCTTTTTGGCCGGTGTTGAATCCCTTTTGTCAGCCATGGTCGCGGACCGGATTATCGAAGGGCACCATCGCCCAAACGCCGAAATCATGGCGCAGGGCTTGGGCAACATTGCCTCGTCCTTATTTGGGGGCATGCCGGTAACCGGCGCCATCGCCCGCACCGCCACCAATATCGATGCGGGCGGGCGCACACCGATTGCCGGAATTATCCATGCGCTGGTGATTTTGCTGGTAATGATTGTTGCCGCGCCGCTGGCGGGATACCTTGCCATGCCTGCCTTGGCGGCGCTGCTGATATTGACTGCATGGAACATGAGCGAGCCGCATAAATGGCGCGCCTATATGACAGGGCCATTTTCGGACAAGGCGCTGCTAATGATCACACTGCTGTTGACCGTAGCCGTTGATTTAACCGTCGCAATCAGCGTCGGGGTCGGGATTGGCCTGCTTCTTAAGCTGCAAAATAACACTTGGCCGCCAACCCGCTGGAGAACCCCAAAGCGGTAATTCCACACTAAAACCACATGGTTTGTGCAAATTCAGCTGGGCACCCCCTTGTCTGTGGTCTTCTGGCCATATTCAGGCGCGACAATGCCCGCATCTTAAAAAAGATAAGGAAATTTATTTCCACATCTGCTAAGAAACCCGTAACAAACAAAAAACGACCCGAGGCAGACATGAAAAAAACCGCAGCCCTTACCGATGGCGTGCGCGAGCAATTGATCGCACAGCCTGAAACTATCCTTGATGACCTAGATGTGATGCGCGCCTTGGTTTCCGCCAATGAGCGCGCCATGGGGGCCAATATCGTCGACATGCGCGGTATCGCCATGGAACGATTGGAAAAACGGCTGGACCGGTTGGAAGACACCCACCGTGGCGTTATCGCAGCTGCCTATGAAAACCTTGCGGGCATGAACCTGATCCACCGCGCGATTTTGCGAATGCTGGACCCCGCCGATTTTGAGGCCTTCATGCAAGACCTTGATGGCGAAGTTGCGGATATTTTGCGGGTGGATTGTGTCCGGCTGGTGCTGGAAACCAAACAGGATCAGGAAAATCCCGCCGTTCAAAAGTTGGGTAAAGTGTTGATTACCGCCCCCCCCGGCTTTTTGCGCACCTATCTAAACCACAAAGGAAATTCCGAGCCACGCCAAGTTTCCTTGCGCCAACTTTCAGAACAAGATGAAAAGGTTTTTGGCGATTCAGGTTTCTGGATCCGCTCTGAGGCCTGCATACGCCTTGATCTTGGCCAAGGCCGCCTGCCCGGCATGCTGATTATGGGTGCCGAAGACCCACACCAATTTAAATCCGGCCAAGGCACTGATTTATTGTCGTTTTTTGGCGGGGTGTTTGAACGTTCCATGCGCCGCTGGTTGTCTTGAGTCCCGTTATTTCAGCAGGCGCGCATGACGCCTTAACCACGTGGCTAGACCACCAACGCGCCTTGCGGGGGGCTTCGGAAAATACCATTGATGCTTACCGAAGCGACGTCGCTGCATTCCTGTCTTTTATGGCCGGGCACTT
Source organism: Aliiroseovarius sp. (assembly GCA_030625565.1). Lineage (GTDB taxonomy): Bacteria > Pseudomonadota > Alphaproteobacteria > Rhodobacterales > Rhodobacteraceae > JAAEUB01. Next base: position 5,418 of record DAOUQO010000086.1, on the reverse strand, counting down.
TGGCGAAACACAAGGTCGCACAGCCCTGTCGCGCGTTGTGTTGCGCGACATGCGGGCATGGATGGCCCATGAACGCACACAAGGAATTGGCGCACGAACCTTGGCGCGAAAACTTTCTGCTGTGAAAAGTTTTTACCGCTGGCTGGCCGAACGCGACGGGTTTGATGCAACCAGTATCTTATCAACGCGCAGCCCGAAATTCACTGCAAAGCTACCCCGCCCGATGGCCTCGGATGCAGCAGAAAATATGATAAACACGACCGAAGCAATTGCCCAAAGTGATTGGGTCGGGGCGCGGGATGCCGCAATTGTGACGCTGCTTTACGGGTGTGGTTTGCGGATATCCGAAGCCCTGAACCTGCAGGGGCGCGACGCCCCCCTGCCAGATGTTTTGCGTATTATAGGTAAGGGTGGCAAAGAACGTCTGGTGCCGGTTTTACCTGCCGCACGCAGTGGCGTTAATGCTTACCTACGGCTTTGCCCCCACCCTCACATTCCCGACCAACCACTGTTTCGCGGGGTGCGTGGCGGGGCCTTGAACCCGCGACAGGTGCAAAAAGTGGTTGAACAAGCGCGCCTGCAACTTGGCCTGCCAGCATCGGCAACCCCACATGCATTTCGCCACAGCTTTGCCACGCATCTGTTGAATGCAGGCGGTGATCTGCGCGCCATTCAGGAATTACTGGGCCACGCTTCGCTTTCAACAACCCAAGCCTATACGGCCGTGGATACCGCCCGCCTGATGGAGGTCTATGAAAAGGCCCATCCGCGTGCCTAAGGTAATTTTTCGACAGAAAATTACTGGCCAAAAGATTTTTCGTCGAAAAATCTTCCCCCGCGCAATATTTTAGGTCATGTAACTTGAATGAATATTCGCAGCAAAGCTTATCTTGTCCATCTTCTTACCGCCACCGGGGCGGTTTTTGCCATGCTGGCAATGCTGGCGGCCGTTGACCAAAAATGGGGCCTGATGTTTTTATGGCTGGTTGTGGCCTTTGCCGTGGACGGCATCGACGGACCATTGGCGCGCAGATATGATGTCAAAACCAATGCACCACAAATTGACGGCGTGCTGCTTGATTTGATCATTGATTACCTGACATATGTATTCATTCCGGCATACGCCTTGTTTAAATCCGGCCTACTGCCCGGCTGGACAGGCTGGTTTGCCATCATCGTGATCACCTTTGCCAGCGCCGTGTACTTTGCAGATACACGAATGAAAACAAAGGATAATTCGTTTTCTGGATTTCCTGGCGCATGGAATATGGTCATCATTTACATCTTCGCAATCGAGCCAAACTTTTGGCTAATGCTGGGAATTATAACGGCCCTTGCGGTGACAATGTTCATACCCCTGAAATTCATTCATCCGGCCCGTACTGTACGCTGGCGCATGGTTTCCCTGCCGATGGCCATTGCATGGACTGGTTTTGCCGGTTGGGCCGCATGGGTTGATTTTCACCCCGAAAGCTGGGCGCATTGGGGGCTGGTTGCAACCTCGTGCTACCTGCTGTTTGCAGGTATTGCCCAGCAGATCTTCCCAGCCAAAGCCCCCTAGATTCGGGTCAAAATCACCCCTGCAACAATCAGTAAGGCCGCGATGATTTTGCCCTTGTGCATCTTTTCATCAAAAACCAGCCAGCCGATCAGGATTGCAAATAAAATAGATGTCTCGCGGATGCTTGTTACCAAGGCAATCGGGGCCTGGGTCATCGCCCAGACTGCCACCGCATAGGCACCATAGGATGCCAACGCTGCCACCGAGCCAACCAGCCATTGCCTGCCTGTTGCCTTGAAAATTGTGCGGCCCCGCAAAAACAATGCCCCGCTTGTAAATATAAGCGCGTCAAAAACGAACATCCAGGCCACAAACATGACTGCATCCCCAGCAACCCGCGCCCCAAGCCCGTCAATGATTGAATAACTTGCCGTTGCTACCGCCGAGCCCAGCGCAAAAGGCAAAAGTCGCCTTGATTCACCAGAACTGAACACTCCGCGCGCCATTAATAAAATGCCGAACCCTATGCCAATGATACCCATATATTCAATCGGACGCAGGGTATCATTCAGGTAAAACACACCGAATATGGCGACCATCATCGGGGCTGCACCGCGCGCTATTGGATAAACGCGACTTAAATCCCCCTGCTCGTAAGCATATGAAAGGAAAAGCTTATAGGCGGCATGCGCAACACCTGACACGACCAGCCACAGCCAAACTTCGGCAGTGGGCATCGCACGCGTCACGGCAATAAGTGCGCCCATCCCACCCTGCACCAATGTCAGGATCAGCATACCGGTCAACTTGTTGCCGCCTTGTTTTATCAAGGCATTCCAACTTGCATGCAAAAGTGCGGCACCAAGTACCGCAAAAAGAACTGTGCTGCTCATATCAACAACCCCGCCGCGCCTTCGTGCTTTAATAACCAGACCTTGGTTTCCACCCCGCCCGCAGCCGAAAAACCACCAAGGCCACCCGCGCCCAAAACCCGGTGACAGGGAATAATGATCGGGATTGGATTGGCACCACAGGCCGCCCCGACCGCTTGGGCCGAGGCCCCCAAATCATTGGCAATTTCACCATAGGTGCGCGTTTCCCCAAAGGGGATTGCATAGATGGCATCGCAAACAGAACGCTGAAAATCGGACCCTTTGACATGCAAAGGCAAATCAAAAACTGTCAGGTCGCCAGAAAAGTACGCCCCAAGCTGAAGGCGTGCACGCCCCAGCAAGGGTGTTTCATAATTTTCAGGCGCGCAGCACCATTTCAGCCGGACAATTGCGCCGTTTTCCTGACGAAGTTCAAGCGGCCCTAAAGGTGAATTCAAATCACCATGGTTCATTTCGGCCTTAATCAAGCGCCCCATCGCAACGCCCGCAAACGCCCTTGTGGTTATGGGCACCAACATCAGGAAGGATTTTCCAGCAGCGTTGGCATTTTTCACCTTCCGCCTTGGCAAACACAACGCTGGTGCTGTCCTCAGGCAACACGAATGCGCCACTCGGGGGCGTATCTGCCGTGACCACCACTTGCGAGGTAATGCAGATATCGGCAAAATCCACCCCGTCCAGAACTGCCTTGGTGGCAGCGTCCACATAAACAACAGGCGCGGCCTCAAGCGATGCACCGATGTTTTTCGCGGTGCGCTCGACCTCGATTGCGCCGGTTACCACACGGCGAACGGCGCGAATGCCGGCCCACTTGGCGGCTAGATCGGCATCCAGCCATGTACTGGGTGTGTCAGGTAAATCCTCAAGGTGGACTGAACTGTCATCGCCCGGATGACGCTCCAGCCAAATTTCTTCCATGGTGAAAGACAAGATAGGGGCCAGCCATTTGGTCAGGTGATCATACACAATATCCAGCACGCTTAGTGCTGCACGCTGGTTCAGACTGTCGGCCCCGTCACAATACAGCGCGTCCTTGCGAATATCGAAATAGAAGCTGGAAAGATCAATGGTGGCAAAGGTGAATATTGCTTGGAACACCCCCTGGAAATCATAGGCCGCGTAGCCTTTGCGCACAACATTATCCAGCTCGGCCAGCCGGTGCAGAACCCAGCGTTCCAGTTCGGGCATATCCGCAGCATTAACTGGATTTGTCCCGTCATATTCGCCCAGCGCCCCCAGCATGAAACGCATGGTATTGCGCAGGCGGCGATAGCTGTCAGAAACCCCTTTCAGGATTTCGTCACCAATCCGCAAATCGGCGGTATAATCTGATTGTGCCACCCACAGACGCAAAATATCGGCGCCATATTGTTTGATAACCTTTTCGGGCGCGATGGTATTGCCAACAGATTTCGACATTTTCATGCCCTTGGCATCCAGTGTGAAACCGTGGGTCAGCACGCCTTTGTATGGCGCACAGCCCTTGGTTGCGACTGACTGCAACAAAGATGAATGAAACCAGCCGCGATGCTGGTCGGTGCCTTCCAAATACAAATCGGCAACCCCGTCGGGTGAGCCGTCAGGACGGTCACGCACCACAAAAGCATGAGTTGAGCCTGAATCAAACCATACGTCCAGAATATCCGAAACCAATTCCCATTGGTCGGCATTTTCAACACCTTCAAGAAAACGTTCGCGTGCCCCGTCAGCAAACCACGCGTCAGCGCCTTCCTCGCGGAAAGCCGCCGCAATACGGGCGTTTACGGCCGCATCACGCAGGATTTCGACAGTCCCGTCGCCGTTATGTTTGATGAAACACGACAGCGGAACACCCCATGCACGCTGGCGCGACATCACCCAATCTGGACGGTTTTCGATCATCGAATGCAGCCGGTTACGGCCAGATTGCGGCGTCCATTTTACGTTGTCGATTTCAGTCAGGGCACGTTGGCGAATGGTTTTGCCGTGCTGATCCATGCCGTCGTTCAGATCCTTGTCGATGGCAACAAACCATTGCGGTGTGTTGCGGAAAATGATCGGAGCCTTGGAGCGCCATGAATGTGGATAGCTGTGTTTCACGCGACCCCGCGCGATCAGGGCGTTTGCCTCGACCAGTTTGGTAATCACGGCCCCGTTTGCCTTGCCTTCCTTGCCCTTGCGGGTGAAAACCTCCAGCCCGGCAAAGAACGGCACGAAATCTTCAAACGCCGATTCCTCATTTACGTTGTGGGTCATGCGATCGGTCCAGCCGCGTTTGACAAAACAATCATAATCGTCGGCCCCGTGCGAGGGGGCGGTGTGGACAAAGCCTGTGCCTGCCTCATCAGTGACATGATCGCCATCGATCATTGGCACGCCTTCGGAATAGTCCCAAAACGGGTCTAGATCGGCCAAGGGATGTTTGCATTCCAAGCCGCCCAGTTCATCGGCGCTTACGGTGCGTAATTCTTTGTATTCGTCTACGTTTGCAGATTTGAAAACGCCTTCGGCAAGATCGCGGGCCAAGACGTATTTTTCGCCGATCCGCGCCCAATTTCCGTCATGCGCGTCAACAACTTCGTACAGCGCATAGGCGATTTTTGGATTGTAAGCGACGGCCTTGTTTGACGGGATCGTCCACGGCGTTGTTGTCCAGATGACGACGCTTGCGCCTTTTAAATCATCCGTGGCATTTGTGAACGCAAACTTCACCCAGATCGTGTGGCTTTGGTGGTCGTGGTATTCGATTTCCGCCTCGGCCAGCGCGAAGAATTCAAACGCCTTGGCATCCAAGGTAAATGGGATAACCCGTACCTGACAATGAATTTCGAATCCGAGGCCGTGATCGCCGAAGAATTCATGAAATTCGTGATGAACGGCAGCCTGTATCGTGGCTCAAAACCCGTCATGTGGTCCCCAGTTGAAAAAACTGCGCTGGCCGAGGCCGAGATCGAATACCATGACCACCAAAGCCACACGATCTGGGTGAAATTCGCATTCACAAATGCCTCGGATGATTTAAAAGGGGCCAGCGTCGTTATCTGG
>DAOUQO010000116.1 GCA_030625565.1 Aliiroseovarius sp. | reverse complement strand
CGTCGCGCGGTCCGATACTTTCATTGAAAAAGAAAGCCAGATCAACGACCAGATTGACCGCATGCGCCACTCCGCCACGCGCGCGCTGCTGGAACGCGATGACGTAATTATCGTTGCGTCCGTTTCGTGCATTTACGGCATTGGTTCGCCCGAAACCTACACCGCCATGACCCAAGATCTTGAGGTCGGTAACGTTTACGACCAGCGCGCCGTGATGGCCGATTTGATCGCCCAGCAATATAAACGCATGGATGCATCATTTTCGCGTGGCACGTTTCGGGTGCGTGGCGACAGCCTGGAAATCCGGCCCAGCCACATGGAAGACCGCGGCTGGCGCCTGTCATTTTTTGGCGAAGATCTGGAAAGCATTACTGAATTTGATACACTTACAGGCGCAAAAACCGACAGCCACGAAAAGGTGCGAGTTTACGCAAATTCGCATTATGTGACGCCAAAACCAACGCTGTTGCAGGCCATCAAGAACATCAAAACCGAACTGATCATGCGCCTGAAACAGTTTGAAGGCGACGGTAAATTACTAGAGGCCCAGCGCCTTGATCAACGGGTTACGTTTGATCTGGAGATGCTTGAGGCGTCGGGCTATTGCAACGGAATTGAAAACTATTCGCGCTACTTAACAGGCCGCGCACCGGGGGAACCCCCGCCCACCTTGTTTGAATATATCCCCGACAATGCCATTGTTTTTGCAGATGAAAGCCACGTCAGCGTGCCGCAAATTGGTGGTATGTATAAGGGCGACTTCCGGCGCAAATCCACCTTGTCCGAACACGGTTTTCGCCTGCCCAGCTGCATGGATAATCGCCCGCTTAAATTCGAAGAATGGGACGCTATGCGTTCGCAATCGGTGTTTGTTTCGGCCACGCCGGGCAAATGGGAAATGGAACGCACAGCCGGTGTTTTCATCGAACAGGTGATCCGCCCCACAGGTTTGTTAGACCCCCCCGTTGAAATCCGGCCCGTTGAAATGCAGGTTGATGATTTGCTGGACGAAGTGCGCCTTGTCGCCGCTCAAGGCATGCGAACATTGGTCACCACCCTGACCAAACGCATGGCCGAGGATCTGACTGAATACATGCACGAACAGGGCATCCGCGTGCGTTATATGCATTCGGATATCGACACGCTGGAACGCATTGAAATCCTGCGCGATTTGCGCCTTGGGGCGTTTGATGTGCTGATCGGCATCAACCTGCTGCGCGAAGGTCTGGACATTCCCGAATGCGGGCTGGTGGCCATTCTGGATGCGGATAAAGAAGGCTTCTTGCGCTCGGAAACATCACTGGTCCAAACCATTGGACGCGCCGCGCGCAACGCCGAAGGCCGTGTGATTATGTATGCCGACCGGATCACCGGATCTATGGAACGGGCTTTACGCGAAACCAACCGCCGCCGCGACCGCCAGCATGCCTATAATGTAGAACATAATATCACCCCGACAACGGTGAAAAAGAACGTCGAAGACGTGCTGGCAGGCCTGTATAAAGGCGACACAGACATGTCGCGCATCACCGCCAAGGTCGATAAACCCATGATCGGCGCCAATCTTATGGCGCACCTGGAAGGGCTGCGAACAGACATGCGCAAAGCCGCCGAAAACCTTGAATTCGAAGAAGCCGCGCGCCTGCGTGACGAAGTAAAACGCCTAGAGGCCGTCGAGCTGGCAATCGCAAATGATCCCATGGCAAAGCAAAATGCTGTGGCCGCGGCAAGTGAAGTTAAGGGGCGATCAAAGGCGGGACGACCGGGGGAAAAGGTTGCGAGGGGAAGAAAAAAGCAGATATAAAAACCAATAGGATTTCAGCAGGACATCGTTTGGGACTTTTACCAGATACTAGAATATTATCGGTATTTGCCAACATTGCCTTATCTTTAAAGCGCCCTTGATTGTTTGGTTATCTTGGGCGCAGGCCGCGATTAAACTATTAAAACGGGCAGTTGCACCCTTGTTATAGCATATCAACCAGCCCCGGCGCGGTGATATCGCTTATCACCGCACATATTGGTATCAAATTCTGGAACAAACATTTCCAGCCCGGACCGGAGCCAATTATGCGCAAAATCTTATCCCTGACAGCCATCGCCCTGGCCCTTGCGGCCTGCGCGACTCCGCAGGAACGCTGCATTTCTGGCGCGCGTTCTGAACAGGCAAACATTTCCGCGCAAATTGGTATCATCGAAGGAAATATCGCCCGTGGCTATGCCATTCATCGCCAGAACGTGCCTTATACCTTTATCGGTACATGTTACGATAATACCCGCACCAGATATTCATGCGAAAAGAATGCCACCCGCATTGTCGAAACCCCCGTGGCGATTGATATTGCCGAAGAACGGCGCAAGCTTGCTCCGCTTAAGGGGCGACTGATGGCGGTTCAGGCGCGTATGGATGCCAATGTGGCCCAGTGTCGGGCCCAATTTCCCGAATAACCAACACTAAATACAGGAGAAATACCCATGTCTATTTTTCACAGTTTGATTTCCGCAACGCTATCTTTGCTCATTGCTGGCCCTGCATTTTCATTATCGTGCCTACCCTATTCCGAGCGCCACGCGTATCAGGATGCTGCGGCATCTGCTGATATGTATATAGTGGTGCATGGGCAGTTGCGGTTTAACCCTGACAACCTTCCTGTTCCGGATATGTCCCAGCAGGACCTTATTCAGCCTGACAATATTTTTCGCGCCCGCCTAAGCGGCCATTTCTTGACTGAAAATGGATTTACTGCGCGCTTTGAGCGGCGAATCGATGTGAATGTGCAGTGCTTTGGCCCATGGTGTGGCGGGCTAAGTTCCGGTGCGGATTATCTGATGTTTCTAAAAGAAACTGCCAGTGGCTATCTGTTGGAGACCGACCCTTGCGGCGGTTTTGCGTTCCAAGAACCACAACCTGCAACGCTGGATGACATGCACCAATGCCTATTGGGCGGCGAATGCACGCCCTAGCATTAGGGGGCTGGTTACGGTGTTAAAGCTGCGGCAGGAATGATCCCTTCATGCCGGAAATATGCATTTTTATCTTTTGGGCAGCGGCGCTTAGTTCGGTGTCAGACCGGTGCAGCAAATACCATGCCCGATCAATCGGTAGGCCCTGCATTTTCAGTGCCACAAGGCGACCGGAATGCAGCTCTTCCATCACTGTATGTTGCGAAATCAGGGCGATGCCCAGTCCGGCAATCACTGCCTGTTTGATGGTCTCGTTCGATTCCATCGCAATCGAATCAAACGATGCGCCTTGGCCAATCCGGTCCATAAAGCGTGTCAGCAAAATGCGCGTGCCGGAACCGACCTCACGTTCAATAATGGTTTCTTTCAGCAAATCCTGAGGGGTCACATCCTTGGCCTTGGCCAACTGGTGATCAGGCGGCACGACAAAGATATGCGGGTGTGCGCCAACCACTTCGGCAGTATTGGCGGGGCTGCGTGGTGGCCGACCCATGATCGCCAGCTGTATCTGACGATTGTCCAGCGCGGCAATGGTCTGACCCCGATTGCCAATAATCAGTTCAACCTTGATGCCCGGAAATTCGTTTTTCAGGTGGGCAACCAAAGCAGGCGCAAAATATTTGCCGGTGGAAACCACCCCAAGGCGCACCAATCCTGTATGGCCATCGCGCAGGGCCGCGACCGATTTCAGGCAGATATCCAGCTCGGCCTCGATGCGGGCCGTGGCGTCCAACACCAAATGCCCTTCGTCGGTTAATTCCATCCGCCCTGCGTCACCACGCCGCAGGATATCAGCCTGCATATGCAACGAAAGCTGGCGCAGTTGGGTATGGACCGCCGGGGGGGTGAGGTGAATTGCCTCAGCCGCGCGGGTAATGGACCCAAACCGTGCAACAGCGCTAAGGGCCCGTAATTGTTTAAGAGTTATGGCTTCTGGACGTAGCATATTAAAATTTATTAACTCCTATCCCATGTATTTTTAAATTTTCTATTCCGAAATTATGTGGGACGACAAGGGTGTTTCTTGGCAACACCACGCAAGGGTGACAATTATGACGACGACGAAAACAGCGATTGGCGATAAATCCGGGATGCCCCAGGCCCTGCATCCGATCATGGAGGCGCTGGCCATAGTTGGTGTTGAACTGTGCCGCACAATCAAGCGCGGTGCACTTGGCGGCTCGCTTGGCGAAGCCGTCGGGCAAAACACCGGCGGTGACCAGCAAAAGGCGCTGGACCTGATGGCGGATGACGCGTTCATGGCCGCCCTGAAGGGGGCTGGCGTGCGCTATTATGCATCAGAAGAACAAGACGACGTGGTGGTCATTGACGAGGGCGGGAAATACGCGCTGGCGATTGACCCGCTGGATGGATCATCCAATATCGACGTGAATGTTTCGATCGGAACTATCTTTTCGATCTTTGAGGCAACCGATGATCCGCACACTTCGTTCCTGCGCCCGATGGATGAACAAATCTGCGGCGGCTACATTATTTTCGGGCCACAAACCAACATGGTCGTGACCTTTGGCGACGGGGTGCAATCGTATGTTCTGGACCCAGACACCGCCACCTTTATCCTGATTGACGCCAATCTGCGCGTTCCCGAATACAGCATCGAATTTGCCATTAACGCATCAAATTATCGCCACTGGCCGAAAGCCATTCGCGCCTATATCGACGATTGCATTGCCGGCAATGACGGCCCGCATGAACGTAATTACAACATGCGCTGGATCGCATCACTGGTGGCCGAAACCCATCGGATTATTACCCGTGGCGGCATTTTTCTGTATCCGGGCGACAGCCGCCCCACCTATGAAAATGGTCGTTTGCGAATGATTTACGAATGCGCGCCCATCGCATTTCTGATCGAACAGGCGGGCGGCAAAGCAACGGATGGCCACGACCGGATCATGAGCCAGAAAGCCAGTGAATTGCACATGCGCACACCGTTTGTATTTGGCACTGCCGAAAAAGTGGATCGCGTGGCGACCTATCAAGACCTGCCTGATGAAGAAGTCTCTGCCCTGTTTGGTAAACGCGGCCTGTTTCGCGCCTAATCTCTGCTGAAGGATACGAATATGAGCAAAAAGCACCCGATTATTTCTGTCACCGGCTCGTCCGGGGCTGGCACATCGACCGTCAAGACCACGTTTGACCAGATTTTCCGCCGTGAAAATGTCACCTCGGTATCGATCGAAGGCGACGCCTTTCACCGTTTCAACCGCGTCGATATGAAGGCCGAGCTGGACAAGCGATACAATGCAGACGATCGCGGGTTTTCGCATTTCAGCTATGAGGCCAACGAACTGGCCGAGCTTGAGCGCGTGTTTCGCGAATACGGCGAAACCGGTCAGGGCAAAACCCGCACCTATGTACACGATGATATCGAAGCCGAAAAACACGGCGTTGCCCCCGGCAACTTCACCGAATGGGCGGCGTTCAAGGATGGCTCGGATCTGTTGTTTTACGAAGGCCTGCACGGGGCTGTAAAAAATGACGACGTAAACCTGCCCAAATACGCCGACATGAAAATTGGCGTGGTGCCGGTGATCAACCTTGAATGGATCCAGAAAATCCACCGCGACAAGGCGATGCGCGGCTATACCACCGAGGCAGTGACCGATGTAATTTTACGCCGCATGGATGCCTATGTCAGGTGCATTACGCCGCAGTTCACCCAGACCGACATCAATTTCCAGCGCGTGCCGGTGGTTGATACCTCAAACCCGTTTATTTCACGTTCAATTCCCACCCCTGATGAAAGCCTGGTTGTCATTCGTTTTGCCAATCCGCGCGGCATCGACTTCCCTTATCTGACCAACATGATAGACGGTTCATGGATGAGCCGCGCCAATTCAATCGTCATTCCCGGCGGTAAGATGGATCTGGCCATGCAACTGATATTCACACCACTGATCAGTCGTCTGATCACTGATAGTAAACGCGCCTAAGGAGAAGAACGATGAGCAACGAAAACATGATGGCAAACGCGATCCGTGCCCTAGCAATGGATGCCGTTCAGGCCGCAAATTCCGGCCACCCCGGCGCGCCTATGGGTGTTGCCGATATGGCGACGGTTTTGTTCAGCCGGTTCATCAATATTGACCCTTCGGCAGACAAATGGGCCGACCGCGACCGTTTTGTGATGAGCGCCGGACACGGCTCGATGCTGGTTTATGCGCTTAACCACCTGCTGGGCTACGACGACATGGACATGGACCAGATCCGTAATTTCCGCCAAATGGGGTACCGCACAGCGGGCCACCCCGAATACGGCCACGCTAAGGGGATCGAGGTCACGACCGGACCACTTGGTCAGGGCATTTCCACCGCCGTTGGCATGGCGCTGGCCGAACGCATGAACAATGCGCGTTTCGGCAATGATCTGGTCGATCACTATACGTATGTAATTGCCGGCGACGGTTGCCTGATGGAGGGCATCAGCCACGAAGCTATCGATTTCGCAGGCCACATGGCATTGGGCAAACTGGTTGTCATGTGGGACGATAATTCGATCACCATCGATGGCGGCACAGATGTTTCGACATCGACCAATCAACAAGCACGGTTCGAGGCAGCAGGCTGGCATGTTCAATCTGTGGATGGCCACGACAAAGACGCGATTGCAGCGGCGATTGAAGCGGCGCGCGCATCTGACAAACCTTCGATGATTGCCTGCAAGACTATCATTGGTTTTGGCGCCCCGAACAAGCAAGGCACATCCGCAACCCACGGCGCACCGCTTGGGGCTGATGAAATTGCTGCAACACGTGAAGCACTGGGCTGGGATCATCCTGCCTTTGAAATTCCTTCTGATGTATACGCTGACTGGCACGCCATTGCAGCACGCGGCAAAAGTGCGCGTGAGGCATGGGAAACACGGCACAAAGCATCTGCCGACAAGGCAGCATTTGACGCCGCTCAGGCTGGTGTTGACGTCGCCGCACTCGACACAGCAATAAATACCTACAAAGCGCAACTTTCGGCAGATGCGCCCAAGGTCGCCACCCGCAAGGCCAGCCAAATGGCGCTTGAGGTGGTCAATGCAACCCTGCCAAACACTGTTGGTGGCTCGGCCGATTTGACCGGATCAAACCTGACCCTGACCAAGGGAATGGAGGTCGTCACCAAGAATAATTACGGCGGTTCATACCTCTATTACGGTGTGCGCGAACACGGCATGGCCGCGATCATGAACGGCCTTTGGCTGCACGGCGGCTTCACCCCTTATGGCGGGACATTTCTGGCATTCGCTGACTACATGCGCGGAAGCATGCGCCTTGCGGCCCTGATGGGTATCCCTGTTACATACGTGCTGACCCACGATTCAATCGGTTTGGGCGAAGACGGTCCAACCCACCAGCCGGTGGAAACTGTGGCCAGCCTGCGCGCCATGCCAAACATGAACGTTTTCCGCCCCGCCGATGTGGTCGAAACGGCCGAAGCGTGGCAGGCAGCATTGTCAGCCCCAAGCACACCCAGCGTTCTGGCGCTTAGCCGTCAGGGCCTGCCGTGTCTGCGTACAGATCACACCGAAACAAACCTGACCGCCAAGGGCGCATATGTGTTGCGTGACACAGATGGCGCACGCGATGTGACCCTAATCGCCACGGGTTCCGAAGTGGAGTTGGCTGTTAATGCCGCCGAGGCACTGGCCGCCGATGGCATCAAGGCCGCCGTGGTTTCCGCGCCGTGTTTTGAAGCATTTTCCGCGCAATCCCAAGATTACCGCAACACCGTTTTGGGCACCGCCCCGCGCGTTGGTGTGGAGGCCGCAATTCAGCAAGGCTGGGGCCCGCTGCTGGGTGACAATTCCGCCTTTATCGGCATGACCGGTTTCGGTGCATCCG
>DAOUQO010000112.1 GCA_030625565.1 Aliiroseovarius sp. | reverse complement strand
CGGTCACCGAACGCTTCGCCTTGGTATGAAAAGGCGATTTCGGCACCTTCTTTTGCCAACGCTTCGGCCACACCCCACGCGATCGAACGTTTGTTTGCGACGCCCATAACCAGCCCGCGTTTGCCCTTCATCAGATCAGCCATGTGTCTATCCTTTAAACTTGCTTAGCAGCATTGAGCCGTTGGTTCCGCCAAAGCCAAATGAGTTGGTCATGACCGTATCCAGCCCGGCATTTTCCACCAGCGTAGTGGCGATTTCTGCCGGATCAAGCGCCGGGTCAAGGTTTTCAACGTTAATTGACGGCGCGATGAAATCGTTTTCCAGCATCAGCAGGCAATACACTGCTTCCTGTGCGCCAGTCGCGCCTTGGCTGTGGCCCGTCATTGACTTGGTCGAACTGATCGGCGGCGTGCTGCCTTGACCAAATACGCGGCGCACCGCTTCGACCTCGCCAACATCGCCAACCGGCGTTGATGTGCCGTGGGCATTGATATAGGAAATTTTGCGATCCTCGGGCAGGGTGCCAAGGGCAACACGCATGGCGCGTTCGCCGCCTTCGCCCGATGGTGCAACCATATCTGCCCCGTCTGATGTGGCGCCGTAGCCGGTAACTTCGGCGTAGATTTTCGCGCCGCGCGCTTGGGCGTGTTCCAGTTCCTCAAGCACCAGCATTCCGCCGCCGCCGCCGATGACAAAACCGTCGCGATCCGCGTCAAAGGCGCGCGATGCGCGTTCTGGCGTGTCGTTGTATTTGGATGACATCGCGCCCATCGCGTCAAACAAACACGACAGCGTCCAGTCCAGTTCTTCGCCGCCGCCAGCAAACATAATGTCTTGTTTGCCCATCATAATTTGTTCAGACGCCGAACCAATGCAATGCAGCGATGTCGAACAGGCGCTAGTGATGGAATAATTAATACCCTTGATCTGGTACGCCGTTGCCAGATTTGCCGACACGGTTGACCCCATCGCTTTGGGCACCGCAAACGGCCCGATGCGTTTGGGGGCATTGTTTTTCAAAACAATCTGGTGGGCGGCAAAAATTGCGCTGGTTGACGGCCCGCCGGAACCTGCGATCAGGCCGGTGCGCGGGTTGATAACGTCGCTTTCTTCAAGGCCTGCATCGGCAATTGCCTGGCCCATGGCGACATAGGCATAAGCCGCGCCGCGCCCCATGAACCGCAATTTGCGTTTGTCCACGTGTTCGGTAACATCCAAGGTGGGTTCGCCCGCGATCTGGCTGCGAAAGCCGCGTTCGGCCATGTCGGCATTGGCGGTGATCCCGGATTTTCCGGCTTTGAGCGAGGCTAACACCTCGTCTTTATTGTTTCCGATGGCTGAAACAATGCCCAGACCTGTAACGACGACACGACGCATGCATGTACTCCTAAATGTGGTCTAGCTCTCGGAAAGAGCGACCTTCATATCTTTGACTTCATAAATGATTTCGCCATCGGCCTTAACAATGCCGTCAGCGACGCCCATGGTCAGGCGGCGGTTTTGAATGGCTTTGGTAAAATTGACTTCATAGCTCAGCATTTTGCGATCAGGGCGCACCATGCCTTTTAGTTTTACTTCGCCAACACCCAAGGCGTATCCGCGCCCTTGCCAGCCGCGCCAGCCAAGGTTGAAACCGGTTAGCTGCCACAGACCGTCAAGGCCCAGACAGCCGGGCATGATTGGGTTGCCGGGAAAGTGGCAGTCGAAAAACCACAGGTCGGGTTTGATGTCGAATTCGGCCAGAATATGGCCCTTGCCGTGTGCGCCACCATCGGCCGAAACATCGGTGATGCGGTCCATCATCAACATCGGGGGTTCGGGCAATTGCGCGTTGCCGGGGCCAAAAAGTTCGCCGCGCGCGCATTTCAGCAAATCATCGCGATCAAAGCTTGTGGGGAATTCTGTCATGCTGTGCTGCCCTGTATTTTGTGTTGTTCTAATATTCGTGTACCACTCGTGCCTATTCGGGCGCAAGGCCGCCGCGATGCGCGCGCAGCGCATATGCACAAATATGTGTCGAAGAAAACCGGTTCCTTCCTGCGCCGGAACCTATATAATGGCGCTAGTGAAAGAAAGTGACGCGCGATGACAACTCCGATTCTACCTTGCGAGGCAGACTGGCTGACCCAGGCCGGACTGCGCCCGACAAAACAGCGCATGGCGCTGGCGTTATTGCTGGTGGGCGATGGCCAACATCGCCATATCACAGCGGAAAGCTTGTTTGCGTCTGTACGGAAATCGGGAAATTCGGTGTCGCTGGCCACAGTTTACAACACGTTAAAGGTGTTTTGCCGTGCCGGATTGCTGCGTGAAATCACGGTGAATGGTGCCAAAAGTTATTTTGACACCAACATTTCCAATCATCCGCATTTCTTCTGGGAGGACACCGAAGAACTAAGCGATGCCCCCGCAGAAGATTTGGAAATTTCGCACTTGCCCACCGCGCCGGACGGGGCGGAAATTGCCAAGGTTGATGTGGTGATCCGGTTGCGCAAGGCCTGAGCCGCAAAAAACCGGTTGTACGGATTTACCCGACGGATACGATTTCAAACTTGAAAATCAAGGTCTTGCCTGCCAGAAAATGGTTTGCATCCACGGTGACGCTTTCGTCAGTAAGAACGGTAACTGTCACAGGCATGGCGCGCCCATCCGGGTTGCGCATTTCCAGACGCATACCGATTTCCAGTTCCAGATCGTCGGGCATATCGGAACGCGCGCCTTCGATCACACCTTCGGGATGGTGGGTACCATAGGCCTGTTCACACGGAATGGTTTCGGTTTTCTTTTCGCCAACTTTCATGCCGGGCAGGGCCGCGTCCAGGCCGGGGATGACCATGCCGGATCCGACAGTGAATTCCAGTGGCTCGCGCCCTTCGGAGCTATCAAAAATGGTGCCGTCTTCAAGGCTGCCAATATAGTGGATGCTGACTTTGTCGCCTGATTTTACTTCGCTCATATGCTTTGCCTTTGTCTGGGTTGAATAGTTAAAATAGGGGTGGATAGCGCTATGTAAAGTGCGCATTGGTGCTTTTTAAAACCACTGCCCCGGCTCCATCAGTCCCAAATCCAGCAATTGCTGGGAGGACCATGAAAATTCGGTTGAGTTATGCCACTTGAAGGTATGAATATCAAAGGTTGACCCTGGGTTTGATTTCAATGCCTTAGCGGTTCGAAAACTGACAATCGCGGTGGTTATATTGTTGTGCCACGGGCAGGCATAGGTGTTGTATTCTTCGTCGTTAAAGGTGTGATCGGGGCGTAATTCCAGCCCCGGTTTCGCGCGAAACAGCGAAATCCGGTCAATCTTGCGCCGGTTTTGCGGAACGTGTTCTTCAAACCGCCATCTTAGTCCGCCATAAAAATCAAGCTGGCGTTCTTTTGGCTGGCCATTGTTTAGCGGATCAGGGCGCGCCAGTGCGTAATAACCGGATTTGTCCAGACAGGCACCTTCAAGCGAAACTGCATTGGGGTTTGCGTCCAGATCAGCGGCATAAAGGTCAATGACGTAGCTTAGAACCGCGTTACGCCGTTCCTCGGTCTGGAAGGTAAGCATTTCACCGATGCTGCGATCTTCGCAAAACGGATAAAACAGGAATTCGCCATTATAGCAATAATATAGCCACGTGCCGGGCGGCGTAATTTTGATGATTGTATTGATTGCATTTTGCACCGCATTTTTGGTTACAATGGGATAATCAATGCGATAAATTTCGTCTTCGATGTCATCGGTCAGCACAAGTTCGGTTGGGCAAAAAACAATAATGGCCTTAAATCCGGCCATTTGGTGGTGCGCGATGGTGGTATCAACCTCGATCATATCCTCGGCAAAAATCATCGCGACCGGCCCTTTGGCCAACGCGTCTGTGCCGTTTTGCAGGAATTCCTCAAGTGAGCCGTATCGCATATTTTACCCTTTTGCTGACTTGTTGCAGCTTTACGGTTAATTTCCCATGAATTCGTTTTTTTCGCAACCGTTGCAGGGCACGCAAAAACGCTGTAGGCAGCGGCCCTTGATCAATATTGCCGGAGCCACGCCCATGGCCGATAAGAAAAAGCTGTATATCCGCACCTATGGCTGCCAGATGAATGTCTATGACAGCGAACGCATGGCCGAAGCGCTGGGCGCGGGCAAGGATGGGTACGAGCTGACCGAAAACCTTGAAGCCGCCGACATGATCTTGATGAATACCTGCCATATTCGCGAAAAAGCCGCCGAAAAAATCTATAGCGAACTGGGGCGTTTCAAGGGGTTGAAAACGGCCAAGCCGGATTTGAAAATCGGTGTGGCGGGCTGTGTTGCACAGGCCGAAGGCGCCGAAATCATGCGCCGCCAGCCTGCGGTTGATCTGGTGGTCGGCCCGCAAACATATCACCGTCTGCCCGAAATGATGCAGGCTGTTGCCAAGGGTGAAAAGGCGCTGGATACTGATTTCCCCGAAGAAGACAAATTTGAAAACCTGCCCGTACGCCCCAAGGTAAAACGCGCCCCTGCTGCATTTCTGACGGTGCAGGAAGGCTGCGATAAATTCTGCGCGTTCTGCGTTGTGCCGTATACGCGCGGCGCCGAAGTCAGCCGCCCTACCGCGCGCATATTGTCCGAGGCCCGCGCGCTGGTTGAACGTGGCGTGCGTGAAATTACCCTTTTAGGTCAGAATGTTAACGCTTATATCGCCGATGGCATAACGCTGGCTGGATTGATTCATCAGTTGGCCGAAATCGATGGGTTGGCGCGCATTCGCTTTACCACCAGCCACCCGAACGACATGGGCGATGATCTGATCGCGGCGTTCGGAACGTGTGACAAGCTGATGCCTTATCTGCACCTGCCTGTTCAGTCCGGCAGCGATAAAATTCTGAAACGCATGAATCGGTCGCATAGCGCGGCGCAATATTTGCAGGTTTTGGAACGCATTCGCGCGGTGCGGCCTGATATTTTGATATCGGGCGATTTTATTGTTGGCTTTCCCGAAGAAACCGATGCTGATTTTCAGGCGACGCTGGATCTGATCCGGGCGGTGAATTACGGTCAGGCCTATTCGTTCAAATATTCATCGCGCCCCGGCACGCCTGCGGCGGAACGTGCCCTGGTTGACGCCGATGTTGCCGATGCGCGGCTTCAGGAACTTCAGGCGCTGTTAAGCGTGCAACAAAAGGCGGCACAAGACGCCATGGTCGGGCGCGAGGTCAGCGTTTTGTTTGAAAAACCTGGCCGCCTTAAGGGGCAGATGATTGGTAAGTCACAGCACTTGCATGCGGTCTTTGTCGCTATTCCTGATGGGCCGGATGCGCCCGTTGTCGGGGACCTGCGCAGGGTAAGAATCACCGAGAGCAGTGCCAACTCGCTTGGTGGGGTGCTGATCGACTAGGCCGCTGCCTGCTTTTGCCAATTGTGGCAGTTATAGTGTCCAGATTGGAATAATAGGCAAGAATTAGTGGGTTCGTTGCCTGTTTTGCAACAATATCGGAAGAATCCCGCTTTCTTTATAGTTGAAATTCGCTAAAATCAGCCCAAGAACAGGGATCTGCCCAACTGCCAATGGGTCGGTCTGAAACGTGACTGATGGGGGAGATAAGCGTGAATAATAAAATCAAAGACACCCTGCGTGCGGGTTTTGCCGTTGCAAGCATAGGGGCAATGGCGCTTGGCGCGTTTGCCGGTGCGGCAAGTGCCCAGCAAGTAACTGGTGAAAGATATGTGCCGACCATTTGGGTTGATCCCGATGGATGTGAACACTGGGTGATGGATGACGGGGTCGAAGGCTATATGACTCCGCACGTAACCCGCGACGGTATTCCGGTTTGTAATCGTGGCGATGTTTGCGGTGTGGTTAGCACCGACCAGCTGTTTGCCACAGACAAGTATTCAATCAGCGCAAGCGGGCGGTCCACGTTGCAGCAATTCTTTTCAAGCGCAGGCGCGGTTGCTTACGGAATTGCCGGTCATACCGATAGCCGGGCAAGTGATGCGTATAATATGACCTTGTCAAGGAACCGGGCCAATGCGGTTGCCGCAGTTGCCCAATCGGTTGGCGCGAGCATTTACAGCATTCGCGGTTATGGCGAACGGTATCCGGTTGCTTCAAACAGCACCGCCGCCGGGATGCAGCAAAATCGCCGCGTCGAAATCATTTGTTTGCGTTAGGGAGATAGAAATATGAAACTCATTAAAGGTTTGGCCGTTCTTGGCGTTGCTTTCGCTTTGGCTGGCTGTAATGCAGATGGTATCCGCGACATGACCGTTGATACGCATACCGATACCGGCCACCTAAGCAATCTGGTTGCCGGAATTTGGATCGATCCAAATGGCTGTCAGCACTGGATCATCGATGACGGTGTCGAAGGCTACCTTTCGGCCCGTATGGATGAATACGGCAAGCCGATTTGCACCGATATTTTCCCGACCGGCTATGCGATCGGAAGCTATAAAGAAGGCCAGGGGATCGCTGATTTCCTTTGATCCACGCCTTGAAAATTATAGAAACGGCCGTTGGTTTTCCGACGGCCGTTTTGCGTTATGTGCAGAAAAACACCTGTGCCCTCTTGCACCTTGCCGCTGCGGTTGGCACGATTGCCAAAACCCCCTTATGTGAACGGAGATTCCTTTGGGCATAGATGTTCTAACGCCACCAACCACGCCACAAAATGCCAACGAAACCTTGTTGGAATTTTCCGACAATCACCTTTTGATCGACCTCTGCGGGGCCTTTGATCGCAATATTGCGCTGATTGAACACCTGTTGGAACTGCAGATCATCCGCCGTGGCAACCAGTTGGTTCTGGTCGGCGACAGCGAGGCACGCGCGCAGGCGGGCATGGTTTTATCCAAGCTGTATGAACGTCTAGAAGACGGCAAAGCGGTCGAGGCGGGCGATATCGATGCGCTGATTCACCATGGCGAGGTTGAACATGCCACGCGCAACACCGCCGATATCCCGCAGGGCACGGATATTGAAATCAAGACCCGCAAGAAACTGATCATTCCGCGCAGTCCGGCGCAGGCGGCTTATGTCAAGGCGCTGATGGATCGCGAAATGGTTTTTGGTATTGGTCCGGCGGGCACTGGCAAAACCTATCTGGCCGTTGCTGTCGCGGTAAATATGTATATTTCCGGCCATGTGGATCGAATTATCCTAAGCCGTCCTGCGGTCGAGGCGGGCGAACGGCTGGGTTTTCTGCCCGGTGATATGAAGGATAAGGTCGACCCCTATATGCAGCCGCTTTATGATGCGCTGAATGATTTTTTGCCGGCCAAGCAAGTGGCGCGGATGATCGAAGAAAAACAGATTGAAATCGCGCCGCTGGCGTTCATGCGCGGGCGCACGTTGTCCAATGCCTTTGTGGTGCTGGACGAAGCCCAAAATGCCACGACGATGCAGATGAAAATGTTCCTGACCCGGCTGGGCCAAGGCAGCCGCATGGTCATCACCGGCGATCGAACGCAGGTTGACCTGCCGCGCGCCATGATGTCGGGCCTGCAAGATGCCGAAGGGCTTTTGAAACACATCAATCAGATCAGTTTCAACTATTTCACGTCAAAAGACGTAGTGCGCCATAAATTGGTGGGCAAAATCATTGATGCCTATGACGCCAAGGGGCCAGCCGTCTGATGCCTGCGCTTGTGTCCGAACTTTACGTCAATATAGAAGATCAGCGCTGGGCGCATGCCGATTTGACCGGCTTGGCCGACACGGTTTTCGCCGCAGTTCTGGCATATAAAAACCTGCCATTGGATATGATCGAAATCAGCCTGCTGGGCTGTGATGACGCGCGCATTAGCGCCTTGAATGCCGATTTTCGCCAAAAACCACAGCCGACCAATGTGCTGTCATGGCCTGCGGTCGACTATCCACGCCAGACCGGTCAGCCGCCATCGCACCCTGATTGTGACCCGCACGGTATGCCTTTGGAGCTGGG
>DAOUQO010000214.1 GCA_030625565.1 Aliiroseovarius sp. | reverse complement strand
GCGTCTGGGTTCGCTGCGAATTCCAGCGTACAGCCAGCGGCGGCTTCGAATTCAGACAGTTCAAACTGTTGTGGGAATGCGCCGGGGGCGACTCCCATCATGTCGGCAACCGTTACGGCCGGACATGTTGCAGCAGATGCCGCCCCTGTCAGCGCAAGCAGTGCGACGCTTGAGTAAAACATAGATTTCATTGAGTTTCCTCTCCTTTTGGGTCCATAAAAACGGTTTAATCCGCTTTATTCTTAATTATTGGCGATATTTGAATCAGGTCGGTGACACAAAGAGCATTTAATTTCGGCCTGCAGGCCTATTTATGATCTTATGGTGTCCCCCCAACGCAATAACATATGGCATCCGCGCGTACACGCCGAGCTCGTATCGGGTAAAAGTGAATAAAATAGACCAATGAGTCAACAAAATTCCGCAAAAAGCACAGCTAATTGACCTACCGTCAAGGGATTGCACCATCGATCTAGGTCGCGCGTTAGCTGGTGGGCATTATTTAGGTGGTGGGCATTATATAGTGTGGCACAATGCCCGAGGCTTGGATCGCCGCGTTTGCGTCAATCCCTTTCAGGGCGCCGTGGGCAGTGATCAGTGCTGTGGCAATACCTGCTGCCTGTCCGCCCAAAATATCAGTGTGCAGCGTGTCACCCACCATAACGATGCGCGCGGGGTCAATGCCGCCGACCTTGGCCAGCGCCATATCAAAGCCCTTGGCAAAGGGTTTGCCGTAAAATTCGGGCACCACGCCGGTGGCATCCGCCAACCTGTGGGCAAACAAACCCGGCTCTTTTGACAGGCCGTCTTCGCGCGGGGCAACGATGTCGGGGTTGCCCACAAAAACAGGGCGGGGCTGTGCAATCAGGGCGCGCTCCAGCATCGTTTGGCGCGCATCATTCCACTGGCCTGCGCCCATCAATATGAAACTGTCGCAGGCTTCATAGGTGGCAGGGTCATCGCCGAGAAAATCAAAATCAAGATGCTCAAGTTCTTCGTTTCCATAGGCCTCAAGCCCCATCATGCCGATATGGCCAAGGGTTTTGTCGGCTAAGGCATCCAGCAAAACCTCGCGGCTGGTCAGCACGTTTTCAGGGGTGAAATCAAAACCAAGGCGGGCGTATTTTGCCAGCAAAACCGGCTTTGGAATGCTGGCTGCGTTGCTTAGAACAATCACGCGTTTGCCGGCCTTTTGTAGGTCGGAAATACGTTCAGGCGCGCCGGAAATTGCGGTTTCACCAATGTTCAAAACCCCGAATGCGTCCAGCAAAAACACATCCATTTCATCGGCTATATCGGCAAGGTTTGCCACCGGCTTGGCCGCATCTGGATAGGTGGTATGAGGCAGGCGCGCGCGCACTGCCTCGTAAGCGTCAAACGCCCATTTTGCATCGGATTGTGTATCTGCGGGCATTAGATAATCGCACCGCGTACCTTGGCCGAAACCCATTCGCCAACAACAACCGCAACCAAAATAACCAGCAGGATCAGGGAAACCTGAGACCACGCCAAAATATTCATCGACGATTGCAGCCACAGACCAATACCACCGGCACCCACATAGCCAAGAATTGTGCTTTCGCGGATGTTGATGTCCCAACGAAACACCGCAACCCCAGCTAGCGTGGGCAAAATCTGTGGCACAATGCCGTAAACCAGCGTTTGCAATTTACCCGCACCTGTGGCCGTAACGGCCTCGACCTGAATGACGTTGATTTCTTCGATCGATTCATACAGCAACTTGGCGCAGAACCCGATGGAGCGAATGGAAATCGCCATGATACCGGCGAACACTCCGGGGCCAATAATCGCAACCAGCAACAGCGCCCAGATCAGCGAATTGATCGACCGCGTTGACACGATAACCAGTAATGCAATTGGCCGGAAAAGCGCCATAGTATAGTTATTTTCGCCAGTTTTAGTCAACAACAGCTTGCGCATTGGGCTTGGCATGATCCGTGCCAGAACCGGGTGAATTGGAACCTGTGGCGTCGTATTGGTTGCAGCCAGAAAGGCAACAGGGATCGCTAGAAACAGCGCAATAATCGTACCCAATGTGGCGATGTTGATCGTATCCCAGATCGGGCCGCCCAACTGGTAAATATATTCCCATTTAGGCGGGGTCGCCCGGCTAAAAATATCTGCGGTAACGCGCGGCGCATCCTTGACATAGAACCAAGTGGTGGCCCCAGAGATGTAATTCCAGGCCCACATGAAAATCATGACGCCAATTAGCCAGCCAAACCAGCGAACCATATATTGGCCATTGGTGCGGCGTTGCCAAACGTATGTGTCGCCGCCGGATTTTTTCGTCGTAACCATTACTGGACCTTCCCACGGACAAAGCCCGACACGTATTCTAGAACCATCACAATCCCGATAATCATAAGCAGGATGGCGGCCGAAGTATCATAATCATAGCGATCAAAAGACGTGGCCAACGTGGCCCCGATGCCGCCCGCACCAACCAGCCCCAGAATGGCGCTTTCGCGGAAATTGATATCGACGCGGTAAATAGAAAGACCGATCAGGCGGGGCATGAATTGTGGCTGAACACCGTAATTGATCCATTGCCACCAACGCGCGCCCGTGGCCTTGACCGCTTCGCCCTGAATGGGGTCCATGGCTTCGATTTCTTCCGCTAACAGCTTGGAAAGAAATCCAATCGTTGCGAAGCTTAGCGTTACAAAACCGGCAAACGGGCCGAAACCAAAGATTGCAACCAGCAAAATCGCGATCACAAATTCCTGAAGCGCGCGGCTGATGGAAATGATGCCGCGACACACAAAATAGACCGGCGCTGGCGCAATATTACGCGCAGCCCCAAGGCCAATAGGGATCGAAATTGCAATACCAACCACTGATGACGCGACGGTCATGACGATGCTTTCATACATGCCTTCGGAAATATTTTCCCATTGGCTGCTAAAGTCTGGATTTGCGAATGCGGTAACAAAACGTGCACCACGTTCCAGACCAATATAAACCCGGCTCCAATCCACTTCGACCGAAGAAATAGCCAAGACAAGGTACACCACCGAAAGGATCAAAAGCCCCCAACGCAGCCATGGTTTTTTGATAAAGGGTGGTTTTTTCCACGCCTTACCAACCATGGCGGTCAGGTTTGCGGATGCGGCGATGCTCATGCGTCGGCCCCATCGTCTTCTTTGACGTCTTCAATCGTGGCTTCCCAATCTTCTTCGCCGTAAATGCGCGTCAGAACATCGGGGGTTAAATCGTCAGGTGCGCCATCAAAGACCAGCGCGCCCATTTCCAGACCAATAACGCGTTCTACGAACATTTTTGCTAACGCCACGTCGTGAATGTTAATGATCGCCGCCAGCCCGCGTTCGCGGCACATTTCAACGATCAGGCGCATGATGTCGCGGCTGGTTTTCGGGTCCAGTGACGCGGTGGGTTCATCCACCAGCAGCAAAACCGGATCTTGGATCAAGGCGCG
>DAOUQO010000071.1 GCA_030625565.1 Aliiroseovarius sp. | reverse complement strand
CGTATTGCAATTATGAAAGACGGGGCGATTATTCAGGTGGCAACGCCCGAAGAATTAGCGCTG
Organism: Aliiroseovarius sp.; assembly: GCA_030625565.1. GTDB lineage: Bacteria > Pseudomonadota > Alphaproteobacteria > Rhodobacterales > Rhodobacteraceae > JAAEUB01. Next base: position 11,202 of record DAOUQO010000071.1, on the reverse strand, counting down.
AATCCAGCCAATTCATATGTCGAAGAATTCACCCGCCATGTGCCGCGCGACAAGGTAATGTCGGCCGGCGCAATCATGGTTTCAGGGGCAAAGGGCATGGGCGAAGGCATTGCCGCCAGCGCAAAAATTTGTGAGATTGCCGAGGCAGTTATAGACGCTGATGGCCCGTTGACGGTGGTTGATAACGGCCAGCCGGTCGGGGCCATTGATGCGCCTTCTGTTATCAAGGTTTTACTTGGCAAGGGGGGCGCATGAAGGTGCTTGTTCGCCCTTCTTTTATAGCCTTTTTAGGCCTGTTTACCGTGACATGGCTGTTGGCAAAATTTGGTGCGGGTTGGGCTGAAAAAACTGGTCTGGTCTGGGCAATGGAATACCCCAAAGGCTGGATTGTTCCGCTAAAAGATTGGGTGTCGGCAGCGATGAAATGGCTGGTCGAGGACGTGCATTTTGGCCTTTTCACCTTCAAGGAATTTACCCGTGCAATTTCATGGTTGATTGAGCAGCCCTATGATCTGGTCCGCGCGCTTTTGGCCGATGGTTTTATGGATGGCCCCGGACGTCGCGCCAACCAGATTATGCCTCCGTTTAGCTGGATCACAATCACCGCTTGCGTCATTGCGCTGGGCCATTATGCGCGCGATTGGGTTTTGGCAGCCATCGTTGGCCTTGCGTTCTTGTACCTGTCGGTTTTTGGTCAATGGGAGAGCGCGATGGTCACGCTTTCATCCGTTATTATTGCCGTGCCGATCGGGGTTGTTGGCGGGCTATTGCTGGGTATTTCAGCCTATCGCCATCCGGTGTTTGACCGTCTGTTAACGCCGCTGCTGGATCTTATGCAAACGATCCCGATCTTTGCCTATTTAGTGCCAATTTTGGTGCTGTTTGGCTTTGGCCCTGTCGCCGCCCTTGTCGCCACCGTGATTTACGCGATGCCACCGATGGTGCGGATTACAACAATGGCGTTGAAGGCGGTTAGCCCCGAGATCAAGGATTTCGGCCTCATGACCGGCTGCACGGGGCGGCAAATGACGTGGCGCATTTTGGTGCCTGCGGCCCGTTCCAGCCTGATGGTCGGGGTAAATCAGGTCATTATGTTATCGTTGAATATGGTGATCATTGCGTCAATGATCGGGGCCGGCGGCCTTGGCTTTGATGTGCTTTCATCGCTCCGGCGGCTGGACATTAGCGGCGGATTCGAAGGCGGGATTGCTATTGTTATTTTGGCCATTGCTGTTGACCGTCTAAGCCAGGCGTTTTCCCAGCGCGCCACCACACAAAAGCCCGTAAAAAATACCCGTATTTTTGCCCGATATAAGCGCAGTATGACGGTTTTAATCATCCTTATTGCTGCTTTTTCACTAGGTCGGGTTTGGCCGTTTTTCCAAACATTTCCCGAAGATTACTGGCTAACCACAGGCCAATTTTGGGATAATTCCGTGAAATACCTGAACATCAATTATTATGATGCATTCGAGGCCGTAAAGCTGTTTTTCCTGAATTATTTTCTGCTGCCAACCAAACGCTTTTTCCTTGGCCTTCCATGGCCTTGGGGCTTGGCAATGATCACCTTGCTGGGGTGGCATTTTGGTGGTTGGAAATTGGCCGTGATGAACATGCTTATGGCTGCTTTTATTGTGATAACCGGCATGTGGGAAAAGGCGATGATCACGGTGTATCTGTGCGGAGTTGCGGTGGCTGTTGCATCCCTTGTCGGCATTCCGCTGGGCGTTCTGGCAGCCACCAACCGACGTGCCGGAGGCATCATTGGCGTTGTCATTGATACCCTGCAAACTTTGCCCAGTTTTGTTTACCTAATTCCGGTCGTTATGCTATTTCGCATCGGGGATTTCACCGCAATGGTGGCGATCGTTTTATATGCGCTGGTGCCTGCGGTGCGCTATGCGGCGCATGGCGTGCGTTCGGTCAGCCCTGAACTGGTTGAGGCGGGCGTCGTTGCGGGCTGCACACGCTGGCAATTGTTGCTGCGCATCCGCCTGCCATTGGCCTTACCCGAGGTCCTGTTGGGTCTTAATCAGACAATCATGTTGGCACTTTCAATGCTTGTGATCACAGCCTTGGTCGGCACGCGGGATTTGGGACAAGAGGTTTATATTGCCCTGACCAAGGCCGATACAGGACATGGCTTGGTTGCGGGCTTAGCCATTGCTTTCATTGCTATTATTTTAGACCGAATGATTTCTGCATCGGCCAGAAAAGCGCGCATTCGATATGGGTTGGAGGAAGCAGTAAGTGGATAACACACAGGCCCTTGCCCGCATACAGGCCCTATCGTTTTGGCGTGGTGTGATCACAATTGCACCATTGGATGGCGGGTTGACCAATTTAAACTTTGTTGTTCGTGATGATACTGGCCGTTACGTGGTGCGCTTTGGCGAAGATATGCCGGAACATTTATTGTTACGATTCAATGAACTTGCCGCTGCGCGCGCGGCCCATATGGCCGGAATTTCGCCTGCGCTGCGCTATGCCGAACCAGGGTTAAGCATCATTGATTTCATCGAAGCCCGGACCTATAGCGATGCCGATATTCGCAAGCCCGGCGCGCTTGAACACATTATTCCGCTGGTTCGTAAGTGCCATATTGACGTGCCGAAATACCTGCGTGGCCCAACCCTGATTTTCTGGGTATTTCATGTGCTTAGGGACTATGCTGCGACCCTGCGCGAAGGCGCCAGCCCCTATTGTGCGGCCCTGCCCGAACTGATGGAAATTGCTAATAAGCTTGAGGCCACAGCGGGCCCGTTTGATATGGTTTTTGGCCATAATGACCTGCTGGCCGCTAACATTCTGGATGATGGCGCGCGGCTTTGGTTGATTGACTGGGATTATGCCGGATTTAACACGCCGCTTTTTGATCTTGGTGGCCTAGCGTCAAACAACGGGTTGGATGAGGCTGGCGAACGCCAGATGCTTGAGCTGTATTTCGATGTCCCCCTGCGCGATGGCCTGTTGCACCGCTATCATGCGATGAAATGCGCGTCGCTTTTGCGCGAAACAATGTGGAGCATGGTCAGCGAACAAACCAGCGCGCTGGACATTGATTACGCGAATTATACAGCCGAAAATTTGGCCTGCTTCCGGCAGGCATATATGGATTTTGTAAACATGTGAGGCGCTCATGAAAGACCTACCTGTCTGTTCAAAAGTTGTGATTATCGGTGGTGGTATCGTTGGGTGCTCGACCGCTTATCATCTGGCAAAACTTGGTGTGGAAACGATATTGCTTGAGCGCCAAAAATTAACTTCTGGCACAACATTCCATGCGGCCGGGCTGGTCGGGCAGTTGCGATCAAACGCCAATATCACCCAATTGCTGGGCTACTCTGTTGATTTATATAATAATATTGAGGCCGAAACTGGCCTTGGCACCGGCTGGAAAATGAATGGCGGGCTGCGATTGGCATGCACGAATGAACGCTGGACCGAAGTGAAAAGGCAGGCCACAACCGCGCGCAGTTTCGGGTTGGAAATGCAGCTTTTGACCCCGCGCGAGGCGCTGGATTTATGGCCGCTGATGAATATTGACGATGTGGTCGGCGCGGCCTTTATGCCCACGGATGGGCAGGCTAATCCATCTGATATTACCATGGCGTTGGCCAAGGGCGCGCGCATGTCCGGTGCGCAGATTTTTGAAGATACGAAGGTTCTTGATCTGGACGTTCAGAATGGTGTGATCACAGCCGTGATCACAAATAAAGGCCGCATTGAGTGTGAAAAAGTAGTGCTGTGCGCCGGGCAATGGAGCCGCGATTTCGCCGCGCGTTTTGGCGTTAATGTGCCGCTGGTATCGATGGAGCACCAATTCATGGTGACCGAACCGATCAAAGGCATGCCGACGAATCTACCGACCCTGCGTGACCCCGATCGGCTGACCTATTACAAAGAAGAAGTCGGCGGGCTGGTCATGGGGGGCTATGAGGCAAACCCGATTCCATGGGCGGTGAACGGCATTCCCAAGGGGTTTCACTATTCATTGCTCGATTCAAATTTTGACCATTTTGAACCCTTGATGGAACTTGCTTTGGGTCGGGTTCCGGCGCTGGAAAATGCGGGTATCCGCACCCTTACCAATGGTCCCGAAAGTTTCACGCCCGATGGTAATTTCATCATTGGAGAGGCGCCCGAGCTGCGCAATTTCTTTGTTGGTGCGGGCTTTAATGCCTTTGGTATCGCGGCAGGCGGCGGGGCGGGAATGGCGTTGGCGGAATGGGTTAAAAATGGCGCGCCGCCCTATGATTTATGGGCAGCCGATATTCGGCGTTTTGGTCAGGTGCATCGCGATACAAACTGGGTGCGCACCCGCACAGTCGAGGCATATGGCAAACATTACACAATGGATTGGCCGCATGAAGAACACAGCAGCGCCCGGCCTACTTTGGCGTCGCCTTTGTATGAAACACTGAAATCCCAAGGGGCATGTTTTGGCGAAAAAATGGGTTGGGAGCGGCCAAACTGGTTCGCAGCCAAGGGCCAAGAAGCACGCGATATTTATGCGTTTGGCCGTCAAAACTGGTTTGATGCAGTGGGGCGTGAACACAAGGCTGTGCGCGAGGCCGCGGCTTTGTTTGATCAGACCTCATTTGCCAAGTTTTCATTGAAAGGCCCGGATGCGGCGGCGGCGCTTTCGTGGATCGCTTCTAATGATGTCGATAAGCCTGCGGGCACCTTGATTTACACCCAAATGCTGAATGATCAGGGCGGGATTGAATGTGATTTAACCGTGGTACGGTTAGCTATTGATGAATTTTATATTGTCACAGGCACTGGCTTTGCTACCCATGATTTTGACTGGATCAAGCGCAATATTCCTGCGGAAATGAATTGCGAATTAATCAATATCACCCAAACCCGCGCGGTGTTGTCACTGATGGGGCCACGTGCGCGCAAGGTGCTTGGCGCTGCAACAACGGACGATGTGTCAAACGATGGATTTAGTTTTGGCACTGCACGTGAAATTACTATTGCCGGATGTCCGGTTTTGGCCCTGCGCATCACCTATGTTGGTGAATTGGGCTGGGAGCTGCATTTGCCGATTGAACATGCCCGCGCGGTCTATGGCGCGTTAATGTTTGCGGGTGCTGAATTTGGCCTTGTGAATGCAGGCTACCGCGCGATTGAAAGCTGCCGTTTGGAAAAAGGCTACCGCGCATGGGGGGCTGATATTGGCCCGGATCACACCCCGGACGAGGCGGGGCTTGGCTGGGCTGTGAAAATCAGGAAAAACATCCCCTTTAAGGGGCGCGAAGCGGTGGTTGCACAGCGGGCAGAAGGCGTGAAAAAACGGCTGGCTTGTTTTAGTGTGAATGACCCTGATGTGGTGCTTTTGGGTCGCGAAACTATTTATCGCAACGGGGAACGCGTTGGTTGGCTAACCTCTGGCGGGTATGGATATACATGTGAAAAATCAATTGGTTATGGGTATGTCCGCTGCGAAGGCGGGGTTGATAAAACTTATCTTGAAACTGGTGAGTACGAGCTGGAAGTTGCAACGGATCGCGTGAAATGCACCTATGAGCCGGTCGCGTTGTATGACCCAAAAATGACTCGGGTAAAGGCCTGATCGACGCCCTTAAAGGTATAGTGCAGGGGTGGTGATGTTTTCAAACCCTGCGGCCAGAAGGGCGGCTTTTATCCGCTCAATTCCGGCTTGTTCCATCTTGTCCCATTGGCGCGCAACCCCGCGCACGCCGTGGTGTTGAAAGGCGTTTAGGCGCAGGCGGATATCAGGGCCAAACGGGGTAAGAAAGTTAATAAGCGCGCTGATTTCGGCGGCTGTATCGGTCTTGCCCGGAATGGCCAAAAACCGAAATTCATGCAGTTTTCCAGCCCCGGCAGCGATCTGGGCGGAGTGTAAAACAAGGGTGTTGTTCTGGCCGGTAAGCGTGGTGTGAAGCGCAGGGTCAAAGCCTTTCAAATCCAGCATGACCCCATCGGTGACAGGTAATAAAGCATCCCAGCCTTTGGCGCTTAGCTGGCCATTGGTATCGACGAAACAGGTAAGGTCGCGCAGATCCGGGGCCGCTTTGATTGCTGTAAAAAGGGCTGTGATAAATTTAAGCTGCTGGGTTGCCTCGCCGCCGGAAACGGTGATGCCGCTTAGAAAAGCACGGTGCGTGCGGGCAATATTCACGATGTCATCAACACTGATTTCATGCACCATCGGGCTGGCGCTGATCGGGCAAATTGTCAGGCAATCGTCGCACTGGTCGCAATTAGCAGGGTCAAAAATCACCTTGCCGCCGCTTATTGAAAGTGCGTTTGCGTGACAGGCTGGAACACAGTCCCCACAATGGTCACATGTTCCAATTGTATAAGGATTGTGGCAGCTAGCGCAGTTAAAGTTGCAACCTTGTAGAAAAATGACAAGTCTGTTACCCGGCCCATCAACGATGGAATAGGTCAGGATCTTGTTTGCAATGGCGTGAGTGTCCGGCCTGCCCATGGGATCAGGATGCAAATTTCGGGCTAAGTTCCTGACCAACCACGCGCGGTTTACGGTCTAGAATGCCGGTCATATTCGCAGCCTCGGACCCCAAGGCGGTGGTGTTGGTGCGTGACCCTTCGCAGGCCTGAAATTTTTCAACATCCGACAGCCGGATCATATAGCCCGTGACGCGCACAAGGTCGTTGCTGGCGACATTGGCGGTGAATTCGCGAAACCCGTGGGCCAGCGCGCCTTTGCATAATTGCAGCATTGCCTCGGGGTTGTTTTTTACGGTTTCATCGACGGTCAGAATTTCGGAAATACCTGACGTATAAAACTGGTGATGCGGCGCTAAGGCCAGCACATGGGAGACGGGATCGGGTTCGGTCCCATAAGGGATGCGAACACCGGGGGTTGTGACAGCATCGGTGCTAAGGCCGGCTTGGGAATGCAGCATGGCGCGTCCACGCCAGACATTTTCCATGGGCCGGTTTTCGACGATGCCCGCCATCATTTCCGACATTTTCAGGCCAAGCGCATTGGCTGCGTCATCAAAGCCATAACGGCCTTCGCGGCCTTCAATATCTTGCAGGGTATTCACGGCCTCGGCCATGGCGAAAATCCCGTACATGACGGTAAATCGGTCGCGCGCAATCCAGCCTTCATCAACCAAAAACGATGTGAAAAAGTTTGAGTGGTTGAAAAGATAATCAAGGCGTGCTTGGCCAAGGCGAAAGTTAAGTTCCATATAATGGGGCAGGGTGTTGTCAAAGAAATCAGCAATGCTTGTGGCGCGTTTGGCGACCTCAAGCAAGTTCAGGCGCGGCATGGTGGAGGCACCGCCAGCAACGGGCAGGGCGTTGTAACAGCTAACGATCCCGTATCCGCGTTCATCAAACGTGTCGCGGTGGATCGGGTGGTTGGCGATGTGGGGCTTGGAACATTCAACGATATTATCGGTGGCCATTTTCAAAATAGCATCGCTGCTGATGTCGGGGTCATAAAAGAACGTCAGGTTCGGCGCGATTTGTTTTAGTTCGGCGTCAACGCGCAGAATGGCGCGCGCCACGCGGTTATCTGTCGGGCCGATATTGGCGTGCATGAATGCATCTGGCAGCACCCGATCCAGATAGCGCCAGAACAGTTTGATTTTGCGGTGCAGATCATCATCGCTGACCCCATCGCAAAACGGCAGCAACAGATCATCAAGCTGGCCGATATAAACCGGAATGCCGGTAACGGACGGCGTGTGGTGATAGGCAATCATCAGGGTATTGATCGCCTCGTCCAGAGTTTCGGGCACGGGCAGTTCAAGATATTCGCTGCCGTTTTTCAGCACCACAGAAAAATCAGGCAGCACATAACGCGGCTTGTACGGCGCGTGGCCCTCATACATGTCGCAGATCACGCGTTGTTCCAGTGCCTTGGCGACATCGGCGTCAAGGTCTGGATATGGCAGCATGTTTTCAGCCTCAAGCGCAAGGTAATGCGCCTTTTGTTTTGGGCTGAGGGTTTTGTCATTGGTAATGGCACGGAGCTTTTGAAAAATCTCGGACATGGTCGTTCCTTTGTTCGCGTGTGGGAATTTTAGCGCGGTTTTGGGGCTTTCAACAAGTGAAATGGCATCCAAAGCAAAGAAAGGCATTCCACGGCCTTGTTTGCGCACCGATGTTGCCGCCATTAAGAGAGGCAAGAAAAAGAAAGGGCAGGGCATGGATGATAAGGATCAAGATAGGTATCTGCGGCTGACATTGCTGGCGTCGCTGTTCTTTTTGGTGGTTAACCACCTGACTCAGCCCAAGGCCTTTGCCGCCACGCAGTTATTGTTTGATTACCATGATGGTTTGGCGCGGCGTGGGCTGGTGGGTGCGGTTTTGAACGTGTTCGCCATGCCTGAAATCAGTGCTAGTGAAATCCATCTGGCGCTGGTTTTGATTACGCTGGGTGGCACTGTTACTTTGCTGGGCTTTCTTTGGCGAAAGCTTGGGCAAAGCGGGCAGGGCCGCGCGGGAATGTTGTTGCTGATATTGCTGGTAAATTCCTATGCAATGGCCAGCTTTGTTGGCAATGTAGGGTATCTGGACGGCGTGCTTGTTGCGCTTTGCGTGGGTGCACTTGCCACCAATGCGGCGCGCCCGCTTGGGCTGACCATGCGGGGGCTGGCAATGTTGGTGGGGGTGCTAGCCCATGAAAATATGCTGCCATATTTTGCGATATTACTGGTATTTGATTTATGGCTTTCTGGGCGGCGCGTTACGGCGTTTTTACCACTGGCGCTGGGCATTTGTGTTGTGGTTGGGCTGGCCATATTTACGGAGCGCGCACCTGATGCGGCGCTGGCTTATGGCGATTGGCTGCAATCCAAAGCCGGCTTTGTGGTGGACCCTGAGGCCACCATAGTTGCCGGGCGTGGGCTGGGCGCAAACTTTGCCTTGATGGCCGATTTGCGCAGTACAGCGCAGTATAAGGCGTGGTTGATTTTTGATGGCCTGCCGCTTTTGGGGTTGGCGCTGTGGCTGATCTGGCTAAATCTGGCTCTGCTGGGACGAACGGCGGGGCGCAGTGCCAAGGTACTTATGGTTCTGGCGGTTCTGGCGCCGCTCAGTTTAAATATCATTGCCTTTGATGTGGTGCGTTTTGGTGTTGCCTCGGTTATTTGTGGCGTATTGGCAACTGCGCTGATTGTTGCGCGCCATGATGGCGCGCGCGCGCGGCTGGAAACGGCCCTGACATGGCCGCGTATTTTGTTGGCCATGGTGCTAGTCAGCAACATGTTTACCACACAAATAAATGCATCTGCCGGTCATTTGGACCAATTTCCGTGGATAATCCTAGAGCATTTCAACTGGAGCCGTTAGGCGGGGTTGAACTTGTGCGCTGAGTTGCGTATCTGACATTCGACCCGTTTAAAGGCAGATAGATCATGGCTATGACAAACCCGTTTCAGTTCATCCAGCAAGTCCGTGCTGAAGTTTCCAAGGTCGTATGGCCAAATCGTCGCGAAGTATTGCTGACGACTGCGATGGTTTTTGCCATGGCGATGCTGACGGCCATCTTCTTTTCGCTGATTGATATGGGCATCCGTTCCGGACTGGAAGCAGTCCTGACGATGTTTGGCTAAGCCACTTCATGTTTTTTTGAAACCACTGGGGCCTCTGGGCCCTCTTTTGGCGTGCCTGTGCCCTTGCTTTAAAACCCCTGCTTTTGCACATGGTTAATGTGCCGTTAGCCATAAAGTTTCCTTATTTTGATCAAATCAGCGTCAGGTTGTATTCCTAGGGTCTGTCGGGAATTCCTTTGTTGGAAGCTTGAATTAGGAGAGAGCCATGCGGCCGTTACCCATATCATTACAGGCGTTGGCCTCACGGATTTTTCCGAAAACGAATACTGTCGAACCTGGTCCTGTGCGCCGGGTTAAGTCGCGTCAGGTTAGGGCCGCGCGCGCTGAACTGACCCGAAGAAGGCAGCTTCCGATGGTTATTGATGATATGAATACACATGTAACAAGCCATGTTTCCAGCGTGGCGGAGAATATTCCCAATATGCCAATGGCCTATTGGATCAATCTTGCGGTCATTGCGTATTTCACCACACGAACCGGAATGACCGTGGGGCTTATCCCCGTGCTTTTGCTATCGCTGTTTTGCCTTGATGTCGTTGCCAGCCACAATATTTACCCGGCCCTGCGCAAGCGCATTTTAGAGCGTAAGGTGAAAATAGCGATGGCCTCAAAAGCATCCAGACCACCGGCTGCTAAAACCGCATCTGCATCTGCAAATAACGTGCTGGATCGTTTGGGTCGCCTGACCCCTGCTGCCTGACCCGCGTCTTGTAGTTGCATTGAAACTTACGGATTTTCAACGTGCTGTTGGGCATTATTGCCTTGAAATCACACCATATCGGCGGTACTGCGGGCGCACCCATTCAGACAGGCGTGTGACGATTCGAGTTGCGCGCCGCTTTTTGTTCGGGTGCATGCGGGATAACCGCTTGGAATAATGTAAATTTTTGGCGGGCGACCGTCAGCAGCGCAAGGCAGGCAGAAATGGCTAAACGGTGGTATTCGGTAAGCGTCCTCTCGAACTACGAGAAAAAGATCGCCGAAGCGATTATGATTGCTGTTGGTGAAAAGGGTCTGGAGGAGGACTTTGGCGAGGTACTTGTGCCGACCGAAGAAGTCATCGAAATCCGCCGTGGCAAGAAAGTCACCGCCGAACGCCGCTTTATGCCGGGCTATGTGCTGATCCAGATGGAAATGTCTGACGAAGGTTACCACCTTGTGACATCAATCAACCGCGTTACCGGTTTCTTGGGCCCACAAGGGCGCCCAATGCCGATGCGCGACGCCGAAGTCATGGCAATCTTGAACCGCGTTGAAGAAGGCGAAGCCGCACCGCGCAATATTATCTTCTTTGACGTGGGCGAAAAAGTCACCGTCACCGATGGGCCTTTCGAAGGCTTCGACGGCATGGTCGAAGGCGTGGATGACGAAAACCAACGCCTGAAAGTATCCGTATCAATCTTCGGCCGCGCCACCCCGGTTGAACTGGAATACACCCAAGTTACCAAACAGGGATAACGCATGGCGGGGTGAACCCCGCCTTACGGGTTTTGCTGGTTAGTGTTAAAAGGGGGCGGGAAGGAGACCTTCGCTGCGGGTGCTAAAAGACCAAGCTGATTTCCCCATACTTACCATTTACTGATGACAATTTCGGAACTTTTTGTTCACGTCGTGGCACTGCAAACCTCACAGGCCT
>DAOUQO010000170.1 GCA_030625565.1 Aliiroseovarius sp. | reverse complement strand
ATCGCGCGTTCGCGTGCCATATCGCCCAGCCCCAACGCATCCAGCACCACCATGCCATTTGGGCTGACTTGCAGGCCTGCGCCCACCTCGCTAATTTGATGAGCCTGTTCAAAGACCCGAACCTTTGCGCCACGCTGGCTTAGGGCAACCGCCGCCGCCAGTCCGCCAATACCTGCGCCGGTAATTGCTATTTCTTGGTTCTTAAGCATAGTTTTCCTCATGACGCTCGGGACCTAAGACAACAATACCGATGTACTTCTACACCGGTATTATTAAGAAAGTATCCTTGAATTCTATTTGTCGCGATGTACTCTTTCGCGACGTTCATGGCTTTCTTGCGCCTCAAGGCACATGGTTGCAATGGGTCGCGCATCAAGGCGCTTCAGGGAAATTGGTTCGCCAGTATCTTCGCAATAGCCAAATTCGCCTTCTTCAACCCGGCGCAAGGCCTGTTCTATCTTTGAAACCAGTTTCCGCTGACGATCGCGCGTGCGCAATTCCAGTGACCGATCAGTTTCTTCCGATGCGCGATCAGCGTCATCGGGAATGTTACGCGCGCCTTCTTGCAGGCCCTCGATGGTGTTTTTGCTATCCCCAAGCAAATCCTCTTTCCAATTCAAAAGCTTGCGCCGAAAATATTCCAACTGAAGCTCGTTCATGAACGGTTCATCTTCTGCAGGTTGGTAATTTTCGGGTAAGAACGTCTCCGCTTTCATCCCTGTATTCCTTATGCTTTCCGGCAAATGCGTGAAATTGCAAGCTTTCCTACGCTTAACCGGTTTCCCTGCGCGCCGTTTATACCTGTCTTGCCACGTTGTCACGCCCAAAGCGCTTGCCCCGCCCCCGCCAATGCGGGCATAAGGCAAAATAGATCGAATATTGGCCAAAACACTGGGTAAATCATGAAGTTTGCATCAACAAAAAGTTACATCGCCACCGAAGACCTGAGCGTCGCGGTAAACGCCGCCGTCACCTTGCAGCGCCCGCTGCTGGTTAAGGGTGAACCTGGCACAGGCAAAACCGAACTGGCACGCGAAGTGGCAATGTCGCTGGGCATGGACATCATGGAATGGCACATCAAATCAACCACCCGCGCCCAGCAAGGCCTGTATGAATATGACGCGGTCAGCCGCCTGCGCGACAGCCAGCTTGGCGAAGAAAAGGTGCATGATGTTGCCAATTACATCAAACGCGGCAAACTTTGGCAGGCTTTTGCCGCCGATAAACGCCAAGTGCTGCTGATTGACGAAATCGACAAGGCCGATATTGAATTTCCCAACGATCTGCTGCGCGAGCTGGACCAGATGGAATTCCATGTCTATGAGACCGGCGAAACCGTGAAAGCGCGCCACCGTCCGGTGGTGATTATCACATCAAACAATGAAAAAGAACTGCCCGATGCGTTCCTGCGCCGCTGCTTTTTCCACTATATCCGGTTTCCCGATATGGAAACCATGCGCCAAATCGTTGAATTGCATTTCCCCGGCATTAAGCAAGACCTGTTAACCACGGCGCTAACACAATTTTATGAAATCCGCGAACAATCCGGCCTGAAGAAAAAGCCATCCACCAGCGAAGTTCTGGATTGGCTGAAATTGCTGCTGGCCGAAGATTTAACGCCCGAAGATTTGAAGCGCGACGGTGGTGCGGCCTTGCCTAAACTGCACGGTGCGCTGCTGAAAAACGAACAGGACGTGCATTTGTTTGAGCGTCTGGCGTTCATGGCACGCGGGCAGCGTTAAGCACGAATCGGGCCGATATTACCTGGTAATCCCCTGAGTTATGCGGCCAATCATGGCAATAATGTGCTCTCCCTCTGGTTGTTTTGCCTTAATTGGCCTGTACTTTCTAGTGGTATTAAAGCCTAAAACCACTAGATTTTGATGTTTATTGGATCAGAATTGGCAACTAACTGTTTTCAACCACATTCCCGCCACATTTCGCTTTGTGAAAACACAATTCTGGCCTAGCTATTCAGCGGGGGCCTAAAACGGATGAATTGTGATGGGGATCACGGCTCAAATTAACGTACGGCCATTGGATACGTCAGACGAAGCGGACTGGAGGGAACTCTGGACTGCCTATCTGCGATTCTATGAAGCCAGCGTCGACGAATCCGTATATGCCACCACCTTTGCGCGCCTTCTGGGGAGTGACGCGCAGGATTTCCAATGTTTGATTGCAGAAATTGATGGCACGCCTGTTGGCCTGACCCATTATTTGTTTCACCGCCACGCCTGGAAAATCGAAAATGTTTGTTACCTGCAAGACCTGTATGCCGACCCGTCGGCGCGCGGTCTGGGGGTTGGGCGCGCCTTGATCCAAGCGGTGTACGCAGCGGCCGACGCCAAGGATGCGCCAGCGGTTTACTGGATGACCCAGGATTTTAACCAAGATGCCCGTAAATTGTATGACCGAATTGGCACGCTTAGCCCGTTCATCAAGTATGTAAGGAATTAGAATGCGTCATTTTCTGCTCAGCGTCGTAATTATTCTGCTTGCCGGCTGCGTTCAAACGCCACAAGGCGAAGTTGCCGCGCGCCAGATTGGCCTGCCGCAGGATTTACCACCAATGAAGGCGTTTGCGCGTTCTGCCGTAACCAACCCCATTCGGCCAAATAGCCAGATTGCCGGGGATTTCCTTGATCTTTCTTTCCAACTTGAAAGCGGTCGCACGCTGCCCGTGCTTAGCCGCTTCGAGGGGCCGGTTACCATTGCGGTTACCGGCAACATCCCGGCCGCGTTGCATGGCGACCTGACACGTCTGCTTGCCCGCCTGCGCAACGAGGCCGGGATCGATATTTCCCAAACCAACCAATCCGGAGCGTCCATTACGCTGGCCGTTATCCCTAAATCACAATTGCAATCTGTGGTGCCCGATGCTGCGTGCTTTGTGGTACCCAATGTGTCCAGCTGGTCGGAATACCGCCGGATGCGCAACCAACCGGCAACTGACTGGACCCGCCTGACAACCCGCACCCGTATGGCCATTTTTCTGCCCGGAGGCGTTAGCCCGCAAGAAATGCGCGACTGCCTGCACGAAGAAATTGCTCAGGCCCTTGGTCCGGTTAACGATTTGTATCGCTTGAATAATAGCGTGTTTAACGACGATAATTTCCATACCATCCTGACCGGTTTTGATATGCTGATCCTGCGTACATATTACGCACCGGAACTGGCGTCGGGCATGACCAAAAGTGACGTTGCCGCGCGCCTGCCTGCCATTTTGGCACGCCTTAACCCCGGCGGCGGCGCAGGCCAGCCTGCCCTGACCCAGCCAACACCACAATCATGGAAAACTGCAATAGAATCCGCACTTGGTGCGCGTGGCACCGCCACTTCGCGCCGCCAAGCTGCCAGCCGCGCCGTTGGCCTTGCCCGCGCCCATGGCTGGTATGATACCCGCCTTGCCCTTAGCCTGTTTGCCCAAGGCCGCCTGTATCTTGGCGTTGATAGCGCCGTTGCACTGGCATCCTTCCGCGAGGCCGAAGCGGTTTACCGCACCCTGCCCGGCAGCGCGCTTCAGGCTGCCAATATGAACCTGCAACTTGCCGCCCACGCCCTGTCAGGCGGACGCGCCGAAGATGCTGTTAACATCGTAAACACACATATCGGGGCTGTTATGTCTGCGGAAAATGCCGCACTGCTTTCCACGCTTTTAATGATCAAATCCGAAGCCCTGACGATTCTTGGCCGTGCCACCGAAGCACAGCTTGTTCGCCTTGATAGTCTGGGCTGGGCGCGATATGGCTTTGGCTCAGAGGCCGAAGTAAACGCGCGCATGGGCGAAATCGCCGCCATCGCACGCCGCGGCCGGGGATAAGCCGGGAAAAACATCGATGATCATAACAATTAGCGCCATTCTGGGGGCCTTGTTTGGCGGCCTAAGGGCCAAAAAACGCAATGGCACCGCCCTTGATATTGCGCAATATGCAGGGGTTTACGCGCTGATATTCGCCCTGATCGGGCTGGCGATTACCGTCTTGATTATGCGCATGGCGGCCTAGCCATGTTCCTGCCGTTTTTTGATACCCTGCGCAGCGCCGGAATTCCCGTTTCCCTGCGTGAATATCTGGCCTTTCTGGAAGGCATGCAAGCAGGCCTAACCACCTATGATATCGAAGGTTTTTATTATCTTGCCCGTACCACAATGGTCAAAGATGAACGCCATTTAGACAAGTTTGACCGCGCCTTTGCCGCAGCCTTTAAGGGCTTGGAAAACATCAGCACCGATCAGGTTTTGAACGCGGTTGATATCCCTGATGACTGGCTGGAAAAAATGGCCGAAAAGCACCTGTCAGAGGATGAAAAAGCCGCGATCAAGGCCATGGGTGGTTTCGACAAACTAATGGAAACCCTGCGCGAGCGCCTGAAAGAACAAGAAAAACGCCATCAGGGTGGCTCAAAATGGGTCGGAACCGCAGGCATATCGCCGTTTGGCGCCTATGGCTATAACCCCGAAGGCGTGCGCATTGGCCAAAAAGAAAGCCGCCACCAGCGCGCGGTTAAGGTCTGGGATAAGCGCGAATTTCGCAACCTTGACGACAAGGTTGAACTGGGGACACGCAACATCAAGGTCGCGCTGAAACGCCTGCGCAACTGGGCGCGTGATGGCGCACATGATGAACTGGATCTAGACGGCACAATCCGGGCCACTGCCGAAAACGGATACCTTGATGTCAAAACCCGCCCCGAGCGGCGAAATGCGGTAAAAATCCTGTTATTTCTGGATGTTGGCGGCAGCATGGACCCCCATATCAAAGTGGTGGAGGAACTGTT
>DAOUQO010000162.1 GCA_030625565.1 Aliiroseovarius sp. | reverse complement strand
GATAAGGATTCCGACCTAGCTGAACGGAAAAGAAATCATCATGCTGAGCTTCTTTGCGACGCTGGATTTTTCTATAGTGAAAATGGTGGTATTTATCGGATGACTAATCAAGGACATGACTATTTGGATGCTATCCGTGATGAGGGCATCTGGAAGCAAACGAAAGCTTTTGTTGCTGAGACTGGAGGCAGCGCAACGCTTGAAATCATCAAGGCCCTTGCTCTTGGTCTTTTTAAGAAAAAGCTTGAAAAGCATACCGGAATTGAATTGTAAAATAGGCCAGCGCCTGACTCTGGGTGGGTGCTTCCCTTTGTTGTGACAGGTTACCCCCCCTGCCTTGCGGTGTTTAAATTCAGCATGACCAATAAAATAATGCGCGGCCAGATTGCTATCCAGCCGCGCATCGTAATTTTAAGCCTTGAAATCTAAGGCCGCTTTTAAGGCTGGAACAGCTCTAGCGCTGAGGAGCCCTGCGCGTTGCGTGTCAGGAATAGGCGGTCGCTGCCCATCCGGGCAAAGCGAATTTCGCTAAGAACTGACATAACGGTGCGTTCCAGATCAAAGGCAGCATTGGCGCAATTTACCCGTGTGATGAACACGTTGGTTAGGGAAATGCCGGAATCTGCGGGGCGGTGAATAAACCGTCCGGTGACGTTGTTGCAGCCTGCGGTGAAGGTAAAACGCCCATCTTGATAGATGTTGAAATCGGCAGATTGCAGGGCGACGCGGTTCAAGGGAATTCGGTTTCCGGCTGCATTCAGGACGCGTCGTACCTTCCATGATCCGGCAAAGGGCGGGGTCCAAGCGGCGGCGGGGGGCGCGCCGACGGGGGTAATGCGGAACTGTTCCCAACCACCGCGATTATTCGAGACGGCGCCAAGCAAAGAATTGCTTCCAATGCCTGCCCGCACATATTTACCGTTTTGCATGGAACGCAGGGTGGAAACGCCACCACGGGTGATGACCTCAAAATGTTCCCATGTGCCAATTTCGCGACCACCAAGTGCCATCAGGGAATTGCCGGTAACACCAGCGCGCAGGTACCGGCCGCTTGCACGGTCGCGAAATGCGTATGAGCTGCCGCCCATATGCACCTCTTGAAATACATAAGCCCGCGCTTGGGTTGTGTTGGCAGTCAAATAACCACTGGTAAACGCAGTATATTTTCCGCTTTGGACTGACTGGATTGTAACATCACCTGCATTAGCAGGCAGTGTCAGACCGAAGGTTAAAAGAAGTGCCGCAGAAAACCGGGCAAGGGATTGTTTGAAAAAGCGCATTGTTCATTCCTTTGGTGTTGGGTTCTAATATCTGTGGCTTATGTGTCCGCCAAACCGGGATGTTAGGCAATGTCAGGCCTTTGTTAGCAGATAACAGGGTTAGGTTTCTAAAATATTGCACAAGGTAATTCCGCGTGCAGGCCTTTCACGCGCGCCAACAATGGGATATGAGCAGGCCAACTTGTTATGACTGGAACCGCGACATGAAATTCACACTCTCTTGGCTGAAAGATCACCTTGAAACGGATGCGTCCGTTGATGAAATTTGCGAGGCCCTGACCGATCTGGGTCTTGAGGTCGAAGAGGTGATAAACCCCGCCGATGCCCTGAAGGGGTTCACCCTTGGCAAGGTCAAAACCGCCGAAAAACACCCCGACGCCGACCGGCTGCGCGTGTGTGTCGTTGCAACTGACGAGGGCGACAAGCAAATCATTTGCGGCGCCCCAAATGCGCGCGCCGGCATCACCGTTGTTGTGTGCAAACCCGGCCAGTATATTCCGGGCCTTGATATCACCATCAAGGTTGGCAAAATTCGTGGCGTCGAAAGCTTTGGCATGATGGCGTCCGAACGTGAAATGGAGCTGTCGGAAGAACATGATGGTATTATCGAGCTGCCTTCGGGCGAGGTTGGCGATAGCTTCACTGACTGGCTGAACGCCAATAGCCCCGAAAAAATCGACCCTGTAATTGACATTGCCATCACCCCCAACCGTCCCGATGCGCTGGGCGTGCGCGGCATTGCGCGTGATTTGGCGGCGCGTGGTTTGGGCGTGATGAAGCCTGCAAAAACCGCCGAAATTGCCGGTGAATTTGATAGCGCCATTAACGTGACCATCGATGACGACACCCGCGAAAATGGCTGCGAAGTCTTCATGGGCCGCCTGATCAAGGGTGTTAAAAACGGCCCCTCGCCGGAATGGTTGCAAACCCGTCTTAAGGCGATCGGCTTGCGCCCGATTTCGGCCCTTGTAGATATCACCAATTTTTTCACCTACGACATGAATCGCCCGCTGCACGTTTTTGACGCTGGCAAGGTCAATGGTGATCTGCGCGTTCATCGCACGCAAGGTGGTGAAACTCTGGTAGGGCTGGACGAAAAAGAACACACACTTGCCCCCGGTATGGTGGTGATTTCTGACAATTCCGGCGTTGAAAGCATCGCCGGAATTATGGGCGGGCTGGCCACAGGTTGCACCAATGACACCGTTGATGTCTTTGTCGAAGCAGCATTTTGGGAACCCATCCAGATCGCCAAAACCGGCCGTGCGCTGAAAATAAATTCAGACGCGCGTTACCGCAATGAACGCGGCATTGACCCAGCCTTCAACGCGCCTGCATTGGAATTGGCCACGCAAATGGTCCTTGATTTGTGCGGCGGCACGGCCAGTCATGTGGTGACGGCAGGTGCTGTTCCCGACGTGGCGCGCGCCTATAAACTGGACACAGATCGGGTGCAAAGCCTTGTTGGCATGGAAATTCCTGCCGAAATCCAGCGCGCAACGCTGACGGCTCTGGGCTTCACAATCGACAGAGATGACATGGCCCACGTGCCCAGCTGGCGGCCTGATGTTTTGGGTTCCGCCGACTTGGTTGAGGAGGTTGCGCGCATTGCATCCCTGACCAAACTTGTTGGCAAACCGCTGGCGCGTGCGCGCGTTGGCGTGCCCAAACCTGTGCTGACCCCGCTGCAAAAACGTGAAGGCATGGCGCGCCGCACAGTGGCAACACTTGGCTATAATGAATGCGTGACCTACAGCTTTATCGACGCGGAAAGTGCAGCACTTTATGGTGGCGGGGGTGAAACCAGCCGCCTGCAAAACCCGATTTCCAGTGAAATGAGCCACATGCGCCCATCGCTGTTGCCCGGCCTGATGGCCGCTGCCGCACGCAATCAGGCCCGCGGTTTCATGGACATGGCATTGTTCGAGGTGGGCCCGGTTTTCCACGGCGCCGAACCTGATGAACAAGAGGTTATGGTCACCGGAATTCTGGTTGGTCACACAGGCCCTAAAGACAGGCATGGCATGCGCCGACCTGTCGATATGTTCGATGCCAAGGCTGATCTTGAGGCAACACTTGCAGCGATCGGCGCGCCTGTAAAATTGATGCATGTGCGCGGGATGAACGAATGGTGGCACCCCGGACGCGCAGCAAAATTATCGCTGGGCCCGAAAAACACGCTGGGCGCATTCGGTGAATTGCATCCCAAGGTGATTAAGGCCGCAGGCGTCAAAGGCGCTGTGGTGGCGTTTGCTGTCCATATCGCCAAGGTGCCGTTCCCAAAGACAAAAACTGCAACACGTCCGGCGTTGAAAGCTAGTGTTTTGCAAGCGGTTGAACGCGATTTCGCCTTTGTGGTTGCGTCAGATATTGAGGCGATCACGCTGATTAATGCCGCATCGGGTGCCGACAAGGCCCTGATTTCAGGGGTGCGTTTGTTTGATGAATTCATCGGTGGATCATTGGGTGAAAATGAAAAATCCCTGGCCATCACCGTGCGGCTTCAGCCACAAGATAAAACCCTGACAGATGCCGACATCGAAGCGGTTTCTGCCAAAATCATCGCCAAGGTCACCAAGGCCACCGGCGCAACATTAAGGGGATGATCCTATGACTTTGAACGTTTATCTTTCTGGTGAAATTCACACTGATTGGCGCGAACAGATCATCGATGGCGCCGCCGGTCTGGACGTGACATTCAGCGCGCCAGTCACGGATCACGAGGCGTCAGATGATTGTGGCGTCGCCATCATGGGGGCCGAGGCCGATAAATTCTGGCATGACAGCAAAGGCGCAAAACTGAACGCCATCCGCACCCGCGCCGCGATTGAAAAATCCGACATTGTGGTTGTGCGTTTTGGTGACAAATACAAGCAATGGAACGCGGCGTTTGACGCGGGCTTTGCCGCGGCTTTGGGCAAATCTTTGGTGGTCATGCATGGCCCCGACATTCAACATCCGCTCAAGGAAATTGACGCGGCGGCATTGGCCGTCACCTCAACACCCGCTGAAATTGTTGCCATCCTGAAATATGTTCTGAACGGCACTTTGCCGGCAGCGTAACCGTAAGATATTATCCATTGAAAAATTAGAATAGGGACTAATAATGATTAAAGAATTCAAAGATTTCATCGCCAAAGGCAACGTCATGGACATGGCGGTTGGTATCATCATCGGCGCGGCGTTCACCGCGATCGTTAAATCGCTGGTCGCGGACCTGATTAACCCGATCGTTGGAATATTCATGGGTGGCGTAGATTTTACAAATAAATTCATAGTCATGGGTGGTGACGGTACTGCGTTTGCATCACTTGAGGCCGCGCGCGAAGCCGGGGTCGGGGTGTTTGCTTACGGCTCGTTCATCATGGCGATCATCAATTTCCTGATCATCGCATTCGTGGTTTTCATGTTGGTTAAATCGCTGAACAAAGCCAAAGACGCCGCCGCAAAAGAAGAAGAGGCCGTTGAGGCAGCAGCAGCCCCCGCAGGACCAAACGAGATTGATTTACTGACCGAAATTCGCGATTCTTTAGCGAAAAAATAAGCAGATATTGCAACAATAAGGGCGTGCCAATGGCGCGCCCTTTTCAGGTTTAGCGCCCTAAAGCTTCAGCTCTGTTGCCTCTTGGCGGGTCAGTTGTTCGCCCTGTTTGCGTTCCAAAAGAACACCGCGCGCGCGGGCGTACAAATCGTCCTCCCAGAACATCATGCAGCCATTGCACCCCTTGCCGCAACAGCCCGCAGTACCAACGCGGTTGGTCTTGAAACGGCGGGTTTTGG
>DAOUQO010000163.1 GCA_030625565.1 Aliiroseovarius sp. | reverse complement strand
GAAGGCATGAAACGATTGCGGTCCTATCTTGGAACGCACCCGCCGCAAAATGAAATTCAGCGCCGCCGAATTTTAGCGGCTTTTCTGGATAAATACGCCATGGAAGATGCCATCGAGGAAGAGCTTGATTTGCCCGGATGGACAACCGAAATCATGGATGAACTTACCGCGTCTTATGATGAAGATGTGTTCGAAATTTCGCGCCTGCCCGGCGTTAATATGCTGACGGCTTAAGCCTGATCCTGGGGCTTGGTCGGGGCCTTTGCATATGGCAAAAGCCCCGGAAAATATGGGCTGTTACATGCCCAGTGCTTCTTTGTACATGTCCAAAACGGCCTCTTCTTCGGCTATGTCGTCTTTGTCACGTTTGCGCAGGGCAATGACCTTGCGGATGACTTTGGTGTCGTATCCGCGGCTTTTGGCTTCGGACATCACTTCTTTTTGTTGGTCTGCTAAATCACGTTTTTCAGCATCAAGCCGTTCAAAACGTTCAATAAATTGACGTAGTTCATTTGCTGTTACGCGGTAGGTGCTATCTGTTACCTGATCGTCCATTATTTCCTCCGAAGCTTTTTGAGTGACCAATACCCCCACCAGCGACGCACAGCAAGGGGTTGTCTTGGGGTCGCGCTCGGGCTAGGCGGACATACATGTAAACCTGCAGGAGAAATATGATGGATTGGCTTATTATTCCCGGCGCCATAGTGTCTGCGATTGGTCTGGTCGGGCTGGTTGCAAGTGCGGTAAACGTCGTTCAGGCAAAAAAGCAGGGGCTTGAGGAAGACGCGCTGCGCGCCCAATTGCAAAAGGTCATGGTGCTGAATATGGGCGCCTTGTTTTTGTCGGTAATCGGGTTGATGATGGTTGTTGTGGGCGTTCTGATGTAAGGGGCAAAGATGCCTTAATTTGCCACGTTCCATGATTTGTCAGCCACTATCGGCGCCGCACTAATCTGCGCGGTCCCAAAGCTGGCGAACCAAAAGGCCCGCGTGCTTTTCAACTGCTGCCGCTGCATCCAGCGCCATATCTTCGCGAAAACGACTGGCAATTAGCTGCACACCAACCGGATGCCCATCTTGCAGGCCAACCGGCACGATGCTTGCGGGCAAGCCAAGGTAATTAATGATACCAATAAAACGCATACCCTGACGCATGATGTGAATAAGGCGGTCATGGCCATCAAGATCAGCGCGCGGGCTAATCGCATCATGCACAAAAACCGGGGTCAGGATAATCGGATATTCATCCAGAATGGCCATCCATTTGCGTAAGAATGTCAGGCGCTCGGACAGGGCCTGCATATATTCCACTTTGTCCAGATCGACAGTCATGTCTTTGAAAACTTTATAGACTGTATTGAAATCCGGACTGGCAAATTGGGCCAAAGCAGGGCCACGTAGGGTGCGAATTTCAGTTATCAACAGATTGGCCCATTGATCCCACATATAACCCAGCTGCGGTATTTCGATTTCCTCAACTATATAACCTTCTTGGGCCAGATAATCGGCGGCTTTGGCCACATGGGCAAGCTGGGCGGGGTCTGGCTCCATGTCGTCGGGCACTTTCACCAGCGCAACTTTGATCGGGCCGTTACGGGTGGGGCCGCGCAGGGGGGCAGGCACCCAGTTTGGGTCGCGAATATTGCCCCGGCTCATGACCTCAAGCCCAAGGCGCACGTCTTCAACGGAACGCGCAAGCGGGCCGTGGCTGGAAAATAATTGCGCAGCAGGACTGCCTTCGTCTTGGGCTGTATTGTTGTGGTTTGGAATGCGGCCAGCAGTGGGGCGAATGGTGGTGATCCCGTTGCAATGGGCCGGCCATCTAAGGGATCCGCCAATGTCGTTGCCCTGTGCAATCGCGCCAATTCCGGCGGCAATCGCAGCCCCTGCGCCGCCCGATGATCCACCACAGGTGACACCCTTATCCCAAGGGTTCAGCGTAAGCCCGTGCAGCGGGTTATCCGTGACAATGCGCAGCGAAAATTCAGGTGTGTTGGTCATGCCAATCACAATCGCCCCCGCATTTTTCAGGTTTTCCACAACCGGAGCGTCATTTTTAGCAACCAGCCCTGCCAGCACCGGAACGCCGTTTGAATTGGCTTGGCCCGCAAGGTCGGTGTTGATTTTAATCGTTACCGGCACGCCGGTTAACAAATCATACTCCGCACCATTGGCAAGCGCCGCATCGGTTGCGCGCGCCTGTTCAAGGGCGACGCCCCCAAGGTCAACAACTACGGCGTTAATATCTTTGTTAACGGCGCGCATATGGTCAACATGCGCTGCAACCACGGCCTCGCAAGACAGTGATTTACTGCGGATCGCGGTGGCGGTTTCAACGGCAGACATCTGCCAGATCGGTTTGGTCATGGGGCGCATTCCTGTTTTAAACAAGGTTTCACGCCAAGATTACCAAAATCAAAGTGGCCGCAATAGCCCCGGTTTGACTTACCTAAGGGCAGCTTCGATATTGCCGCCATCAACGGTCATGACATGTGCGGTGGTGCGTTCCGCCAGCGCCAGCGCCACGAATGCGTTCCCAACATGGCGCGCTTCAACCTCGCGCCCGATCAGGTTGCCAGCCATATAGGTGCCTTCGTCAATGCCGCGCGCTTTGGATCGCTTGGCGATGAAGTCATCATCTAGCAAGCCCGTGCGAATACGGTCGGCATTGATGCCGTTTACCCGCACGTCATGTGGTCCCAGCTCAAGCGCCAATTGACGCAGCAAGAACATGGTTGCAGCCTTGGGAAGGCCATAAGCACCAAAACCCTTGCCTGGATTAACAGCTTGTTTTGACACGTTAAACAGGATTTGCCCACCGCGCCCTTGGGTTTCAAATACGGCTGCGGCAGCCTTGGCAAATGTCTGATGCGCAAAGAAATTCAGCTCAAAACTTTTGCGTAAAACTGCGTCGTCAAGCGTGGCCATTTCGCCAGTCCAAGCTGCTCCGGCGTTTGAGATCAGAATATCCAAGCCGCCAAAGCGCGCGGTGCAGGCATTCATTGCGTCTGCCGCCGCCCCGTCCGCAGTGATGTCCATGGCGACCCCGCCATGTGCTGCCCCAAGGGTTTTCAGCGCTGTTTCCAGCGCGCCTTCGTGTAGATCGACAAGGAAAATATTGGCACCAAGGGCAGCAAAAGCCTGCGCTGTTGCTAGCCCTATACCACCAGCACCGCCCGTTACCATCACCACGCGCCCAGCCATTAAAGGCGGCTTTTTCGCGCCCAGCTTGGCCTGCTCCAGCGACCAATATTCCATTTCAAAAATGCGTGGTTCATCCACCGGATAAAACCCGCCGCTATCTTCGCCATAGGTCATTGCTGTCAGATTTTGTTCGGCCAGATCTGCTGCGATCATCGCAGCCTTGGCATCGCCGCCCATGCCGACAACACCCACACCTTCGACCCAAGCCAGATCAGGGGCGGGGTTCAGCATGGTTTTCGGGGTCGGGGATATCGCTGCGTAGGTATCAAAATAGGCGGTGTATTCGGCGATATAGGCATCAACCGCACGTTCAATCGCAGGTTTTCCGCCGGCCAGAATTTCAGCCGTTAACAACAATGGGTAATTCTTGGTGCGGATCACATGATCCGGCGTGGCAACCCCGCGACGCGACAGCGCGGCAAGATCAGAACGGGCAAAGAATTTTTGCACATTTGGCCCAGCGCGCAAGTCCATGACCGACATTGGCGCATCTGAATTGCCTGCAAATTCTGCGCGATGATTGCCGATAATTCCGCGTAAAAGCGGCAGGATTTCAGCCGCCTTCGCAGCCATTTCAGGCGCAGGATCACCCGAAGGCGTGGGGGCTGCCCCGATCTTTTTCTTAAACCATGCTTCGACCATATTGGTGTGGCGAATAATGCGGTCGTAGGCTTCTTTTGCGTCTTCGGCAAAAGCAAAGTGGCCGTGGTTCAGCAGCATTAGACCTTCGACATTCGGGTTTGCCTCAAACACTTCGGCAGCCACTTTGCCCAGCTCAAAACCCGGCATGATAAAGGGTACGGTGGCTATGGTGTCACCAAATATTTCACGCACAACGGCTTCGGCATCCGGCAAATCGCACAGCGCCAACATCGCGGTGGCGTGGGTGTGGTTTATGAATTTATGCGGCAGGAACGCGTGCAAAAGCCCTTCGACCGAAGGGGTGGGACCGGTAGAATTTAACATGTTGCCACGCATGGTATTCACCATGTCTTCGTCGCTAAGGCTGTCCAGCGCGCGGTAGGCCAGCAGCGGTTCAAGCCACATGGCAGGCATTCCGTCAGCCTGAATTTGGCCCAGATCGTGGCCGCTACCTTTGACGTGTAAAACTGTGTGTTCGGCCCCGAACAAGTCCTTGCGCATCACCTTGCATGAGGTGTTTCCACCCCCATGTTGCACCAAATTTGCATCGCTTCCGATTAGGCGCGACGCATAAGATTCCAACGCAAGTTCTTGATCTGCAATATCATTTCCAGCATCCGCCACGCATTTTTGGGCCTCTGCATCATTCCAGTTATTCGCAACCATGTTCCACCTGTTCATTTATTCAAATTGTTAGGTTCTAGCCCTTGGCATGTTCAGGAAACAGTGCCGCCAGCCCTTCGGGCGAGGCCGCGCAGACACCGCGTTCTGTTATCAATCCGGTGATCAGACGGCGTGGGGTGACGTCAAATGCCGGGTTGCCTGCGGGCGTGCCATCGGGGCAGATTTGCACCTGTGCGACACTGCCGTCGTCCAGTTTGCCCCAAACGCGCGTGACCTCGTCGTCTTCGCGTTCCTCGATCGGGATTTCTGCAACACCGTCTGAGACTGTCCAGTCGATGGTCGGCGAGGGCAGGGCGACATAAAACGGGATATCATTGTCAAATGCTGCCAGCGCCTTCAGGTACGTGCCAATTTTGTTGCATACATCCCCGTGCGCCGAGGTCCGGTCAGTGCCGACAATCACCAAATCAACCTGCCCATGCTGCATCAAGTGGCCGCCAGCATTATCAACGATCAATTGGTGCGGCACGTCATGGCTGACCATTTCCCACGCGGTAAGTTG
>DAOUQO010000166.1 GCA_030625565.1 Aliiroseovarius sp. | reverse complement strand
GGGCGTTTTTGTTTTTAATACTAAGGGGCGCTTAGACTTCGAATGCGGCCTCAAGCGTGGACAGATCCCCAATGCTATCTTTGACCGAGGCCTTGAATGGCTTGCGGCTACCACGATACAGCACGCCAGTGTTCATACCGTCATCAGTCATGATGCGACGTGCGGCGCGGGCGGGGTCATCGGTTGCCTCGACCTGCGCGTTATGCACCTGATTTTTCCATTCCTTTTCGTCAGGGCGGAAGGTCACGCAGGGGCTTAGGATTTCCACGAAGGAAAAGCCCGGATGCTCGATCGCTTCTTGGATGGTCGCGGTGCAGGCCTTGATATCGCCGGAAAATTCACGGGCAACAAAGTTTGCGCCAGATGCCAGCGCAATGACCAGCGGGTGGAACGGGTTCATTCCTGTGCCGCCGGGTGTCAGCGCGCTGTCCCAATCAGGTTCGGTTGTTGGTGAAGGCTGGCCTTTAGTCATGCCATAAACGCGGTTATCCATAACGATATAGGTCATATCGACATTGCGCCGACAGGCATGCAGGAAATGGTTACCACCAATGGAAAACCCGTCGCCATCCCCCGAAAGCGCAAGCACTGTCAGGTCGGGCCGTGCAACTTTCAGCCCTGCGGCAACGGCCAAGGACCGCCCATGCACGCCATGAAAACCATAACAATTGGTATAGGCCGGAATGCGGGATGAACAGCCAATGCCGGAAATTGCCGCCACTTCTTCGGGGGGGCGGCCCAGTTTGGCCAAGGCGCGTGTGATGGACATAAGCACGTGAAAATCGCCACAACCAGGGCACCAGATTGGTGTTAGGTCGGATTTAAAATCGCTGGCCTTCATCTTTGCGGGGGCGTTCATTGGTCATTCCAATCTCTGATTTGGGCTACAATTTCGTCGGGCGAAATAATCGAAGGCCCTTCACGGTTCAGTTGGCGAATGTTGTCGGGCATATCCATTTGCGAACGCAGATGGCGGTAAAACTGCCCTGATGCGGATTGTTCAACAATCAACACCTTGTCGGCCCCGAAAAGGGCGTTATTCAGTGCCTCAAACGGTATCGGTGAAACCTGGCGCAAGGAAACAAGACGGGCATTTATGCCCTCATCGGCCAGCGTAACAATTGCTTCGCGTGCCGCACCGGTTAAGGACCCCCAAGTCAAGATCACGATGTCGCCTTTGCCTTCATCCACACCCCAATGATCGCCGAAATTAAACAAGTCGATCTTCAGGCCACGTTTGTCCATTTGTTGTTTCTGGTCGTTTTGGTCGCTAGACGGCGTGCCGCGTTCGCCGTGGGTCAACCCGTCTGCGGTGTATTGCCCGCCCGCCTGACCCGGAAGCGACATT
Organism: Aliiroseovarius sp.; assembly: GCA_030625565.1. Lineage (GTDB taxonomy): Bacteria > Pseudomonadota > Alphaproteobacteria > Rhodobacterales > Rhodobacteraceae > JAAEUB01. The sequence continues at coordinate 3,564 of DAOUQO010000166.1, read as the reverse complement.
GGCGACACCCCGTCAGCCGTGACAGCATAGCGGAAATAATCTTCGCCGTTGTCGATATATGCCTTGCGCTGGGTCATAAACGATATGTCCGCAGGGCGATCGATCAGCACCCGAGACTGGCCAATTGATTGATCTGAAAGAACAATAACAGGTGTTTGCAGGCTTTCAGCAATATGCACCGCCCACTGGCCGGTGAACAGACAATCAGCCACAGAAAGCGGCGCGATAACAACATGCGGCGCATCCCCGTGAAAGCCGTAGACCGCGATATTCAAATCCGACTGCTCTGATTTGGTGGCGATCCCTGTGGATGGCCCGACGCGCATCACGTCAATTACCACGATGGGGGTTTCGGACGCGGCAGCTAAACCAAGGCTTTCCATCATCAGTGAAAGGCCGGGGCCGGACGTGGCCGTGACCGATGGAAGCCCGCCAAATGAAGCGCCAATAATCATACTGATCGAGGCAAGTTCGTCTTCGGCCTGCACCAGCGCACCGCCCATTTTCGCCAGATTTGGCGCAAGGTATTCCAGCACTTCGGTTGCGGGCGTAATCGGATAAGCGGCCGAAAAACGCACGCCGCCACGCATGGCGCCAAGACCCACGGCCTCGTTACCAGTGATAAGCCAGCGTTTGGCGTCCGGCGTTGGCGCATCTGCCAGCGGAAAGGTCGGGGCAAAGGTGGTCGCGGCCTCAAAGCCCGCCCGAAAACAGGTGCGGCCGATGTCTATCGCCGCTTGGCCCTTGCGTTTCAGCTTGGCCGCTACAATTTCCATGATCTGTTCTTCGTTCATGCCTATCAGGCGCGAAACAAGACCCACTGCAATCATGTTTTCACGCCCACCATCGATGGCCTTGGCCAGCTCTCCAATCGGGCATTCAACAATTGTGCAATCTGCATCAATAACAGCGCGAGGTGGCGCGCCCGCTGCGGGGTCGGCAATAACAATTCCGCCAGCAGCCACTGGCATTGCGCCAATGAAACGGTCAGCATTTTTCCAATCCAGCGCCACAAGGATATTGAAATCCTTTGACATGCAAAATGCGGGCTGTGTTGACAGGCGCACCAGCGCAGCTGCTTCGCCCCCGCGAATCTGTGGGCCGACCGAACGGTTCAGCAACCCGTGAAATCCTGCTTTGCCGGCGGCCTCCAGCATGATTGAGCCAGCCGTAATTGCCCCCATGCCGCCACTGCCGACAATGGCAAAGGATACGTTTTTATTAAGGTCCGAAGTGGCGTTCATATCATATCCGATCCGCGTTCTGTCCACGTTGTTAATTCGTTGTTATTCTCGGTTGACCCTAATCCAGTATTAGAGTACCACTTTACGGTAATAAGAATAACGCGCCTTGTCAATATAGGCTTTGCGCCAAAAACCCGGAGGAATAGATGCCAAGACGTTGGAGTATGGTTTCGACCGAAAAACCGTTAGAGCTGGTAGAGTTTACACCAGCCGCGCCCAGTGCGGGCGAGGTGATTGTCGAAGTGGCCGGTTGTGGCGTCTGCCATACCGACCTTGGGTTCTATTATGACGGGGTGCGCACGAATCAGCCGCTGCCTTTGACCTTGGGTCATGAAATCAGCGGTGTGGTCACCCAAGTGGGTGAAGGCGCCGATGAATGGCTGGGCCAAACGGTGATTATTCCGGCAGTGATGCCGTGCGGTGAATGTGATGCCTGCCAGCGCGGCAAGGGTACAATCTGCAAAACCCAGAAAATGCCCGGCAACGATATCGAAGGCGGCTTTGCCAGCCACATAACAGTGCCGGCGCGCGGGTTGTGTCCGGTTGATATGGACCGGCTGAAAGCAGTCGGACTGGAACTGGCTGACGTATCTGTTGTGGCCGACGCGCTGACCACGCCCTACCAAGCCGCCGTTCAGGCCGGTGTTGGCGAAGGCGATTTGGTTATTATTAACGGCACTGGCGGTGTTGGCGGCTACGCAGTGCAGGTTTGTGCTGCCATGGGCGCCACGGTTGTCGCCATCGATGTTGTCGATGCAAAACTGGAAGCGGTCGCCAAATACGGTGCGTCGCTGACCTTGAATGCCCGCAATTTTGATGCGCGCGCCCTGAAGGGTGAAATCATCAAGTTTGCCAAGGAAAACGGCCTGCGCACCCGCGAATGGATCATCATGGAATGTTCCGGCACTGCGGTTGGCCAAAAGGCCGCGTTTGGCCTGCTGAACCATGGCGCGACCATGTGCATCGTTGGCTTCACCATGGATAAACTTGAGGTGCGTTTGTCAAACCTCATGGCCTTTCACGCCCGCCTGTTGGGCAATTGGGGCTGCCCACCCGAACTATACCCCGGCGCACTTGAGCTAGTTTTGAACGGCAAGGTCAAACTGGCCCCGTTCGTGGAACACAAGCCGCTGGACCAGATCAACCAAGTTTTCAAGGACGTGCATGACGGCCAAGTAATTCGCCGCCAAATCCTCGTCCCGTGACCTACATTTAGGAGAAGAATGTGACCTTTAATTTTGAATCCCACGATCTGGTAACAGACGATATACGCAACAACATTACTGATCAGGTTTTGTTCGAAAAACGCCCCGCGACCCTGCCTGACGGCACCGAGGTCGAAGGCCTGTATAACGCGTGGATTATCCTTAATAACCCGACGCAGTTTAACTCCTACACCACAGATATGGTGAAGTCGGTCATCTTGGCCTTCCGCGCCGCATCCAACATGCGTGACGTGAACGCGGTGGTTTTCACCGCCGTTGGCGACAAGGCATTTTGTACCGGTGGCAACACCAAGGAATACGCCGAATATTACGCCGGACGCCCACACGAATACCGCCAATATATGCGTCTGTTTAACGACATGGTTTCGGCCATTCTGGGTTGTGACAAACCAGTTGTGTGCCGTGTTAACGGCATGCGGATCGGTGGCGGCCAAGAAATTGGCATGGCGTGCGATTTCTCGGTTGCACAAGATATGGCGCGCTTTGGTCAGGCAGGTCCAAAACACGGCTCAGCCGCAATCGGCGGCTCGACTGATTTCTTGCCAGTGATGATTGGCTGCGAGCAAGCAATGAATTCCGGCGTGCTCTGCGAAAGCTTCACCGCACAAAAAGCCCTGCGTTTGGGCATTCTGAGCGACATCGTTCCGGGCCTGAAAATTAACGGCGAATACGTTGCCAACCCGATGGTTGAAATGGAAATGAAAACAGACTTCATGGGTCGCTTGATACATGGCGAAGTCAAAACCGGTGATGAGCTGGCAGCAGGCAAAGCCCTGATGAAAACCGGCACCATGGACCTTTCGGCGCTAGATGCCAAAGTGGATGAGCTTTGCGGTAAATTGCTGCTAACCTTCCCAGATTGCACAACAAAATCTGTGGAAGAGCTGCGCAAACCCAAGCTGAACGCATGGAACGCCAACAAAGAAAACAGCCGCGCATGGCTGGCGGGCAACATGATGACCGAGGCAAATCTGGGCTTCCGCGCCTTTAACGAAGGCAATCGCGAAGTTGGCCGCGAAGTTGATTTCGTCGCCGTTCGCCGCGAACTGGCCGAGGGCGACAAGTGGACCCAAGAATTCATCGACGGCCACATT
>DAOUQO010000297.1 GCA_030625565.1 Aliiroseovarius sp. | reverse complement strand
TTGATGCGCCGGTTTCTGGCGGTGTTGGCGGGGCCGCTGGCGGCACACTGACATTCATGGCCGGTGGTACTGATGCAGGTTTTGCCAAGGTCTCAGAGCTGTTTGATGTGATGGGCCAAAAAGCGGTGCATTGCGGCGCGTCCGGCGCAGGCCAGTCGGCCAAAATATGCAACAATATGATCCTTGGCGCGACTATGATTGCCACCTGCGAAGCCTTTGCTTTAGCTGACAAATTAGGGCTGGACCGCGAACGGATGTTCGATGTTGTATCAACCTCAAGCGGCTATAGCTGGACAATGAACGCCTATTGCCCGGCACCGGGCGTTGGCCCGACCAGCCCTGCCGATAACGACTATCAACCGGGCTTTGCCGCCGATCTGATGCTGAAAGATTTACGCCTTTCGCAGCAAGCGGCCGAAGCTGTCGACGCCGACACCCCGATGGGTGCGCGCGCAACCGAATTATACGCGCAATTTGTCGAGGATGAAGACGGCAAGGGGCGTGATTTTTCAGCGATGCTGCCCAGATTTGAAAAACGCGGGCGTACATAAGGCCAAGATCACAGCCATGTACCAATAATGAATCAAGCGTCGCGCAGCGACACCTTTGGAATACGCGGCCCTTACAAGGGAAGTTCGGTGGTGAATTTAATTTCTTCCATGGATAAAAGCGCCGTGACGTTAAAGATTTTAACCTGGCTGATCAGGGCTTGGTAAAACACATCATAGGCGCGCGCATTGGCGACACGCACTTTTAGGATGTAATCAATTTCACCGGCTAAACGGTGCGCCTCAAGAACCTCGGGGCGGGCTTGCAATACTTTCAGGAATTTTTGCTGCCAGTCCGCTTCGTGCTCCGAGGTGCGCACCAGCACGAAAAAGCACGCCTCGAACCCCAGCGCTTCGGCGTTCACATGTACGGTTGCCGGACCAATCACACCTGCATCGCGCATTTTGCGAATTCGGTTCCAGACCGGCGTTTTTGACGAACCGACAGCATCCGCAATCACATCCAGTGATTGCCCTGCATCACGTTGCATTTCGGCAAGTATCTTTCGGTCTAATGCATCCAATTTAACACCCACAACGATCACCTTTTAGAATATTGTTCTATTTTCACCACAACACATGCCTCATAGCGGGAAATAGTTCCAAACTGAAGCGTAAAATTTAAATCGACCCCCTATGACCATCGGTCGCGCCCCTGTCTCTG
>DAOUQO010000159.1 GCA_030625565.1 Aliiroseovarius sp. | reverse complement strand
CCGTGATTTGGCGAAATTACCGGCGCCTGCCACCCCCTGCCTGACCTATCTGGGCATGCAGGAACGCATCGTTCAGCCCGGCCCTATTCGCGCCCTGATGCAACGCTGGGGCAATGGCCGGCTGGAAATGCTGGAAGGGGCCGAACACGAAGTATTACTAGAACAGCCCGCCACACGTGCGCGCATCAATTCAGGCCTTGCTGAATTATTCGCAGCACACCGTTAAGCACACGCTTAAGCGTATATTTTTAGGGTTATATTTCTATGATAACGGGAAAATCCACCGAAATACTAAAATCTAAACGTGTCTTATTAACCAATTTGACCTAACCTGTGCCCTATTGTCGCACTGTATTGTCGCACGGTGATTCTTATTTCCAAAGGAGGCTGATAAGCCAATGTCCGTACCTAATGAGCCAACGTTTCGTGAATCTGTTGATCTGATGTTCAATCGCGCGGTTGATATCATGGATCTACCGCCGGGGCTGGAAGAAAAAATCAGGGTCTGTAATTCGACCTATACTGTGCGTTTCGGCGTGCGCCTACGCGGCAAGGTCCAGACGTTTGTTGGCTATCGTTCGGTGCATTCTGAACATATGGAACCGGTCAAGGGCGGCATTCGCTATGCCTTGGGTGTTAACCAAGACGAAGTCGAAGCACTTGCAGCCCTGATGACCTATAAATGCGCGCTGGTTGAAACGCCGTTTGGTGGCTCAAAGGGCGGGCTGTGCATTGACCCGCGCCAATATGAAGAACACGAACTTGAACTGATCACCCGCCGTTTCACCTATGAACTGGCCAAACGCGACCTGATCAGCCCGTCACAAAACGTTCCGGCCCCAGATATGGGCACTGGCGAACGCGAAATGGCATGGATGGCCGACCAATATGCACGCATGAACACATCTGAAATCAACGCCCGCGCCTGTGTAACCGGCAAACCCCTGCATGCCGGTGGTATTGCTGGGCGCGTCGAAGCAACCGGACGCGGCATTCAATATGCCCTGCGCGAATTTTTCCGACACCCCGAAGATATCGCCATGAGCGGCCTTACCGGCACACTTGATGGCAAACGCATCATCGTTCAGGGGCTGGGGAATGTGGGCTATCACGCCGCAAAATTCCTGTGTGGCGAAGACAATTCAGTCATTACAGGCATCGTTGAATGGGACGGTGCACTGGTTAATCCAAAGGGTCTGGATGTCGAAGCCGTCCGCCAGTGGATCATCGATAATGGCGGTGTCAAAGGCTATAAAGATGCCGAATATGTCGAAGATGGCAGCAAAGTTCTTGAACTTGATTGCGACATTCTTATCCCCGCCGCCCTTGAAGGGGTGATAAACCTTTCAAATGCCGCCAGAATCAAAGCACCGTTGATTATCGAGGCTGCAAATGGCCCGATCACAGCCGGTGCAGATGACATTCTGAACGACAAAGGCTGTGTCATTATCCCCGATATGTACGCGAATGCCGGCGGTGTGACGGTTTCCTATTTCGAATGGGTCAAAAACCTGTCCCATATCCGTTTTGGCCGGATGCAGCGCCGTCAGGAAGAATCGCGTCACCAGCTTGTGGTCGACGAACTGGAACGCCTTGACCGCTACCTTGGGGATGCCTGGTCCATGACCCCCGATTTCAAATCGCAATATTTGCGCGGGGCCGATGAACTTGAACTGGTGCGCTCGGGTCTGGATGACACAATGCGGATTGCCTATCAGGCGATGCGCGAAGTTTGGCACAGCCGCGATGACGTTCCAAACCTGCGCATGGCCGCCTATCTGGTTGCGATTGGGCGCGTTGCCCAAAGCTATCAGGCCAAAGGTATCTAGCATTAAGCCTAACAGGTCGGGCTTTTCTTGGTCCGGCCTGTATATTATATTATTGGCGCAGTTGCGCCGCCTCGGCCGCATCTTCGATTGCCCAATATAACAAGGCATCGCGAATGCCTTCGGCCGCCGATAACCGCCATTCCTGCGACTGCAAATTTGCCCGGTCCAGCGATGATGACAAATAGCCAAGTTCGATCAGGACCGACGGGATATCGGGGGCCTTAAGAACAGAAAAACCGGCTGATAAACGCGCATTTTTGCGGGTTGTTCCTGTGGCCGAATAAATACCTTCGACCAAGGCATCGGCCAAACGTTCGCTGCGCGGTGCCGTCTCCAGACGGGCAAGATCCATCAACACCAACGCCACACCATCCCCCTGTCGGGTAAGATCAACCCCGGCCAACAAATCAGCGCGATCATGGCGTTCCGCCAGTTTTTGCGACGCAATATCGCTGGCCTCTTTGGACAATGTATATACCGATGCACCGGATGCGTTACCATGCACCAAAACATCCGCATGCAGCGAAATAAACACATCCGCCGCAGCGCGACGGGCAATGGTTACACGGGTTTCCAAAGGAACAAAAACATCGGTTTCGCGTGTTAGTTCAACCTCGAACCGTCCCGAGCGGCGTAAAAGTTCTTTCAGCTCACGGGCGAATTGCAACATCAGGTCGGATTCCACCGCCCCCTCACGTTCGGCGCCGGGGTCAATCCCCCCATGACCAGGATCCAAAACAACCCTTAAAGGTCGGTCACCAGTTTGGCGTTCATGGGCCGGAAATGTCTGCTCACCCTGCTGAAAATAGGTGAAAAGCGCATTTTCAGGCGCACCGGCTTTAGCGGCGAAATCAACGTCATCGGTTTTGCCAAACAATACAGAAACAATGGCAGCGCCATCAGCCTGCACGGCCATTCCTGCCTCGAAAACCACCAAGGGCGCGCCAAGTTCAAGCACCAAACGGGACCAGCCCGGGCGAAAAAGTCCGGCCTGTGCCGTCGTGACCCAAGTACTGGTATCCCCGACCGCGCCCACATTAAAGCCGGACCATTCAAGTTCGGCAAAATCCACGACCACCCGCTTGGGGTCCTCAAGGGTGAAAATGCGCCATGGCAGCGGCTGGGTCATTTCAATGGTAAGGTTCAGCCCCTGCCCGGTATCACGAAGCACAACCCCGCCCCCCGTCAGTCGCGCCAAGGCTGTCAGGTCTTGCGCCTGCAAACCAAACGCGCCGGCAAGCGCACCTGCCAAAACCAAAACAGCGCCAAACAGCCTGTGATGCAGACAACCAAGCCGATAATTCACCCGCCAGAAGCCGCGCGTTCTTCGGCCAGCAAAGCCCGCATATTTTCCAGCGGCAAATAGCCACGCAGCATCTGTTCACCAAAAACAAAGCTGGGCGTGCCGGTGATTGCCAGACGTTGCCCCAGCGCATGATTGGCCGCAATCATCTGATTAATCGCCGGATTATCAATTCCGGCTGCAATCGCGGCGCCATCCAAATTCAGGTGTTCCGCAACCTCAATTAATGAAGCTTCGGAAACACTGGCACGCATTGTCATCATCGCGTTATGCAGCGCAGAATAGGCCGCGTCCCCAAACAGAATTTTAGTCGAAAGCGCAAAGCGCGAGGCATAAACGCTGGCCTCGCCAAGAATTGGAAATTCTTTCAGAATAAAGCGGATGTTTCCGTCTGTTTCGATCAATTCCTGAACCTCAGGAAAGGCGCGTTTGCAATAACCACAGCGGTAATCGACAAATTCCACAATGGTGATGTCGCCGTCCGGGTTGCCTTCGACCAGACTATAGCCATCGTTATAAATCTCTTGTGCATTAACCGCGATCAACTGATCATCATTGGTGGCCTGCGCGGCAGCTTCGCGCTGTTCCAGCACGCCGATGGCCTCAAGCAGAACCTCGGGGTTGTCCAGCAGATAGGCACGCACAGCGGCACGGAAATCTGCGGTTTCTTCAGCGCTCATCGATCCAATTTCAGTGGCCGCCAGCGGGGCCGCTGCAAGTGTAACAGCGGCAACACATGCCAGTACAAGGCGTTTCAACATTCAAATTCTCCCGTAATTGCGCCATTTTTGGCCGCAAATGATTTCGTCGTATTGCATTCCGGTTCTGTCCGGTTTGCCATGGTGGGCCGCGTTGCGCAAGCGTCGGGCCATTGACACCCGTCACATGCGATGTAACCCCTCTCGCAGAACTTTAGGAGCGAATATATGCAAAATTCAAGCCGCGCCAACGTTGATCCCTTTATTGTGATGGACGTGATGGAGGCCGCCCGCAAAGCCGAAGCCAAAGGCCGCCACATTATCCACATGGAAGTGGGCCAGCCCAGCAGCCCGGCACCGGCAAGCGCGCGCGCGGCTTTGGCGACTGCGTTGGATGGTGACCCGCTTGGATACACCGTCGCACTGGGGATTCCAGCGCTGCGTGAACGCATCGCAAGCCTTTATAAAGATTGGTATAATGTTGATCTTGACCCTGCACGGATCATTGTCACGCCCGGCTCATCCGGCGCATTCCTACTGGGCTTCACCGCGTTATTTGACAGCGGCGCGCGGGTTGGCTTGGGGGAGCCGGGATATCCATCTTACCGCCAGATCCTAAGCGCGCTGGGTTTCACTCCGGTTGGCATCCAGACCTCGGCCAAAAACCGTATGCAGCCCGTGCCTGATGATTTGCCCGCAGATTTGGACGGCTTGATTGTTGCTTCGCCCGGCAACCCGTCGGGCACCATGCTTTCGCACGACCATCTGGGTGCCTTGATTACTGCCGCGCAGGCGCAAAATACTGCCTTTATTTCCGACGAAATATATCACGGCCTGCATTACGAAGGCCGCGCGGTTTCCGCATTGGAAATTTCCGATGATGTCTATGTGATCAATTCATTTTCAAAATATTTTTCCATGACCGGCTGGCGGGTTGGCTGGATGGTCGTGCCCGAAGACCATGTTCGGGTGATCGAACGTCTGGCGCAAAACATGTTTATCTGTCCAAGCCATGCTAGTCAGGTCGCCGCCCTTGGCGCGCTGGATGGCACTTCCGAATGCGAAGCAAACCGGACAGTGTACCGCGAAAACCGCCGCTTGATGATCGAAGGCCTGCCGCGTGCCGGATTTTCAGCCTTTGCCCCGCCCGATGGTGCGTTTTACATCTATGCCGATGTCAGCGCCTATACCAATGACAGCCGCGCCTTTGCCGACGAAATCTTGCAAGGGGCCGGTGTGGCCGTCACGCCAGGAATGGATTTCGACCCCCATCGCGGCCACAAAACCTTGCGATTTTCCTAT
>DAOUQO010000258.1 GCA_030625565.1 Aliiroseovarius sp. | reverse complement strand
CAATGGCCGCCCGCTCCAGCCCCGCCAGATAGTTTTTCAGCACCATCACCATCAATGCGGGCAGCGTGCCCCAGCAGGTGATCCTAAGGTAACCCTGCGCAATTTGCGAGATTTCGACATCCTGCCCCAGCAGCACCAGCAGGGGACCGGACCACCACATCAGCGGCAATACGACCACCCCATAAATCAGTGAAATCCACATGCCCATACGGGTAACACGGCGCACTTGCGTGCCCTGATCGCTGGCCTCATAGCTGGCCACCATTGGCGCCACCGCAAAGGCAAAGCCCGACCCCATGATGAACAGCAAAAACCAGAACGACCCCGCCAGCGTCACCGCCGCCAGCGCCTTGACGTCATACCAGCCCAGCATCAGCGTGTCGGTCATGTGAATGGCAAACTGCGCCAGATGGCTGCCGATCAGCGGCAGGCCCAGCAGCAGCGTGGCGCGGGCGTGCGCGCGGTATGTCATATCTGTTGCCATGGGATTGGCTTAGGGTAGAAAATTGGCGCTGGCAAGCGGCTGGAAGCAGCGGTGGGGTAAATCGCAAAGACAGGCAATGCCCGCACCATCCAAGCCGCTAAAAGACAAAGGCCTGCCTGCCCTGCTTGATGCCGATATAAACTGCAGCGCAGGAAACCCGTTGTTATCATATGGACAAGCGAAACACGGTCGGAGTTAGGTAAGCACCTGTAGTAAACTGCAATAAATACGAATAGCGGAAGTGCGGACAAAGCTGCCGTTCGCCGCGACAGAACCAATGTCTGCTTCGCGGAAGGCTATGAAGGACAGTCACCATCGCGCGTAGCACGAGCTATGACCCAAAAAATTTGACGACGCTTCAATGATGTCAGAGTCACATCCACGCTTTCGCCATCGAACTGGAATGCAATTTTGTTGCCCGATATTTGAGTATCGGAAGCGATATCCTCGGAATACTTATCTATGAGCGTCGTTTTGACCATATCAAGCATATCGTCAGCATTCACTCCGCCAAAGGTGACGGCGCAAGAACATGAAGCCTCATTTTCGCGAAGCTCCATTTGGGACTCCATAGGATAAAGCGTACTTTGAGCGTGTTCGCTTGAGCGACGTTTAGCAAGCCGAGCCTCTGCAGTGATAAATGACGGCGCACTTTCCATGCAAACATACGCAAAGTGCTCGGCCCTTAACCTATTCCAAGAGTCATGGCGGTCTTCCGGCTCTGCTGAAGCTGGCAATACCGAAATGATCCCGACTGCCATCAAAAGAGTTCGTATTTCTCGCGGTTTCATCGTTGTTCCTCTAAACGCAAGATTCTGGCGACTTGCGGTAATCGCTAGGCTGTTTCCTGATGCCGATTATCGAATATGTTTCCAAGATTCTCTACCACCCCGGCCCTCAGCTCGCAGCTCCTAAAGGGACATAGCAGCATTACAATAAAAGCGCAATTTGGGTCCAAAGCAGACACCGACATTTGCGCGGCCAAGAAACAGACGCTTCATTACTCTATAAAACGCAGCCAAGCCCCTTGGGGTTCGTGTTCTGACCCTTGATCAAACCCATACCCTATGCTGGCTTCCTAGCCACCAGATCAATCAGCGCGGAAGTGCCGGAATGGCCCTCGCCCTCGTCCACATGCCGCTCGTAGGCGCGCAATTCCAGCATCTCGAAATCATCGAATGCCTGTTGCAGCATCGGGGCCGTATACATGTTTTCGGCTTGCGGTGGGCCACCCGTGCCCAACGCGATTTGTTCGGGGGTGTAGCCGTGCAGCATCAGCACCCCGCCGGGTTTCAAGGTGTGCTTCATGCCTGCAAAAATCTGATCGCGCTGCGTCGGGCCAACGAACTGGATGAACACCGCAACCACCAGATCATATTGCCCTTTGGTCCAGTCCCACCGGGCAATATCTGCCTCGTGAAATGCCACATCAACGCCGCGTGCCATTGCCAGCGCGCGGGCCTTTGCAACCGCGATGTGCGATCCATCCATCGCAACCACATCCAGCCCCTGTTCAGCCATATAAACCGAATTTCGCCCCTCGCCATCGGCCACGGCCAGCGCCTTGGCCCCGGCTGTCAGATAGGCCTGATGGTCCAGCAAAAATTGCGCCGGTTCGGTGCCAAACAAATAGCCCGCTTTTGAATACCGTTCATTCCACATAAAAATACCCCGCGTTTCCCTTATTAGATAAGGGTAACACGGGGTAAAAACCAGAGGCGCGTGTTTGGCTTAACCACCCTTGCGCTGATCAGGGTGCAGCGAGGCACCCAGAATATGGTCCGAGCCATGCACCACATGGCTGGCATGACCGACAATCAGCGGGTCGGGCTGGCCAACGATGTCATAATCCTTGTCGGGATATTCAATCGTTGACAGAAAATGCTTCATCGTGTTCAGACGCGCGCGTTTTTTGTCGTTTGACTTGATGATGGTCCAAGGTGCATCTGCCGTGTCGGTGTAAAAGAACATCGCCTCTTTGGCTTCGGTGTAATCATCCCATTTTGACAGGGACGCCAGATCAACCGGTGACAATTTCCAGCGCTTTAGCGGGTCATTTTGCCGACTGTCAAAGCGGCGCTTTTGTTCCTCTCGCGTGACCGAGAACCAGTACTTATACAGCTGGACACCCGAACGCACCATCATCCGTTCCATTTCCGGTGTCTGGCGCATAAATTCCAGATATTCCGCAGGCGAGCAAAACCCCATCACCCGCTCGACACCAGCGCGGTTATACCATGACCGGTCATAAAAA
>DAOUQO010000172.1 GCA_030625565.1 Aliiroseovarius sp. | reverse complement strand
TTATACCGCAAGTTGCAAGGCTGGGGCATACCCGCCAGCGACACTGACGCATCATAATACCTGCAATATTTTGTATAATAACCGGTATGCCTACCTGATTGGGCATAGAGATGGTCAGCTTTACAAATCTTACCAGAATATTTTATTTTCAAAGTTGATGTGAAACCTGCAAATATCCAGGGCACAAACAGTCACATAAGTTATTGTATTTATTATGCTTTACTATGATTGATAGGCGATAACAACGCCCCCACCCCCTTACGTTAAGTCATAACTTTGCGGCGATATTGTTTAGCTAGAGCAGGTCGGGGCATCAATAGTTCATCGGCACCAACGTTCCCGACCAACACATAACGAAACGGGCAGACAACGGCGCAGACTGAAACTTAAACGCGGCACACAACGCATTAACAAAACCAAAAAGGAATACGACAATGACTTTTACAACAACCCTGAAAACAGCAGCTCTTTCCCTTATCGTAATGGCCGCACCTGCCTTTGCCGGCGACAACTGGGTCACCATTGACCAGTGGGGCGTTAACAATCAAATCGGTGGTGCGCAAAGCGGCGCCTGGAACCAAATGACCGTATATCAAAACGGTTGGGGTAACACTTCGATTGCCACACAGGACGGTTTCGACAACCTGACAGTGGTTGGCCAAGAAGGTCACGACAACATGTCAGGCATTGCCCAAAACGGCGCTTGCAACATCGCCGGAGTTGCCCAATTTGGCGGCCACCATACCGCAGATGTAGCCCAGGATGGTACGTGCAACGCGGTTGCAGTGATCCAAGGCGGCACAGGCAACAGCGCCACCAGCACGCAGGTTGGTTTTGGTAACGTGGCGGTGATTGTTCAGAACTAAATCACCCCCTAATCCGCCCAGCGGGCAGGTGGTTTTCCTCCCTGCCATCTGCCCGCAAAATCAGAAACTCACACCATGTCAGGAGAATGAAATGACCAAGACATCTTTCCTCCCCCACCCGATCCCAGCCGCTGCAATGCTTTTCATCTCGCTTGGTGTTGCGGTTGCAGCCAGCAGTTCAGCAGCCAGTTCAGCAACCGAAATTGCCCCCCTTCCGATCAGTTGCGCGGTTGAGCTGGATGACAAAGGCCGGATGGTTGAAATCACCGCCCGTCTTGCCACAGACGAAGACATCACCGGCACCTATTCCTTGCAAATCGGCAAATCCGGAAACGGCGGCACATCCATGATCCGCCAAGGTGGCCCCTTTGATCTGGAGGCAGGCGACGACGTCACCCTTGGGAAGACCATGATGAACGGTGACCCCGAAAATTTCGACATTAACCTTACCCTTGACTGGAATGGCATGACCCTTCGTTGCCCTTCAGTTGAACTTTAATCACTAGAAACAAACACTCAGGAGAAAATCCATGAAACGCATTATTCTTTCCGCAATCCTCGCCGCCTCGACTTTGGTATCTGCAACATCTGCCACGGCTGCTGGATCATTTTCGGTTCAGATTGACCCGGCAAATACCGAGGAGGCCAACGCCATCCGCACCGGTTTGGCCATCTTTGCCATCGCCCGCGCCTTGGAAGGCGACGCAAGTGTCCTGCAAAACGGTAACGGCAACGCCGCCGGTATTGGCCAAAATGGCAATGGCAACTGGGGTGTTGTTCAGCAAGAAGGCAACGGCCACACTGGTGTTCTTTCGCAAAATGGTGACGGCAATGCTTATGGCATCTTCCAATTTGGCGAAGGTACAGACGGCCAGGTTATGCAAAATGGCGATTACGGCACGGGCTTGCTGTTTCAATTCGGCTGGTAATTTCCCCCGATCCATCGCTGCCTTAAATCCCGCCTCGGAACCTGCTTCCGGGGCGGTTTTCATGTGCATGCTTGACCCGCCACGCGCCCCCTGCTTCACTTGTGCAAACAATCTGGGGACAATCATGAACAGCTCTCGCCTACCCGGCTTTCACAATCTTGAGCGCGCCGCACGCCTAACGAAAATTGCCCAACTTACCGGCTTAACCCAAGCGCAACTTGACCATTTGCAAACGGCCGCCAACGCCGAAGGGGATCTGGCTGACAACCTGTCTGAAAACGTGATTGGCGTTATGTCAGTGCCGCTTGGCATCGCCACAAACCTGATTGTTGATGACGTTGACGTGCTGGTGCCCATGGCCAGCGAAGAAAGCAGCGTGGTCGCCGCAGTTTGCAATGGTGCGCTAGCGTGTCGCGAAACCGGCGGGGTCACAACAAACGCAGATGCCCCTGAAATGATTGCACAAATTCAATTAATGGATGTGGCAAACATCACAGTCACAATGGCAATTTTAGAGGCAAAAAAACCTGAAATTGCCCAGATATGTAATGCCTGTGACCCAATGCTGGTGCAACTTGGAGGCGGGTTTCGTGATATTGAACTGCGCCCTGTCGGGGGATTTTTAATCGTACATCTGATCATCGATGTGCGTGACGCGATGGGTGCAAATGCCGTGAACACTATGGCCGAAGCCTTGGCGCCGCATCTGGAAAACTGGACCGGCGCGCGCGTTGGTTTGCGGATTTTATCAAACCTTGCTGACCGCCGTCTTGTACGCGCGCAGGCGGTTTGGCCAGTGGCATTTTTAGGGGCAGAAATGATCAACGCGATGTTAGCCGCCTATGCCTTTGCTGCTGCCGACCCGTACCGCGCCGCGACCCATAACAAGGGCATCATGAACGGCATTGACGCCGTGGCCTTGGCCACCGGAAATGACACCCGCGCGATTGAGGCTGGCGCGCATGCCTACGCCGCCACAAAGGCCGCGCAATATGGCCCCCTGACCCACTGGGGAAAAACTGAAAATGGCGACCTTTTGGGGCGGATTAAACTACCAATGCCGGTGGGAATTGTCGGAGGCGCAACCAAAGCACACCCAACGGCACAGGCCGCGCTGAAAATCATGGATATCAATACCGCCGACAGGCTGGGTCGGGTGATGGCAGCAGTTGGGTTGGTACAAAACTTTTCGGCCATGCGGGCCTTGGCGGGCGAAGGCATTCAACGCGGACATATGGGGCTGCATGCACGCAATGTCGCCATTAGCGCCGGGGCAAAGGGCGCTGAAATTGATACTGTGGCGCAGGAAATGATTTTCCAAAAGGCGGTACGAGAAGATATAGCGCGCAAAATTTTATTGGAAATTGCCACCAAATCTTAGTAAGATAACATCGAAAAACTATACGGCTCAGGGGGTTGAAATGATACTTGTCGGAGGTGAAAACCTAATTGATTTCATCCAATTAGATGAAAATGCACCCCCTATGTCCTATCAGGCAAATGCGGGCGGATCGCCCTTTAATTGCGCCAAAGCACTGGGGCACCAAGGGGTTGAATGCGGATTTTTGACACCAATTTCAACAGATAGCCTTGGCGATCTTTTGGCCGATGCGCTGACGGATGCAAATGTATCCCTTTTGGCCCCGCGTGATCCCGCCCCGACATCGCTTGCGGTGGTGTCGATCGACGCCGGAATTCCCAGTTACCAATTTTATCGTGAACAAACTGCCGAACGAAATGTGACACTGGCTGCGCTTGAAAAAGCCACGCCTGAAGGGGCTAAAGCGCTATGTATTGGGTCCCTTGCCTTAACCGGCGGGGCCGACGCAGATGCGTGGGCCGATTATTTTTGCACCATAAAATCCAAGGGGGTTTTTACGGCATTAGACCCAAATATTCGCGCTGCTTTCATCCATAACCGGACTGAATTCATGGCACGGCTAGACCGCGTTATGGCCAGTACAGACCTGCTAAAACTAAGCGATGAGGATCTGGAATGGTTGATCCCCGCCACAGATCTGGACAAAGCGGCCGCGCAATTATTGGCGCAAAGTTCCGCCAAATTACTGGTTGTCACCATGGGGGAGCACGGCGCATTTGCCCTGACAAAAAACCATAAGGTCACAATCAAACCCGCAAAGGTGCGCGCACTACGCGACACGGTTGGCGCGGGTGATACCTTCACCGCAACACTGCTGGCGCAACTGTTGAAAAACAACTTTCTGGATGCACAATCCCTTGAACATCTCGATGCAGCCGAAATTGAAAGCCTGCTGAAATGGGCGGCTAATGCGGCCGCGCTGAATTGCGAACAAGATGGCTGTAATCCACCCAGCGCGCACCTGTTGGAAACACGTATGGGGCCAAATACAGGGCCAGAGGCCTAGCCTTCATTCTTCACCATATAATCGGCGGGGCTGCTCTGCTCAATAACCTGCATCACATTCAAAAGATCATTCTGGGCAACCTTTTTTTCTGCCTCGGGTTTGGAAAACCCAAGCCCGGCCCAGCGACCGTAAAGCCGTGCTTTTAGTGTTTCAACCGGAACACCCAGCATGACACTAACATCAAAGAAATTTCGCAGTCCCGACCAAGGGGCTGTATTCAGCAACAGATAATTACCTTCGACAATGATAATGCGGGTTTCACGTTTTATCATCCGCGCACCGGCACGCGCAATTTCAAGTTCACGGTCAAATACCGGTACCGATATTTCGGGTTCTGTATTGGCCTTAAGGCGTCCAAGCATGGCGCGAAATCCGCCCACATCAAAGGTATGTGGCGCACCTTTTCGGGCCTGCCAACCCATCGGGGTCAGGTAGGTATCATCATAG
>DAOUQO010000044.1 GCA_030625565.1 Aliiroseovarius sp. | reverse complement strand
GAACTTGATCTGGATCGCATCAGCGTTAAGGCCACCACCTCTGAGCGGCTGGGATTTACTGGACGCAAAGAAGGGATTGCCGCCATGGCCACTATTACTATGCTAAAGTCATAAACTGTATTAACCAATTTTCAGGGGGTGATCTGTGAACAAAGCAATTGCGACTTTCGGCTATGTAGGCCTGTTGCGCCCGGCGCCCGGCACTTGGGGGTCTGCGGCGGCCATTCCAGTGGCTTGGGCCGTACACTGGGCGTTTGGATTTCCCGGTTTTGTGGCAGCAACAGCGATTATTTTCCTTGTGGGCTGGTGGGCGACCGCGCGCTATACCCGCGCAACCGGTGACCACGACCCATCCGAGGTTGTGATCGACGAAGTTGCAGGCATGTTCGTGACCTTGCTGCCCCTGTCGGCAGGGCTGTGGTATGCTGGGGCCGAGGCGCATGTTTTTCCGTGGCCGGGATGGGTTGCCGGATTTGTGCTATTTCGTATTTTCGATATCTGGAAACCATGGATCATTGGCTGGGCAGACCGACGCGGAGACGCGTTCGGGGTAATGCTGGACGATATATTTGCCGGCATTTTCGCTGCTGTAATCATGTCAGGCATGGCGGCATTTTCGCATTTGGTTCTAATGGGATGAATGCGGCCGAATTGTTAGATATCTGCCGCAAGGAAGGCCTGAAAATAGGCATTGCAGAAAGCTGCACGGGCGGAATGCTGGGGGCAGCTTTGAGCGAAACGCCGGGGGCATCCGATGTTTTTCAAGGCGGGTTCATTACCTATTCCAACGCGGCCAAAGTCGCGGTTCTGGAGGTAAAGGAAGAAACATTAACAAAATTCGGTGCGGTATCCGAGGCAGTGGCGATCGAGATGGCCAAGGGCGTCTGTTCACGCCTGTTGGTGGATCTGGCGGTGTCTATTACCGGAATTGCCGGGCCTGGTGGCTCGGACCATAAACCCGAGGGGCGGGTTTGTTTTGGGCTTGCCGTTAAGGGGAAGGTTTGGGCTGAAACAGTAGAATTCGGGGCCTTAGGCCGTGAAAATGTGCGTATTGCGGCGCGAAATCATGCGCTGGGCCTGTTGTTTAAGGCCAGTCATGGCGTGATTTTTGAATAAAGATCTGCTCCCGCCCGCGCGGGGCGCGATTGGGCCAAGCCTCGCTTTGCTCGGTAAATTTTAGGCCTCCGGCGGGGATATTTCTTGAACAAAGATGTTAAGATTTGGGGGGAGGTCGGATAGTACCTGCCATATTTTTCCGGCTTTTTCCGGCCCCAATAAGGCCTGTGCTTTGATCAATATTTTATCACGTCGAAGTTCAAGTTTCATTGTTTGGTTCAGGTCGAATTCGGCGGTGAATTCTTGCCCGTCATTTGTTTTTATGCTGATCCGGCTGGCGGTTTCTGCAAGATCAGGCACTGGTTGCACGCTGACTTTTTGGGCCAGTGACATCAGGTTTGGATCACCAGCACAGGCATCGCTAAAGCTGTTCAGGGAGGCAGTGTTTACCCCCTGCAGCACCATTGCCGCGATATGGGCAAAGCTGAATTTCACCTCAAGGCCATTATCGGGTGTGGGGATATTACAGACATTCAACCACCGTTTGTGGGTGTCAATTTTTATCGTTGAAATACGGCTGGTTTTGAGTGGCGCAGGCAGGCTTAGCAGGGCTTCTATCATGGCATGGGTGCCATGGCAGCAGGCATGAAATTTGTGGCTAACATCGGTCATTAGCCAGTGCTGGCCTAACATTTCAAACGCATCCAAATTGGCCTGCCCTGCATGGGTTTGTCCAAAGCCATTTTCGCCATCAAGCGATTGTAATTGCGCACTAAATCCTGCTTTTGCCAAGATGGTTGTTTCTATACCTGTTTGGGCGGACATGCCTGCATGATAGGGTTTGGTCATCGAGCCGAACTGTGCCTTCAGGCCCGCCGCGCGCGAGGCGGTGATGGCAAGGGCATGTGCTGTTTGCAAGGGGCTAAGCCCTGAAAGGCGCGCCGCTGCAATGCATGCGCCAAACGCCCCGGCTGTTGCAGTTTGGTGGAACCCAGATTGGTAATGGCTGCGCCCAAGCCACAGGCCGATGCGCACCGAGGCCTCGGCGCCAATCAGGGCGGCATCAACAAGGTCATCACCCGAACGATCATGCATCTGCGCGGCGGCGAGCGCAGCCGGTATTACGCCAACCGACGGATGGCCAATATGGGCGAAATGGGTATCATCATAATCAAGCGCGTGACTTGTCACCCCGTTAACCATGGCGGCGGCGCGTGCAGGATACAGGCCCCGCGCGCCAAGGATGCTGGCGCGCCCCTGCCCGCCTTCGCCCACAGCAATATCGCGGGTAATTCGCGCGGCGGGTTCATTAATGCCGGCAAGGCCAACCGCGCACCAATCCATTAACGAAAGCCGCATGATCGCGCGGGCCTGATCGGCGCTGCTTGTAAGTTGTAGCTGGCTAAATTCAGCAAGGATTGTCGCAAGCTGGCGCATCAAGGTCACTCCTGTATATGAAACATGCAGGCCCTTGAAACAACGGCCCGCCCGCCCCATAACCCATAGAACAGTATAACCAACAGAAAGACGAGCCAAATGCCACCCGAACCCAGCCTTATCGAGCCCGTTTTCTGGACCGGAGCTTTGGCAATCTTTGTGCTTTTGGTTTTATCGGCGTTTTTTTCCGGCTCGGAAACCGCGCTGACCGCTGCATCACGGGCCAAATTGCGGGCCAAGGCAGACAAGGGCGCGCGCGGCGCACAACGGGCGCTGGATATCACTGAAGATAATGAACGCCTGATCGGATCGGTTTTGCTGGGCAATAACCTGGTGAACATTCTGGCCGCATCGCTGGCGACATCATTGTTTACGCGTGCCTTTGGCGATAGCGGCGTGGCGCTGGCAACCCTGGTTATGACGTTTCTGGTGTTGATTTTCGCCGAAGTCCTGCCCAAAACCTATGCAATCACCCGCCCCGAAGCCGCCGCAGCGCAAGCGGCATGGCCCATTCACATTATCATTTTGGTGTTCTCGCCAATTGTTGGGCTGGTGCGTTTTATCACCCGTGCAATATTGTACATATTCGGCCTGCGCATTGCCCCCGGCAGCCAGATGCTTGCGGTTCGCGAAGAAATTGCAGGGGCGATTTCACTGGGCCACAGCGAAGGTAATGTCGAAAAAGAAGACCGCGACCGCCTGCTTGGTGCGCTTGATTTAAGTGAGCGGAATGTCGATGAAATAATGTTGCATCGCAGCCAAATTGAAACGGTTAATATTGATTTGCCCGCAAGTCAGGTGCTTGAGCAATGCCTTCAATCCGCCCATACGCGGCTGCCGGTTTATCGTGATAACCCCGAAAATATCATTGGGATAATCCACGCCAAGGACCTTTCGCGCGCCATGTATGATGTGCAATTATCCAGCATTAATGCTGAAAATAACAGCGCGAATGCATTTCGGGACTTTGATGTCATGAGCATCGCCACCGCCCCTTATTTCACCCCCGAAACCACCAGTCTGGATGATCAGATGCGGCAGTTTTTGCGCCGCCGCGCCCACTTTGCGCTGGTGGTTGATGAATATGGATCACTGCAAGGCCTGATCACGCTTGAAGATATTCTGGAGGAAATCGTTGGTGAAATCACCGATGAATTCGACCCCGAAGAAGAGGCAAACGTAAAGCCCGCCGAAGACGGTCATTATTTTGTCGAAGGGGCGATGACCATTCGCGACCTGAACCGCGCCAATGACTGGGCGCTGCCTGATGACGAGGCCAACACAGTGGCCGGTCTGGTCATTCACGAGGCCCGCATTATTCCGGCCCAAGGGCAGGTATTTTCATTTCATGGCTATCGCTTTGAAGTTTTGGAACGCGCGGCAAATCGCATTACCAAACTGAAAATACGCCCGCTTTAGCGCCCCTTAAAAAGGGTTCCAAAAATGCCGCGCACAATACGTCTGCCGGTTGTGCCTTTCAGTTCCTTAATCACGACACCTGCGATTGCCTCGCCAAAGCTTTCGCTTTTGCGTCGTCGTGTGCGCGCGCTGGAACGTTCAACCCGCGCACCGGAATAGCGCCGGCCAGTGCGGTATTCACGTCGGGCGGGGTCGGTTTCTTCCTGCTCGGCAAGTTCGGCGATTTCGGCATCTTTTGCGGCAGTATCAGCGCGGGCTTTCAAGGTTTCATAGGCGCTGATCCGGTCAACTTTTTCCTCGTATTTTCCGGCTATTGGCGAAGTTGCGATAATGGCCGCGCGTTCCTTGTCGCCAAGCGGGCCAAGCTGTGAGGATGGTGGGCGGATCAAGGTGCGTTCGACCATGCCGGGGGCGCCTTTGCGTTCCAGCACTGAGGTCACGGCTTCGCCCACCCCGACTTCGCGAATGGCCGCTTCGGTGTCAAATCGGGGATTGTCGCGGTAGGTTTCTGCCGCATGGCGCAATTCGCGCCGGTCCCGCGCGGTAAAGGCACGCAAGGCGTGTTGCACGCGATTGCCCAGCTGGCCAAGCACATCTTCTGGAATATCGGCCGGATTTTGGGTGCAAAAATACACGCCTACCCCCTTGGAGCGGATCAAACGCGCCACCTGTTCAACCTTGTCGACCAGCGCCCTGGGGGCGCGATCAAACAGCAAGTGGGCTTCGTCAAAAAAGAATACCAGCTTGGGTTTGTCGGGGTCACCGACCTCTGGCAAGGTTTCGAACAGCTCGCTCAGCAACCACAAAAGGAAGGTCGCATATAGGCGGGGTGCGCCCATCAATTTATCCGCGGCAAGAATGGAAATGCGCCCGCGACCGTCAGGGTCAACCTGCATCAGATCAGCCAGTTCAAGCGCAGGTTCGCCAAACAACATTTCGCCATCCTGATTTTCCAAAACCAGCAAGGCCCGCTGGATCGCCCCGACCGATGCGCGCGATACATTGCCAAATTGCAACGAAAGCTGGCGCGCATTTTCACCGACCCAAATTAGCAATGCCTGCAGATCCTTAAGATCCAGCAGCGGCAAACCTTCGTCATCGGACACCCGGAATGCAATGTTTAAAACGCCTTCTTGGGCATTGGTCAGGTTCAAAAGCCGCGCCAGCAAAAGCGGGCCCATTTCGGCAATCGTGGTGCGCACAGGGTGGCCGGCCTTGCCGTACAGATCCCAAAAAGTGACCGGAAAACCATTATAGGCGTAATCGTCAAAACCGATGGTATCAGCGCGCGCGGTGAACGCGTCATGCAGTTTGAAATCTTCGCGTCCGGGCAATGCCAACCCTGAAAGGTCGCTTTTGACATCCGACATAAAAACCGGAACGCCTGCGGCAGAAAACCCTTCGGCAAGGATTTGCAAAGTAACGGTTTTACCTGTGCCTGTGGCGCCGGCGATTAAACCGTGGCGATTGGCATATTTCAGTAAAAGCCCTTGTTTTTCGGTGTACTCTGCCCCGCCGCCGCCTATGAATATCCGGTCCTGCATTCAGTAATTCCTTATTCGAAATATTTATTCCTGCATGAACATACAATCTTAACAAGTATCTGCCAGTATAAAGAGGCTCGGGCGCATGTCCTTTTACGCTTGGGCAACTTCCTCCCTGTTAGACTGCCGCGCCTTTTGGCGCGGTTTTTTTATGCGCACCTTTATATATTCACTTATGAGTTGACCCAACTTGCCTTGCATTATAATGTATCCGAAGTCGGCAAGTCCGGCAGGGAGAAATAAAAAACGATAGAACAGGGTCCGGCTTGCGGGCCCTTTTCTTTTTTAAATACATCATTTTCCAAGTTCGGTGGGTTTCAGAAATACATAATAAAAAATCTGACATTAGATTAAGTGCATGATATGCAAATGCCCAAACAGGTTAATAAAAGGATTTTATAATGAGCACTACAATCTGGAAAACATTCACAAGTTCAGTCGCTTTGGGCTTGGTAAGCCTACTGTTCGCCGCACCACTTAGCGCGCAAGATACAGCTGCCGGTGAAGGCACGGATGTGAATGAATTAAGTATGGGGCAAGTTGTGGGCGCAGAACGTGCACCCGGCACGACCTATGTAGATGAAGTTTTTAATGATTGGGAACGTCGCTGTACTGTTAACCCCGAGGGCGCTGATCCTTGCCATCTGTACCAATTGCTTAAGGATGGAGCAGGCCAGCCTATCGCCGAAATCAACGTTTTGACATTGCCCCCGGGCCTTGAGGCCGCGGCTGGCATTACAATTATTGCCCCGCTGGAAACATTGCTAACCCAGCAATTGACCATTGGCATCGATAGCCATCCGGCAAAACGTTACCCGTTTAAATTCTGCGCAACTGTTGGCTGTGTATCACAGATCGGCCTGACGGCAGAGGAAGTTGCCGCCTATAAACGCGGCGCTGAAGCACGGATTATGATTGTACCCGCAGGCGCGCCAGACAACCAAGTTGTCCTGAACCTGTCATTAACAGGCTTCACTGCCGGCTTTGATTCACTTCCAGTGCCTGAAATCAACTAATTCAGCGCTTTTATAAAACCACTAAACGCTGCCCTCTTTGGGTGGCGTTTTTTTTGTGCTCAGACCCTGGCCAGTACAATAACCGCGTTCAGACCGCCAAAAGCAAAGGCATTTGAAACAACAACATCAACGCTGGCCTCGCGGGCAATGTTGGGGACAACATCCAGCGGGCAGTCAGGATCAGGTTCCTGATAATTAATGGTCGGCGCAATAACACCTTCGCGCAGCGCCATAATGCAGGCCAGCAGCTCAACCGCGCCAGTGCCGCCGATCAAATGGCCATGCATTGATTTTGTTGATGAAACCATTAAATTTTGTGCGTGATCTCCGAATGCATCGGCCAAGGCGGCGCATTCGACCCTGTCATTCACCTTGGTTCCAGTGCCGTGGGCATTCACATATCCCACTTGTTCAGGGTTGGTTTTGGCATCTTTCAAGGCATCATTAATAGCGCGCGTTGCGCCTTCCTGACTGGGCATGACGATATCGAAGGCATCGGAATTCATCGAAAAACCAGTGACTTCAGCCAAAATATTGGCCCCGCGTGCGCGTGCATGTTCGTATTCTTCGAACACAAAAACTGCGGCACCTTCGCCCTGTATCATACCGCTGCGATTTTTTGAAAACGGGCGCACCGCGTCGTGGGACATGACGCGCAGGCCTTCCCATGCCTTGATGCCGCCAAAACACAACATTGCCTCGGTGCCACCGGTAACCATCACGTCGGTTTGGCCGGTGCGGATTAACGAAAATGCCTGCCCCATGGCGTGATTTGACGAAGCACAGGCCGCCGCAAGGGTGAAAACCGGCCCGCGCAGGTTCCATTTAATCGAAACATGGCTAGAGGGCGCGTTGCTCATCAATTTCGGGATAACAAAAGGATGGACACGGTTTTTACCGGCTTCAAATACTGTGCGATAACTTTCGTCATGGGTGTTCATTCCACCACCGGAATTTCCCAAAACCACCCCTGACCGGTTTGCCAATTCGCCGGTAAATTCCAGCCCGGATTGCGACAGGGCTTCGTCAGCAGCAAGCAGGGTAAATTGGGTGAAGCGATCAAACATCGCCAATTGTTTGCGGCTGAAATGCGCCTGAGGGTCATATCCCCGCACCTGCCCGCCAATTTGCACCGAAAGGCGTTCCACATCTTGAAAATCCATCTGGCCGATGCCGCTTTTGCCTTCGCGCATCATTGCCAATGTCTGGGCCACATTATGGCCTAACGGATTAATCGTTCCCTGCCCCGTTATTACAACGCGCCGCATATTTGCCCCCAAATCATTTTTCATCACTCAGTACAGACTTGGCATAGCAAAAAACCAGTAACCCTCCCCCTATGGTGGTGGGAGATGTGCATAGAGCATTGTCAACGCACGATTCCTTTCATTCCGGAAGCCTGCATTTTTGCGATCCTACAACCAGAAGAAGTGATTTACCTAGCGTTATTTGCCTAAATCAGGGTCTGTATTTTGCAAATTGCGAATTCTTTGAGCCAAACGCGGTAAACGACGCATTTCTTTGTTAATCGCCATCTGGGTTTCCATGCGTACCGCTGGTGTTCCCCAAATTGCCCGCCCTGCCGGAACATTGCTGAAGATCGAGGTCCGGCCACCCGCAATGACATCATCACCAATGAACAGATTGTCCGACACCCCCGTTTGGCCCCCCAGAACCACCCGATCGCCCATTTTCACGGATCCAGCAAGAGCCGAGGAGCCGCAAATCAGGCAATCTTCGCCAATTTCACAATTATGGCCAATCTGGACCTGATTATCGATTTTGGTGCCACGGCCAATTCTGGTGGCCCTGATAGTCCCGCGATCAATCGAGGTATTAGTGCCAATTTCAACATCATCATCAATCACAACATTGCCCAGTGAATGCACCCGCGCCCACTGGCTGGACCCGGAAACTGAGGTTTCGCTTTGCCCGGCTGCACCAACATTTTCGCGCAGGGCCTCGACCGAACTTTTGTTATCAGTGATTTTAAACGAAAAGCCATCCCCACCGATGCTGGTATTCATCTGGCAGATAAAATTATGACCAATCTGGGTATCGGTGGCAATGCGCACCCCCGCATGCAGCAGGCAATTAACGCCAATCACCACCCCGCGCGCAATGGAGACATGCGCACCAATTCGGGCATTTTCACCGATATGAACGTCAGGACCAATCACAACAAATGGGCCAATTGCGGCCCCCGCCCCGATGGTCGCAGTCGGATCAATCACCGCACTGGGGTGAATGCCCGGCGCAATATCGGGCCCCTGATCCATCATCTGTGTCAGTCCGGGCATAACTCCGGCGGCGCGGGTGGCAATAATTGCCCCCTCAAGGCCCAGTGTTTCCCAGTCAGCACCC
Source organism: Aliiroseovarius sp. (assembly GCA_030625565.1). GTDB lineage: Bacteria > Pseudomonadota > Alphaproteobacteria > Rhodobacterales > Rhodobacteraceae > JAAEUB01. Next base: position 5,194 of record DAOUQO010000044.1, on the reverse strand, counting down.
GGCCATAAAACCGCAGCCCTAGCGCTGGTTTCACGCACCGCGCCGCTGTATTTTTCATCCATTGCAAGGGCCAAATCAGACGGCCCCGCATTGGCAGGTTCAGCCAAGCCGGCAAGCCGCAGATTGCCATCGCCAAAATACGTGAACCCAAGAGCAGAGGCTATTTCAGATAAAGTAAAAGACATGTCACCGCTCCTGACATAAAAAACGGGCGCAAGGAAGCCCTACGCCCGTTATTGTTCACAAAACCGCTTAGCTGGCAGGTGTCGCAATAACCACTCCGGCGGCAACCATGGCGGCAAAAATACGCCCGTCACGGCCATAAACATCGTTGCGATACTGCGCATTACCTTTGGCGGGCATCACAGCCGTGCGATACACAAGGTGGACAGGAATGGGTTGCACAAGGTCAATCCGGGTTTCGCGGCGCGACCCAAGGGCGGCCTGAAATTCGCCGTGCGGATCTGCAGATTGCTTTGCCAATAACGCATAAGCAAAGTCAAACGGGTCGCCCAAACGCACGCAGCCATGGCTAAAGGCGCGCACATCGCGGGCAAACAGGCTTTTGGACGGGGTGTCGTGCAGATAAATATTGTGCCGGTTTGGGAACATGAATTTCACCAGCCCCAACGCATTGCCCCGCGATGGCGGCTGGCGCAAACGATAGGGGAATGTTCTGGGGGTATAGGCTTCGAAATCAACGCTGTCGCGACTAACCACGCGCCCGCCACCGTCGACCAGTTCCAGATGTCCGGCAGCGCTGGGATCTTCCATCATTCGTGGAAGATATTCCTTGGTGGCAATTGAGCGCGGCACATTCCAGCTGGGATTAATGATCATGAATTCCATGACATCCGAAAATTCCGGTGTGCGGCGATCTCCGGTATTTTTACCAACCACAGCGCGGGTGCGAAACGTTACCTCGCCATCATCAATGATCTTGGCGGTGAAATCGACCATATTCACCCATACATGGCGTGTGCCACGGTCAAAATTCATCCAGCGTTCACGCTCCATCGCGACCAGAACGCTTTGCAGGCGTTTTTGCACAGGAACATTAATCTGGTTAATTGTCGCAGAACCGGCAACGCCATCGGGGTTTAACCCGTAATCGGCCTGCGCAACCTGTACAGCGCGTTGAATTTCGGCGTCATAGGTTTGGGTGAATGAACGTTCCAGATAACCAAGCGCGGTCAGGCGATCGCGCAAGGCCACAACCGCAGCCCCCTGATTGCCGGGCTTTAGCGATTGCACCGGTACAGCCGGCCCCCAACCGCCACTTGCCAAAAGCCCCTCAAGGCGCAATTTTTCCTTCATCAACAGGGCATATTCGCCGGTCGTTGGCGCAAGTTCTTTCAAAAACCGCGACGGAACGGCGTTGGTAAAATTATTCAACAATTCAGTACGATCGCGCAGATCAACCTGCCGAACAATACCGCTGTCCACTTCGGCGGGGGTCACAATACCGGTTTGAATGTGGCGCGCATAAAGCAGGAAAAGGCGGCTCATTTCGACCTCAAGGCGGCCCAGATCGCGTTTGCTGACAACGCTACCAAGGCTGGTGCGCAACCCGTCAATATCATAGGCGGCAAGCGGCAGGCCGTGGTCATCGGCCCGCGCCAAGGCGTTAATCAACGCTGCACGACGCGCACGATCCTCGGCACCTGTGCCGGTCCAGATCGGGGCATAACCGTTCTGGCGGTAGAATGCGGCGATTTCATCGTCACGCGCGGCGGCCTCGGCAACAGCCTGCGCAAAGGCAGGAAACTGGGTTTGCGCAAAAACAGGTTTGGGGGACATGCTTGCCGTCGCAAATAACGCAGCCCCTAAAATTAGCCCCAAAAGGCCCTTTGGCCGCATATATGAAATCATTATTATCCCTCAGCACCCTAAACGGGCTTGAATCACTATTATTATAGCGGCTGATTTTGGCGATATTCCGCGCAATAGTCCAATCACAATGGCGTAAAGTTCCGGTTTTCCCCATCTAAGTTGTTAAAATCCCTCACAGAGCGGCGGGGATTACCACACCCGCAGTATTTTCAGCAAGTTTCTGCCGATTTGTCTTGAAAAAGCCCTTTTGATAAAATCCGCCCTTGGCCTGTGATTCGAGCTGTGTCATAACGTTCTTGCACTTGGGGAAGTGATCGTTGGATTTCCACACAAACGGGATCCGGCAAAAGGGATCGGGGCAAACCCCGACCAGAACTAACAAGGCTTGGTGTGATAACCAAAGCAAGCGACGGGACACGCTGAAGACATGAATATACCCCATATTTCCGGCAAAAAATCTGGCCAAAGTTCCCACATGACACGCCGCCACCTTCTTGGTGCGTTTGCGGCAAGTGCGGTAACTGCCGCCCCTACCTTTTCCAAAGCCGCCAGTTTCTTGCGTGGTGCCGGCGATGTGCGCCGGATCGCAATGTATTCTGGGCGCACGGGCGAAACCATAAATTCGATTTATTGGCTTGAAGGCGAATATATCCGCGAAGCGCTGAACGAAGTGAATTATTTTATGCGTGACTGGCGGATTGATACAGCCACCACAATCGACACCCGCACCATTGATATTATGGCCGCGTCACATTCGTTGCTGGATATAAGTGAACCTTACCTGCTGTTGTCGGGCTATCGTTCGCCGCAAACCAACGCCTTACTGCGCAGCCGTTCACGCGGGGTTGCGCGCAATTCACTGCACATGCGCGGCCAAGCTGCCGATTTGCGCCTGAAAAGCCGCTCGGTCAACCAGATGTTCCGCGCTGCGATGGCCTGTAATGCCGGTGGCGTTGGCAAATATTCCGGATCAAACTTTGTCCATATGGATTGCGGCGTGGTGCGCAACTGGGGCAGCTAAGCCCCCCATAAAAAGGTTCGCATGAAGCCCTTCCTAATCTTGCAACTCAGGCCCGAATCCGAGGCCTCGGATGATGAATTCCAGGCACTTCTGGCCAAAAGCCACTTGGATAAATCACAGGTTCACCGCATATGTCTGAACATTCACAACCTTCCACAACACCTTGATCTAGATAAATATTCAGGGATTATCGTTGGTGGTGGGCCGGGTTGTGTATCTGATGATGAAGCCAGCAAAAGCCCCATGGAAAAACGTATCGAAGATACGATCATGGGCTTGATGCCCGAAATTGTCGCACGTGACATCCCATTTCTTGGCTGCTGTTATGGCATGGGCATTCTGGGCCACCATTTGACCCCGGGTTCTGTTTCCAAGGAAAGCTATGGAGAACCGGTTAGTGCCGTTGAATGCCGCCTAACCGATGCTGGCCGCAATGACGCACTTCTTGCGGATATTTCAGATGATTTTCTTGCTTTCGTTGGCCACAAAGAAGCGGTGCAAACCTTGCCCAAGGGGGCTGTGCAGCTGGTTTATTCAACCCCCTGCCCGTTTCAAATGATCCGTACCGGCCAAAATGTTTACGCCACGCAATTCCACCCCGAAGCCGACGGGAACGGTTTCGCAACCCGCATTCGTATCTACAAAAACAAAGGTTATTTCCGGCCAGAAGACGCCGACGACCTGATCCAATACGTGCAAAATCAAAACGTCACTATGCCAGAACGCATCTTGCGAAATTTCGTCGCAAAATATGGCAGCAATTAATCCAAGCATATAACAGCAAAAAGGGCCGCCCGCAGGCAGCCCTTTCCAAATAAATATATAGACCGGATTAGCGTTTTGAGAACTGGAAGCTCTTACGCGCTTTTGGCCGACCGGGTTTCTTACGTTCCACAACACGGCTGTCGCGGGTCAGGAAACCGGCGGCTTTCAATGCGCCGCGATGGCTGGGTTCGTACAATTGCAGGGCTTTGGAAATGCCGTGCTTAACCGCACCAGCCTGACCAGACAGCCCGCCACCTTTGACAGTTGCCATAACGTCGAATTCACCTTCGACACCGGCAATTGTGAATGGCTGACGCAGGATCATTTGCAGAACCGGACGGGCGAAATATTTGTTCATTTCGCGGCCGTTAACCGTAACTTTACCGGAACCGGGTTTAATCCAGACGCGGGCAACCGCATCTTTACGTTTACCGGTTGCATAGGCACGGCCAAGCGCGTCGCGCTGTGGCTCTGGCATGATGGCGATAGTTTCTTCAACAGCGACGGGGGCTTCTACGCCCTCGGCAACAGTGTTCAGCTCTTCCAGAGATTTGATTTCGTCGGTCATGCTCAACCCTCCCGCGTGTTTTTCTTGTTCATGGACTTCACGTCCAGAACTTCAGGTTTCTGCGCTTCCATACCGTGTTCGGTACCTGCGAATACGCGCAAATGGGTCATTTGCTGGCGGGACAATTTATTGCCCGGCAACATGCGCTGAACGGCTTTGGTCACAACACGCTCGGGGAATTTTCCCTCAAGAATTTGTTCCGCCGTACGCGATTTGATGCCGCCCGGATAGCCCGTGTGCCAGTAATGCACTTTGTCGGTGCGTTTTTTACCGGTCAGCTGGATTTTGTCTGCATTAATGACAATGACGTTGTCGCCCATGTCCATATGCGGTGTGAAAGTTGGCTTGTGTTTGCCGCGCAAACGCATAGCGATAATCGAAGCAAGACGGCCCAGAACAACGCCTTCAGCGTCGATCAGGATCCATTTCTTGTCGATATCTGCGGGGGTCGCAGAGAAGGTTTTCATAAGAATAGCCCTTGTGGGTTTCGGATGGGCTGTTTCTAAGGGTTTGACGCACACAGTCAAGCGCTGTTTTGCCTATTAAGTTATGCAAAAACAATGACTTGTAAATATGGTATTATTATACCCCATAAATTCACCCCTTTGGAATTGAATATGTCAGGCTGGCGCGCGCCACAGGCGCGTCCTGACCTTCGGAATATATCAGCACATCGCCCACCGCCAGCACGCGGCCCAGCTTCAACAGCTGCGCTTTGGCAATCAGGTCGGCATTTGCTGCCGGTTTGCGCATGAAATCAATTGAACAAGATGTGGTCACCGCCAGCGCCTTGGGGCCGACCATGGCCATGATCGCAAGGTAAATTGCGACATCGGCCAAGGTGAACATGGCGGGGCCTGATACCGTGCCGCCGGGGCGCAGGTGCTTTTGGCTGACCAGCTTTTTAACGGTCAGAGCCATGGGGGCGACCTCCAGAATTTCGAAATCTTCCGCCACCTGTTCAAACTGCGCTGCTAAAAAGCTGGTTAAATCCCCCAGCGTCATTT
>DAOUQO010000213.1 GCA_030625565.1 Aliiroseovarius sp. | reverse complement strand
GGCAGAAATGTATGAGGATACAACCTTTTCAGTCGGGGCAGGTGATCTGAAGTATTGGCCGCCAATACCCGATGATTCTGAGGCGGCGGAGCAGGAAAAACGCGCCTATAACCGCTTGCGCCTGTTTATGAATAAGGGTCTTCAGATTGATGAGGAACAGTTTTTTCATCGTCAGGAAATGCGGGCGAAAAAGCAGGGGGAAAAGGGGCTGACCCGCTGGCTATTCGCGGGATTTGAAGTGGTTTCAGATTACGGCCATTCCGTGCGGCGACCGTTGATTGGGCTGGGCGTGGTGGTAATGCTGGGTTGGCCGCTTATGTTGTTTCATCTTGAGATGGGCGCGCCTGCAACCGGAGCGCAATTTGTAAAATCTTTGGGTTGGAGTATTTCAAACACCCTGCCATTTTCGGGGTTTAGCAAGGTTTATTACAGCGGCTTTTCTGATGACATTCCTGTATTCCTAAAGTTTTTTGGTGGACTGCAAACCCTATGCGGGTTCGCATTGTTGTTTTTGTTTGGCCTTGGGCTGCGTAATAAATTCAGGTTGCGGTAGGGATTTGCCAAAGGGCTGCGCTTGACCTTGGGGAGGCGGGGGGGAGGCGAAAAGCGCCTTCCCGTCGGGAAGGTCAGGCGCGGCCCGGCGATGCCGGACCAAAGGGGGTGTTATGTTCCTGCGCCGCCAATCGTTAGCCCGCCGATCAGCAGGGTTGGCTGGCCCACGCCCACGGGCACAGACTGGCCCGCCTTGCCGCACGACCCAATGCCGGGATCCATAGCGGTATCGTTGGCTATGGCGCGAATTTGTTTCATTGCGGCAGGCCCGTCGCCGATTAGGGTTGCGCCCGTAACCGGCGCGCCGATTTTGCCGTTTTGCACGCGGTATGCTTCGGTGCAGGAGAAAACGAATTTACCGTTGGTTATATCACCTTGGCCGCCGCCAAATCCCACGGCATAGATGCCGTCCTTTAGCTCGCTCAGTACCTCATCACGGGTGGCGGTGCCGTTTTCCATGATCGTGTTGGTCATGCGCGGCATCGGGGTGTGCGCATAGCTTTGACGCCGCCCGTTGCCTGTTGGCGCGACCCCCATCAGGCGGGCATTTTGGCGGTCTTGCATATAGCCCATAAGAATGCCGTCTTCGATCAGTACATTGCGCGCGCTGGGCGTGCCTTCGTCATCGATACTGATCGATCCGCGTCTGTCAGGAATGGTGCCGTCATCCACAACGGTTACGCCTTTGGCCGCGACCTGCTGGCCAATCAGGCCGGAAAATGCGGATGTATTTTTGCGGTTGAAGTCGCCTTCTAGCCCATGGCCCACGGCCTCGTGCAGCAAAATTCCGGGCCAGCCAGACCCCAGAACCACATCCATTTGACCGGCGGGGGCAGGGGTGGCATCAAGGTTCACAAGCGCAATGCGCAGGGCCTCATGCGCGGTGGCCTGCCAGTGGTCGGCGTCCAGCAGGGGCGACAGCATCGCGCGCCCGCCGCCGCCATAACCGCCGCTTTCGCGTCGCCCGTTTTGTTCAACTATGACGGACACATTCAGGCGCGTCATGGGCCGTGTGTCAGACACTAACGTGCCGTCAGGGCGCAAGATGTGGATTTCCTGCAGCGATGCGGCGATGGTGGCAGATACCTGCACAACGCGTTTATCCAGATCGCGGGTAAAGGCATCAATCTGGCGCAAAGTTTCGATTTTCACCGGAAATTCGGCATCCTCAAGCGGGTCATTATCGGTATATAATTTCTGGTTGGTCTGGGTCGGTTTATCCGCCAGCGCGCCGCCGCCATCCCCGACCGCAAGGCGCGCGGTTTCGCCAGCGCGCCGCATCGCCGGAATGCTGATTTCGCTGGAATGGCCATAGCCGGCGGTTTCGCCACGCACCGCGCGCAGCCCGAACCCTTCAGAGGCATCAAAGCTGGCGGTTTTCACGCGCCCGTCGTCAAACACCAGCACCTCGGAGCGGCTGCGTTCCAAAAACAATTCGCCATCATCTGCGCCTTGGGTGGCATGGCGCAGAACCGTCAGGGTATCGTCACGGTCAAGGTAGGTTTCAAACGGGCGAAAGGCTGGATTTTTCTGCATGGTATTCCTTAGAATTCTGACTGGATTTTGAGGCGCGTCGCTATGGTCTGCGACAAAAGCGCGCGATTTTCCTTGTTAGACGCGTTCTAATATGGTTTCACTTGGATAAGAACACAAGATTTCCACACGCGCGAGTGGAAAAAGAAGATGTTGGTGAGTGAGAACGCCAACAAAAAACAGGGAGATACAAGGCTCATGGGGAAAATACGCACCCTTTTTGCGACCTTTTCAGGGATTACCACTTTTTTATATGCCGGATTATCTGCGAGCGCAGTGTTTGCCCAGCAGGATTTACAGATAAAAGGCGCGCCTGTTGACGGGCTGTTGGGCTTTCAGCCGCCTGCGACATCAATCGCGCGTGACACATTCTGGCTGGATAATATGTTGCTATGGGTGATTACGATCATCACATTGTTCGTATTTGGCCTGATCGGGTATTCGGTGGTGCGGTTTAATCGCCGTGCCAACCCGACGCCGGGTACGTTTACGCACCATACCGGGGTTGAAATTGCATGGACGCTGATTCCGGTGCTTATTCTGGTGGTACTTGGGTCGTTTTCGCTGCCGGTTTTGTTCAAGCAGCAAATCATTCCCGAAGGCGATGTTGTGATCAAAGTCACGGGCAATCAATGGTATTGGACCTATGAATATCCCCAGCACCAGTTTGAATTTGATAGCTACATGATCGGCCATCCCGCCACGATGGAAGACGAGGATTACACCGCCGGTGCCGTTGATTATGTGCTGAATGACGCCATGGTCGCCCGACTTGAACGCGCGGGCTATTCACGCGGTGAATTTCTGCTGGCAACCGACACAGCAATTGTTGTGCCAACCGGTAAGGTTGTGGTGATGAATATCACAGGGTCGGACGTTATCCATTCGTGGGCCATGCCTGCCTTTGGCGTCAAACAAGACGCGGTGCCAGGCCGGATTTCCCAGCTGTGGTTTGAGGTCGATGTGGGCAACGAAGGCATTTATTTCGGCCAGTGCAGCGAATTATGCGGCAAAGATCACGCCTATATGCCGATCACCGTTAAGGCCGTGACGCAGGCGGATTACGACGCTTGGCTGGACGGGGCGATCACCGAATATGCCGGAACTCCGCGTGTTATTCAGGTTGCTGTTGCCGACTAGACCCAGCCTTTTGCCCGAAAAAATCAGGAACGATCAGGAGGGATCATGTCTGACGCAACCGCCATAACCCACGAAACCGATGCCAGCTTTGGCGACTATTTTGCGCTGCTTAAGCCGCGGGTGATGTCGCTGGTTGTGTTCACGGCCTTGGTCGGGCTGGTTGTCGCGCCCATTGGCGTTCATCCGGTCATTGGCTTGGCGGCAATCTTGTTTATTGCGGTTGGCGGCGGGGCCTCGGGGGCGCTGAATATGTGGTGGGACGCCGATATCGACGCGCTGATGCGCCGCACCGCCAAGCGGCC